>JAGORN010000039.1 GCA_018062805.1 Candidatus Saccharimonadota bacterium | reverse complement strand
CATTAAATTTCTTTGCTACTTCAATAGATAATGCAGTCTTACCACTGGCCGTTGGGCCAATTATTGCTAAAAGTTCTAGTTTTTGGGCCACCATATATATTCTTTCAAGTTTAAAGTATTATTCTCAACCACAATACCTTCCTTGGCAAGAGTATCAGACTGACAATTTGGACCACCTGGCACGTAACCATTAGCCATGCCACCCCTTGCATTCACAACCCGATGCCAAGGTAAATTACTTGGTCCATAATGAGCTATTTGGCCAACTACCCTGCCACCACCAGGACTACCCGCTAAAGCAGCAATTTGTCCGTATGTCATTACTTTAGCAAAAGGAATTTCCCTCACAATACTATAGACATTTTCTTTAAACTGACTCATATTCATTAAAATATTCTTGTACAGACTGCCAGTCTACACACCTATTAACATCTTGCGGTAACATTTCAAATCTGTTCCAACCATAATCACCAAATAGTATAGATTTGACACCTGAAGACGCTGCGGCAAAACAGTGTTTGGGCTGATCATCTATTAAAAAGTTGGCACCAATTTGCCTACATAACTCAGCTTTCGTAGCTTTAATTGAATTATCAGTAACCTCGTCCCACATTCCTGCAAAATGAACTTCACTGAACAGATTTTGATAATGCTTGTCCAGCCATGCTGTTGTATCAGATTCTGTGTGTATGCGTCTTGCGGTGGCTATTACAAGCTTGTAGTTCTTGGCAAGCGACTTTAAGACGACCTCGCCATCTGCAATGGCAGTTACATTTTTAGTAGTATCGGAGTTCCAGTATTCAAGCGCTCTTTTGTTTACTTCTGAGTTATCTACTTGCCACAACTCGGCCCAATGTTCATGATAGTCATCTACTTCCAAGTTAGTACCCCAGCGTTTATTACTAAAATCAACAAAAGCGGATGCAGACAATGCAAGTACATCATCAATATCTATTGCAATAGTTTTCATATTATATGGTCGTATGAGCAGTACGGCTCTTTGCTTCATTGGCGACAGTTTTCAGAAAATTCTCTATAGCAATTGGGTTTTCTATATTTACCTGCATATCGGATCTAACCCTAGGAGTGGTTACCCCTTCTTCTAATTCTTTTTCACCAACGACTATTGTGTATGGGATTTTCATTTTCTCGGAGGAACGAATTTTTTTGCCAACAGATTCATTGCTATTGTCGGCTGTTACTCGCAACCCAAGCTCTTTGGCTTTTTCGACTAATTCATTGGCATAGTTAACTATCGGATCAGTCTGATTGACTGTAATAAACCTAACTTGCTCTGGCGCTAGCCACACTGGGAACTTTCCGGCATAGTGTTCTATAAGTATCATTATGAACCTTTCAAATGAACCTAGAATTGCACGATGGATCATTACAGGTGTTGCATCTTGGCCTTTTTCATTTGTATATTTTAGGGCAAACCTTTTAGGCATAGCAAAATCAAGCTGAATTGTAGCTAACTGAGTCTCCCGACCTAATGCGTCCTTAAACATAAAGTCTAACTTTGGACCATATATTGCCGCTTCTCCCTCTATCTTGCGTGCATTCAAGCCATAATCATCTGAAACTTCTTGCAACATTTTTTCTGCAATATCCCAATCCTTTGGTTCGCCAATATAGGCATCCGGGTTTGAATAGTCCCTAACAGATAAGGAAACCCAGTGATCACCCCACAGTCCAAGTGCTTGATAAAAATCTCTAATAATCTCAACTATGGTAGAAGCTTCTTGCTTAATCTGATCCGGCCTACAAAAAGTATGGCCATCATCTACTGTAAAACCTCGAGTTCGCTGCAATCCCCCTAGTTGTCCTGGCTTTTCATCTCTATATTGCATAGTCTGCTCAACATAACGAAGTGGCAAATCACGGTAGCTCCGTGGTTGCCCAGCATAAATTTGCGTATGGTGAGGACAGTTCACAGGTTTAAGTACAAAATCTTGATCATAGTGACTTTCCACATGGAATAACTCACCACTAAATTTTTGTGCATGCCCAGAGGTCTCGTATAGGTCAATTTTGGCTATATGTGGAATAGAAACTTGTTGCATCCCATATTGCCTGCCTATTTCTTTTAATGAATTTTTTAATTCTTCAATAAGAACAGTCCCTTTTGGTGTATATAGCGGCAGACCAGGCCCGACTAAATCAGAGAAGGTAAAAAGGTCTAGTTCTTGGCCAAGTTTACGATGGTCTCGCTTTTTTGCCTCCTCTAGCATGTGCAAATAGTTACTTAGTTCCTCTTTGGTAGTAAAAGCTACTCCATACAAACGTTGCATCTGGGGGTTAGTCTCTTTGCCACGCCAATATGCACCAGCAACCCGCATTAGCTTAAAAGCGCCGACTTTACCTGTTGACTCAACATGAGGTCCACGGCACAAATCTGTAAAAGTATCGTTAGTATAAAATGATACGTTCTCTACTTTAGAAGAGTCACTTGGCAAACCTAGCTCACTTGTATCTAGGTCTTTGGCAATTGTGGTTCCAGCACGTTTTAAATCGTTTAGAAGTTCTTCTTTATAAGGCTGCTTATTTGCTTTTGCCCATTTTATTGCCTTATCTACAGCTTCTTCAGATCTAATAAATTCAGAGTTAGTATTAACTATTTGCTGCATTTCTTTTTCGATTTTTTTAAAATCCTCTTCAGAAATTTTAGTTTCACCTAAGTCAATATCGTAATAAAAACCATTTTCTACCACTGGACCAACCCCAAATTTAGCATCTGGCCATAACCTCTGAACGGCATCGGCCATAATATGAGCCAAGCTATGTCGCATTGCACCTAAATCTACAGTTTCGTTATTTTTAGCCACTTCTTATCTCCTCTTTGATTCTATTGTACTAAAAGCAAGGTCTAAAAGACATGGATAGCAATAAAAATACTATTTAATGTTTTTATTAAGTTTATATACAAAAAATATGCGTAAGTCGTTAAACTTACGCATATTTTACGAAATTGCCTTTTGGCAGGTTTTAAATATTACCTACTGTTTGTCTTATCTCGCAGTTTGCTGTTTGTAACAACCTTAAGACAAAAGTGGTTGTAATATTTAGTGTGTGCCCACCATAAACGATGCTTTTTCGTTCAACACACCTGATAAAACTTCACCTGTACTGAGTAGTATAGTAAAGCTAGCCTTTTAATACTAGTCTTTTAATACTGGCTTATCCACACTTCCTGTGGATACTTGCCTTTCACACCTTGAGTGTTTTATAATTCTGGGTGTTAAAGCATTTTTATGTGGGCTCTTAGCTCAGTTGGCTAGAGCGCTTCCTTGACGTGGAAGAGGTCAGAGGTTCAAATCCTCTAGGGCCCACCAACTAAACTGCTTTAAAACGGCTTTAAATAACCAATGCTAGGGCAATTCAGCAACTGAACCTTAGCGTTTTTTGTTTGATAAAGGTTCTACTCGTAGAGGAACAAACCTTTATCAAACTCGCTTCATTTGGGTTATCTTGGAATATCGCAGATTTTCCAAGATTTTTACTCCTCCAGTTTCCCACATAAAGCCCCAAAAACTTGTACTAGTGTTTAAGCTAGTACTTAAAATATAGCTACTATTTCTGAATATTTCCTGAGAATTAAGCAACGTAGCTTAACAGTGCTCGTACTATTGACAAAATAGGGGTCAGTTTGCTATAATAGACAGGTTAAACGAGGCGTTTTGTTTGAGTAAAATTTCCACGTTAGAAAGCTTCACGCTATTCTACGAAGAGCTGCACTCATCAAAGAAGTTTGTCAACAGAGTACGTCGTGATCGACGTGTTGCAACCAAGCAACAAGCAAACTAACTAGATCAGTTCGAAAACTAGAGCGATATGGTGAACCCATACCGCTCTTTTT
>JAGORN010000038.1 GCA_018062805.1 Candidatus Saccharimonadota bacterium | reverse complement strand
CTTCCAAAAACCAACCCCAAAAACCCAAAAATTACTATTTTTGTTAAATCGTTCATGCTTATTAGTATATCTTAAGTTATAAGTTAAGGTTAATAAAGTAACTAAACCAATTTTTTGTATATTCTTTTTGTAATCTTCATCAAGAACAAAAATTAATCATGAGATCTTAATCAATATAAGAAATTTTGATGGATCTCTTTTCTTATCCGAGGAATAGTTTGTGTATTTATAATTAGATGAAACAATATAGTGTCTATTTTAGAAGAATATTATAAATGACTAGTGCTCTTAAGCTGCTAGTCATTTATATTTTTTTGTTAGTCTAATTATTCTAGTTCGAGTAAAAATGCCATTTTAGATATCTTGGCATTTTGTTACAACACCAGTTCTTGACTCAGTCGTGAAAAGTACAGATGTCTGCCTAGTCGATACTGAACCACCATCACGAGTCCATGAGTCAGGAGATTGACACTTAAAATTCTGTATAACATATATAGTATTCGAAAAATTGCCATCTGATGTTGGTGCTGTTGGTACAGCTGCGGCTGTACCTGATACAGTTACTGTTGTAAATGTTTTTGGATTTGCAGCACTCCAGAGCTTACCGGCATCAGTATCAGTACCAGAAGTCGCGGAGCCTACCGTCAAAAATCCACCACCCTTATTTGACTGTACTTCTTGAAATGCACTAGCATACCTGTTAGCCTCTGCGCTATAGTCATTATTACGGGCGTTTCGTTGTAAAGCTGGGACAGCTAAGAAGACGATTAACATAATAAGTCCGGCAATAGCCAGAACTATAAGAACTTCGATGATGGAGAAGCCTTTTTGATTTGATTTTTTAAGCATTTTTGGTGCCCTTTCTTGTGCCCACATTACGAGGGTTTTAATTTCGCTTATATACTCTTCGATAATACTACTAAACTTTAATAAGCGCAAGCGTTTTTGAACTATTTTTACCTCTGTTGAGGCAATTATTTAAACAAATTTAATTAAAAATATAGATATATTATTAACTTTATAAGGACAATTTAGGTTTTCGATTAAAAATAAGTATTTTATATTTAATTATTCTTACTTTGTGCCGAGAAAAACACTTTTATAAATATTGAATTTTATAGTTTACTTTTTATATTTACTTTGTGCCGACAAAGTAAGGCAAAACTCTCGGACGCATAGTGTTTAATACTTATTTATTGTTAAAAATTACAAGTCGCAAAAAGAACTCCCTTTGGTCGGCCCTGCTAAAAATTTAAAGAAAGCAGGGCTAACTTTTTGCCTTAGACTGGTTAATTTTTACAATAACTAAATCAAATAAACCCTATGATGCCCGAACCTACTCGCTACAGAATTAAGAAATGGTTTTTTGGGTCTGGGCATGCATTTTGAACCTTATTTAAGTCTTGTAAAATTTACATGGCCAAGGCAAAAAGATGTTTGAAGGCCCGCTAGCTTAAAATTTTTGAAGCGGGCCAAGTTCTTTTTGCGCTATGTGGATTTTACAAAGAGTTAAGCAAAGTTAAAAATGCGCCCAGGAGTTTTGTTACTTTGTCGGCACAAAGTAAATATAAATAATTATTATCAATTTTAAGACTAAATTGAATTTTAATTACACAATGTAAATATAAAATTTATGAATATCTAATATTTTATTCTTAAAAAGATTTTAATTGTTTAAGAGATGGTTTTAATAGCTAACTTAGTGTGCTTCTGCCTATGGCCACGAACCGTCTTGACTCGCTTCTTTGCTTTATAGCGAATTGAAGTTACTTTGTCAGCCTGAACCGACTGCTCTAACACGGTTGCCGTAACTTTGGCACCTTTAACCGTAGGTGTTCCTACAGTAACTTTAGTTCCGTCTATGACCATTAGTGGCTCAAAAGTAACCGACTTTTCATCACCAAGTAACTCGACACTTAATTCTTGGCCTTCACTGACAATGTACTGCTTGCCACCGGTGGCAATAACCGCTTTCTTCACTACTTAAATCTTCTTTCTTAGGTATAATTTAATGTTAATTTCAATCAACGAATATACTAACAGCTTATAACAGATTAATCAAGGCTAATTAACTAGTACCTGTTAAGTCTTTGCCAGCTAGGCTGTAAATTGGTAGCAATACAGCGGCCACAATAATAAGTGCAACTATACCTAGAACAATCATCAAAGCTGGTTCAATAATGGTGTTGATGGTTTTAATTTGTTGGTCTACCTCTTTTTCGTAGAAGTCGGCTGTTCGTGACATCATTTCTTCTACCGAGCCAGATTCTTCACCAATGCGAAGCATGTTTGGTACTAGTTCTAAAAAGTTTGGGTCACCTTCTAGACTGTCGGCTAAACTTTTTCCGCCCTTAACCTGTACTATTGCGCGGTTTACAGAGTCTTCAATCCAGACATTATTAACGGCCTTACCGGTTATTTCTAACATTTGCAGTAGTGGCACACCACTAGCCACCAAAGTAGCTCCAGTTCGGGCAAAACGGGCCATATACATTTTCATAAACAGTGGCCCAATAGCTGGGGCGCGCATTTTAGTTTTATCTACTGCTCGCCGACCACCAGCGCTCTTGAACCACCTAGAGCCAAAGACGGCACCAATGCCTAATAAAATTATTAGCACCCACCAAAACTTAGTGATTATTTCTGACATACCAAGAAGCACCCTAGTTAGTAGTGGTAGCTGAGCCCCTGGTAGGCCATCGTACAAGACTTTAACTTGCGGTAACACTGAAACAAGCATAAAGCCAACTACTAGGACCATAACAGCCACAACTACCATTGGATAAACCATGGCTCCACGAACCTTACTCAGTATTTCAGCGTCTTTTTCTTGTTGATTAGCTAACCGCTCTAGGCTAGTGTCTAAGGTGCCAGATATTTCACCAGCACCTACTAAGTTAACAAAAATTGTGTTAAATACATCTGGGTGTTTTTCAAGACTAGCCGAAAAGGCGGTACCAGCTTCAACGTCGGCGATAACTTCGGCAATAACTGCTTGCATTGGCTTAGATGAAGTTTGTTTTTGAACCGAACGAAGACTCTGCACCAAGGGTAAACCTGCATTTATAAGAGTACTTAGTTGGCGGGCAAATAAAATTTTATCTTTCGTTTTAACTTTGTTGAAGAACCCACGACCACCCTCTTTTTGCAAAGTTATTTCTAGTGGTGCCAAACCTTGGTCATGAATAAGTTTACCCGCCGCTTTTTCGTTATCTGCCTGAATAATTGAGGTTATTTTTTGCCCAGTTGCTGGGTTCCGAGCGGTAAATTTGTATGTTAACATTTTTTGATTATCCTCTCATTAGCCTATCTAGTTCTTCTAGGTCGACAGCAAAGTTACGAGCTTCGTCGTAAGTTATAGTTCCGCTATGTATTAAGTTAACCAGAGTTTTATCCATGCTCTGCATGCCAAATTCGGCACCCGTCTGAATGACGGCATCTAGCTGATGGCTCTTACCTTCCCTAATTATATTTCGGACTGCCGGTGTGCCAATAAGTATTTCAGCGGAAGCCACTCGGCCTCCACCTATTGACGGAATAAGTCGCTGTGAACAAATAGCCATTAAAATGTTACTAAGCTGTGAGCGAATTTGAGGTTGCTGGTGAGGTGGAAAAACATCTATCATACGGTCAATACTTTGAGCAGCACTGTTAGTGTGTAGCGTAGCAAAAACTAAGTGACCAGTTTCGGCAATGGTGATAGCCGCTGCAATGGTCTCGAGGTCTCGCATCTCACCAATTAGAACAACATCTGGGTCTTGCCTAAGACTAGAACGGAGTGCGGCCGAAAAACTAAAGGTGTCATAGTGGACCTCTCTTTGGACAATGACCGACTTAGCGCTTTTATGGGTAAATTCTATTGGATCTTCTATGGTTACTATATGGTCGGCGCGCTCGTGGTTAATTTTATGCACTAGTGCAGCTAGTGTCGTCGACTTACCAGAACCGGTTGGGCCGGTGACTAAAACTAGTCCTCTTGGGTAC
>JAGORN010000017.1 GCA_018062805.1 Candidatus Saccharimonadota bacterium | reverse complement strand
GTGACGCCAATTTCGCCCCAAGGCAATAAACTTGGGTCTGTTTGTTTGTAAATTTTTATTTTTTGGCCGTCAACAATTAAATTTTCTTCATCGTACTCTACTTTATGATGATAAACACCATAGTTACTATCGTGCTTCAGTAAATGCGCTAAGGTTTTAGTATCGGTAAGGTCATTGATGGCTACAATTTCTAGGTCACTTCGCTCGAATGCTATTTTAAATGCGTTCCTACCAATCCGACCGAAACCATTTATTGCTACTTTAGTTTTCAATTCACCCTCCCTTATTTTATACAATGCTTATGCTTATTATATAGAATAAACAGTTCTGGCTCAATAAAATAAAGCTCAGTTAATTTTGATTTGTTTTTTTGGACGTGAAGAAACTATTTTTGATTATTATATCGGTCAATGCATTCAGCAATTATCTTCTTGGCTTCACTTGCGTCGCCCCAGCCCATGACATTGGTCGTTCCAGGCTTTTTTAAATCTTTATAATGAGTAAAATGATGCTCAATTTGTTGCTTCCATCTGTCGCCTAGGTCATCTAAAGATTGGTATCTGTCACCCTCGTTACGATCATCTGCTGGCACGCAAATGATTTTATAATCCATCTCGGAGTCATCTTCGAAATTTAGAATACCTAATACTCTAGCTTCTAGCCATACTCCTGTCGGTATTGGCTCGTCCGTGACAACCAGTGTATCCAGCTCGTCGCCATCTTCGTCAATAGTACCAGGAATAAAACCATAGTTAACTGGTTTAGCAAAGATCTTAGGCTCTACTCTGTCTAGTGTAAAAGCTGCTCGCTTCCTGTCCCACTCTACTTTCAGACTAGAACCTTTCGGTATTTCAACCACCGTGTTAATTAGTCCATTTTGGTAATCTCCGGGCTCTAAAACTAGGTTAAAATCTGCCACAACTAATACTCCTTCATATTTTTTTACTTCTTACTTAGTATACAATAGTCTATAGTGAAAATTATATCGCATAGTGGCGCTAAAGGCTTAGCAGGAGCCAACAATATTAAGTCAATTGCACTCGCCGATACTTTTAAAGTCGACTACATAGAATTTGATGTTCAATTTACTGGCGACAACCAAGGTGTTCTTAGTCACAACTCCAAAATAAACGGACGGCAAATCGAATCTTTACATTCAAGCCAAATACCACCAGGTTATGATTTTTTAGCACCTGCCATGGAAGCAATAACCAAAGCAACTCCAATTATTGAACTTAAGCAGTCGGGTACTCGCCAGTTACTACATCGGCAAAATATTAAGCGAAGCTACGCAGTAGCTAGTTTCCATATCAATAATTTAATTCCTGCCAATAACGAGCAAGCTGTAAGCGAAACTTTTGTCCTCCAAAAATATCACCCTATTGGCCTACTGAATAAGTGTCAAGCCAATAATTTTACTGGTCTTGGTGTAAATAAAAATTGGCTTCTAGTAGTACCTTTTATTTACAGCAAGGCCCAGAAAAAAGGCAAAAAAATGTTTATCTACACCCTAAATAGTGTTTGGCTAGCCAAAATAGTTAGTAAATTAATGCCCGAACTTTATATTTGCACTGATCGCCCAGATAAGTTATTGCGGTAATAATATACCGCTTATGATATAAACACTGCCGTTTTTAGCGGGTATGCCTGCTTTTTCAACTTTAACCGAGTTACCCTTCATGTCCACTAAATATATGTTCTGATTTTCTTTTTTAACTACTATTTCTGAGCCATTCATGGTTTTTAGCTTCTGGCCCTCATTCATAGCCGACGGCTCTACATTACCACTGACAATATGATAATTTATGATGTCTTTTTTTGAATCGGCCTTGTTGTCATTTTTAAATATTTCTTCGACTTCCTGTGGTGCCTGCTTGAAAGCTTCGTTATTAAAGCTAAATACCGTATATGGAGTTTGACCGTCTAAAGAACTAAATAAGGCCACCTCTTTCAATGACTTTGTAAAATCTTTTAAATTATCTTGACTACCTATAATGCCTGCAACAGTTTCTGTCGGTGTTTCTTTTTTAGCAACCACTGTAGTTGTTGTAACTGGTTCGTCTTTAGCATTAAAAAAAGTGTAAAAACCAAAGCCCAAAATAGCAATTAAAGAGGTTGAGATGAGGGCTAAAATAATAATTCTTTTTTTGTGAGATTTTGCGGCCAAATTGAAAACTCCTTATGCTTGCCTTTACTTAGAGTTTACTAAAAAAATAGACTTTTCGCTACTTGGGTAACGAATCTAGGTATTCACGAATTCTCATAGCTGCTGTTGCGCCCTCGCCAACTGCACTAGCAATTTGCATAGTTGCCCCACTACGAACATCTCCGGCAGCAAAAACGCCTTGAATATTAGTTTTAAGTTGGTCATCGGTTTTAATTAAGCCAATTTCGTCTAGCTCAACTTTACCGTTTAAAAAGCCAGTATTTGGAAGTAGTCCAATAAAAATAAACACACCATCTACGTCAAACTCAACTTTTTTGTTAGCTAGTTTATCGGTACCAATGACTTTATTAACAAACTGGTCATTTCCAACAATTTCGTCAGTGGTGGTATTCATGTGAACAGTTATCTTATCATTTTTTTCTAGTTCATGAAGAAGCACGTCCGATGCTCTAAATTTATCACTACGGACTAGCAAGTCGACACTAGAGGCAAACTTGGTTAGAAATAATGCTTCTTGAACCGCCGAATTACCGCCACCAACCACCGCAATTTTTTTATCACGGTAGAAAGCTCCGTCACACGTTGCACAGTAATGAACGCCACGGGCATAGTATTCTGTTTCGCCTGGGATGCCCAGCTTTTTATAATCACTACCTGTAGCAATTAAAACTGCTTTAGCACTTATTTGACCATCGGTGGTAGAGAGCTTAACCAATCCGTCTTCATAAGATACGTCACTAACTTCTGCTAGGTCAATTTTTGCACCGAACCGCTCGGCTTGTTTTCGTAAGTTCTCAGACAAATCTATACCACTAATGCCGTCTGGAAAGCCAGGGTAATTATCTATCCAGTCAGTTGTTGCGGCTAACCCACCGATTACACCCTTTTCTAAAAGTACTGTTTCTATGTCTTCTCTGGTAGTGTAAATGGCAGCTGTTAGGGCTGTTGGGCCGGCACCAATTGTAACTACTTCGTATTGTTTCTCTTGCATTTGTTAATCCTTTTTATTAAGCAACTGCTGGGGCTAGTTTGGCTAAATTGTAACCAACAATTACTTCCTTACTATCGTCATCTTTTGTAACTACCGTGACCGGCACCGCCAACTGTCCGCTGACTTCTAGAGCTTCTTTGGCCCGTTCAGGGTTAGTATCTAAGTTGACTTCAGTGTATTCGTAATTTTTGCTATTGAGCCACTTTTTGACCATAACGCAATAGGCGCAGGTGTTTGTCGTATAAATTGTAATATCTTTTGCCATTATTTTCCTTTTTATTAGCGTATTATAGCACAGCTTAAACGCTATATATAGCGTTTATTGACCAATTTGGATTAAAGTTACATCGAACACCAAATCGGCGTTAGGAGGTATTGATGCGCCACTACCTGACTCACCGTATGCAAGGTCACTCGGAATAAATATTCTTCGTGTTTCGCCAACTTTCATTCCAGGGACTCCCTTAGACCAGCCTGAAATTACACCCGACAAACTAAATGGTATTGGCTGTCCACCATCATACGAACTTTGAAAAACATTTCCAGTTGAAGCAATCGCTCCAGTGTAATGCGCAGTTACTGTATCACCACCTTTGACAACTGCTTCGCCTGTTCCTTCTTTTAGGATTACACAAGATAACTCAGGAATATCAGCTATTGGAGTAAAATTAGGCAATGGCTTATCCTGCAACGGTGGGGTGGCTGTGTAGTTTAGGGCTGTGTTAGTTGTACATGTAAGTGGCACGTTATTCTCCTTATTAGCATTTTTTTGAGCATCGGCAATTAATTTTTGTTGCTCGGCAGTTAAATCGTTGTTCCGATTATTGTCTATAACAGTGTAAATGGCTACACCAATTGTTGAACCAACAAATATTAAAACAATCAATAAAATACCTATTCTCTGGGCTTTTTCGGTCACTTTTTCCTCCGTTTTTAGTAAGCGTTAGTATAAATTATATCAAATACCTAGCTCTCGCTCTGTGGTATTAACTACAATCTTATTGAATTTGTCTGACAATTCGGACTGTTCTGGCAATTATAAAGTACATACCGACTAGTACTGATAAGCCAGCCAAAGCTAGAGCTAACCCGGCATTACCTAGAGTTGCTACTAAGGCTACCGCGCCAGCAGTGACAACCAACCAGCCAATTGCCTCTTTTCGATTAACTATGCTTCTGAGGTATTCCGCTCCCAAATAGTAATACGGGAATACAGTGATGACTAGGAATGTCGAGCTAAGCAATCCTGAAATTAAAACAATCGCTAAGCCTTCCCAGAATGGGCTGGTTATGGCTAGAGGTATAAGTGAGACGACGGCTGTCAAACTTGTGGCAATAAGTGGCCTGAACCTCTCAGCTAAAGCCTCATGGGCAGCATCAATAGCCCCCATTCCAGACCGCCGTGCTTGGTTGGCATAGTCTGTCAGCAGAATAGTATTTTTTATGCTGAGACCTATTAAGGCAAAGAAGCCAAGCATTGCAAAGAAACTAAATGGATTATTTGTCAAATAAAGACCCAAGGTAATTCCGAACAAGCTAAATGGCAAAGCCATGAAAATAAGTAGTGGCTGGAGCAAGCTTCTAAACTGAGTAGCTAGTAATACATATATGACAGCTAGTAGTGCCGGAAAAGCAATAGCTAGAGTCGCAAATGAATCTTGGTTTTCACTTTCTTGGCCAAAGTCAAATACTACTGAATCTGGCTCTAGTCCGTAACTTCTAATTTTTTCTGGAGTAAACTCTTTTTCAACCTCTGCCTGAGTAACAGTAACTAACGTTGTTGTATCATCGGCGTTAAAGCTAGCTGTCACAGAAACATTCAAAGCTCCATCTTTACGCGCAAAAGAGCCAGGGTTACTAACGCTTACTTCTGTAATTTGAGCCTTTTCACCACTCGGCCTAGTTATTTCGCGGTCTTTCAAGAAATTAGCTATGTCATTGGCTAGCTTGAATGATTGTTCTCTATTTTCAGAATCTATCCGAACAGTAAATGGCGAAGCTGGTGGGCCAGCGTCAACTTGACGAACAGCCACTTGAGCACCACTGAAGCCTTTAAAGTTATTCTCTAGTTGACCGATTAATTGTTTAGAGGTCTCGTCTCGCTTGCTGTAAGAAATAAGGTTGACGCTTAACGGTGCAGACTGGTTATCGGCGACACCATAGTAGCTGGCCGTGTCGAAATTACTACCCAGTGTGTCGCCAACTATTTTGTTGGCTTTATCTGCCACCACTTGAGCTTGTGTTATATCTGTACCTGGTGCAAAAGTTAAGGTAACTTGCAAAGAGTCAGCGTCTTTGCTTGGTGGAAAAATATTGAAAATGACATTTCGGCCAATAAATCCGGCAGCCACTATAAAAGATGTACCTATAAAAACGGCAGTTAAGCCAACTAACAGCCTTCTTTTCATAGACTTTCTAGCCCACAGCATTGGGCTTGAAATAAATTTGGCAATTTTCGCTTCAATGCTAGCGCCAATTTCATGAACATTTTCTTCACCCATTTGTTTTTTACCAAGCAAAATGAATTTGGCGAACAGAGGTATAAACACTAAAGCTACCAATAAACTAATGAGTAGCGCAGAAATAATAGTTATTGGGATAGCCCTAATGAAGTTTCCTAAAATACCACCAACAAATACTAGGGGCGCAAAGCTTAGAGCAGCCGTTAAAGTGGCAGCAATCATAGCCCTGCTTACTTTTCTGGTAGCTTCTTCGACTGCTTTTTTGGCGTCTTTTTGGCGGCGTCGCTGGGCATCTATAGCCTCGACCATTATTATGGTGTCGTCAACAATCAGCGACAAGCTGAGTATTATGGCAAATAAAGTAATGACATTTAGAGTAAATCCAAGTAAAAATAGTAGTGCTAACGTGGCGCCCAAGACCGTTATCATTGAGACAACTGTTATAAGAGATGCTCTAACGGCAATGACTAGTGAACCAACAATAAGTACAGCTAACAGTCCTTCCAGTAATACTTTTTGAAGTTCACTAATATTATTTTGAATTGACGGCGCAAAGCTTGCGCTAATAGTTGCTTGGTAACCGTCTTTGGTTTCGGCATTAACTTCGCTGACCGCTTGCCTTACTTGCTCATCTAACTTGATTACGTCAAAGCCGTCATTACCCGCAATAGCAATAATGACCGAATTAAAAAATTTATTCTGGTCGGCTTGTCTTTCACCGAACCTATCGAAGGTCTGTTGGACTGTTTGGGTTTGACCAGTTAGAGGGTTTCTGGCTTCTTCAAACGGGCTTTGAACAGTTACGTCTTTTACTAAACTTAAGTTCTTAGCTTTTAGCTCTTTAGCATACTGCTCGGCTTTTTCGGTCAAAAGTTTAGTATCGGCCTGCCCATTTTCGTTATAGAAAGATAAGGCCATGTCTATCTGCTGGCTCGAGCCACCAGTTACGCCAAATTGCGGAACGGCAAAACTTAGGTTTGCTTCTGGTGGGATATTAGCGCTCGACTTAATGCTTTTTTCTAGATTTGCCGTTGCTTCATCGGCGTTAGTTCCTTCTTCGTACTGAACAATTATATTGAAAGAGTTACTAAAGCTTTGGCCCTGAACAGTCTTAACTCCAGGCTCTTTTTTTGCAATCTCGGAAATTGGCTTAACAACCTGACTGTCTACTTGGCTAGGTTCAACAATATAAGTCCCACTAATTGAGGCAATTGGTAGGTTAATGCTAGGGAACCCTTCTCGCTTGAGTAGAGTTGTATAGCTAGCAATACCAAAAAGCAATACCGCCAGCCATAAAATTGCTGTTAATCGGGGTCGATTAAAGAAAAAGAGGGTAAACTTAGGTAACAATTTAGCGTCTTTTTTAGTGAATTTGACTTCGTTAGTTTTTTGCTTTTTTTGCTCAGTCTTAACCTTGGATTTAACCACTCTCATTTCCTCTTTTAAATAATTACACTCATTTTAACATGTAACTTTATTTTTTATACCGACAAATCGTAAGCCTTCAGCTGCTTCTTGGCTTGCTCGCTCTGAGCTTCGCTGACTTCAAGTAGCTTAGAATAAATTCCACCACTTTTAGCAAGGTCACTTGGCGTGCCTATTTCATCTACCTTACCATTTCTTATAGTAATTATTTTATCGACGTGGGCAATAGTTGTTAGGCGGTGAGCGATAATAATGGTGGTTCTATTTTTCATAAGTGTCGAGAGTGCTTTTTGGACCTGAACTTCACTTTTGCTGTCTAGGCTACTGGTGGCTTCGTCAAGAATTAAGATGGGGGCATCTTTAAGTAAGGCTCTAGCTATGGCTATCCGCTGTTTTTGGCCTCCGCTAAGCTTAAGCCCCCGTTCGCCTATTTCAGTTTCATATTTTTTGTCGAGTTTTTCAATAAAGTCATTAGCATTGGCGTGTTTGGCCGCTACGGTAACTTGGTCTAAAGTAGCTTTTGGTTGAGAGTAGGCTATGTTTTCACGAATAGTGCCACTAAAAAGGGCCGGATCCTGAAAAACAACCCCAATGTTACTTCTCAAGGACTGCTGGGTCACAGAATTGATATTTATGTTGTCAATTAAAATTTCGCCTGACTGTGGTTCGTAAAGCCGAAGCAGTAAGTTGGTGAGCGTCGTTTTACCTTCACCGCTTTCGCCAACCAAAGCAACTTTTTCACCAGGCTCAACTGCAAAACTAATATTATTTAATACTTTTTTATCACCATAACTGAACTCAACGTTTTTAAACTCAACTCTAGCATTCTCACAAACCAATTTTTTTGCACCTTCCTGGTCTTTTATTTCTGGCTCTAGGCTCATAACCTCAAAATAATCTCGACTGTCGGCGATGGCTTTTTGCGTGTTATCAACTAAAAAACTAATCGTAAAAATAGGAATTCTAATTTGCATTGCAAATAATATTAGCGATACCGCTTGGCCTGGAGTAAATGTGCCCTTAGCGCCCTGAACAAAAATAAATAAATAAACTAAAAAGAAAATGACATTTAGAACTAGTCGGCGCTCAACATCTTTTTTGTGCCAGTAAGCTGACTGAGGCTTGTTTATATTAACTGCCTTGGTCATATATTTACTAAACAGTGACAACTCATATTTTTCTTTAATGAAACTTTTAACAACTTTTATTTGACCAATGCTTTCAGCAAACCGGCCACTAGCTATATCCCCATAGGTGTTTTTTTCTTTTTGGTAATTTTGCCAGACGCTACTAGTTTTAAGGGTAAGTACAATATAAATCGGATACAAAGCACCAAGTAGCAGTGCAACTGGCCAGCTATAGTAGGCAACAATAGCCAGGGCAAAAATAGTCGTAAAAATAAACTGCAAAAAGTTATTACTAAGCATTTGCATAAAACTTGAAATTTGATTAATAGACCGGTTAAGGCGGTTTATAATCTTGCCAGAAAGCTCACCGTCAAAATAAGTCTGAGGTAAGTCAAGTAAATGCTGGTAGTATCTGTTACTAAGTAGCCTGTTTAGTTTTATGGCTAGTTGGTCGCCCCAATATCCGCTGATGTTATTACCTAAAGTAGAAACTATTTCAATAACCAAAATAGCAATGGCTAAATAGACCATGTAACTTATGTTGGCACCGGTACCTTTTTGCATTTCGTCTATTGCCCAGCCCGACAAAAGCGGGAAAAGTAAGGTAATTATGCTCAAGAAAACCGTAAAAATACTAATGACAACATAGTAGCGCCACAGCTCTTTACTAAAAGTAATAATTTTCCAAATATCTTTCATGTTTTAAATAGTATATCTCTTTTTGTTTGAAGTAGTTGAGAAAACTAAAGTCCTGATTCTATATCAAAACTTTTATAAAAATAGTTTTTTTCATTTAATGAAGTTTCAATTGTCTCCTCAGTCCCAGGAGAAAGTTGCATTTTTTTTAGCTTGCTTATTGGAATAAGCTGCATACGTTCATGCTTAATACTATTAATATCTAAGCTGAAGACATGAGAAATGGTGTGGGTCACCACGATATCCTCAATTAATACCCGACACTCTATTACACCTTTTAGGCAGAGATTAGTCGGTGGCTCGTCGGTTATGTAACTAATTTCTCTACATACTGCCCGTTCAATATTTTTATCATCGAAATGCACCTTGCCGCTAGGTAAAGACCACGAACCGAGAAATGGTTGCTTAAATTTCGGCCAAAGCCACAAAGCCTCCTGGTTTTGAGCGATTATTTTTGTTAGTACTTTTGGGTAGGTTGTATTTTTTGTGTCATTTGCGCTTGTTAAGTCAATGTGGCGCAATCCTAAAGGACTTAATCTGTAGCCTTTGTCAGCAATTTTTTCTACTAAGCCCCATTTAATTAATAATCTTAGGTGGTAATTATACAAGTTACTATCTACTTTTTTTGGCTTCATATCTATAAATCTGGCCCACTTACAGAGCATTAAAACTTTTAAGATATGTATTTGGATATAGTGCAATTTATGATCATTCATAAATACAGTATAAATAATTTTGAGTCAAAATATACTAACTTTATTTTTGATCACTTAGTAAATATGCTGATATTAACAACTTATTTAATATAGAACGGAGTTACCAGTGCCTATACAAAGTTTTTTGTTATATATAAATTTTGAGCAAAAGAATATGTGCAAGTTACTACACCCTGGAGGTTACAAAAGTAATGAAATACAATGAATCAACAACTCAAAAAATAATAGCTCAATCGTTTTCTGAACTTGCTCCAAAAGAAAATGAGAGCCCCAACCTAGATTATTACTGTGGGCTAAACTTGAAAGACTGGTTAGAGTATATTGAAGGAGAAAATAAGCATGCTGTTGTTAGCTTTTTAAGCAACGAAGCTAACTCCGTAGTTTTATCGAGTGCTCCAGGTTCAAGAGAGTCGCACCACGCATGGCAAGGGGGTTACGAGGAGCATGTCCGTCAGTCGATGATGATAGTAACTATAAACATTAAAATACTCGAAAATATTGGTGCGCTAACTCAGCTACCAGAAGAAGAGCAGTTCACGCTAAGCGATGCCTTAACTGTCATCTTTTTACACGACATTGAAAAGCCATTTATTTATAACTACAATAAAAGAGAGGGCATTGTTAAGCTTAAGCCTAGTTTTTCAAAAGCTGACAGAAAACAATTCAGACAAGCCATTATTGAAAAATACGGCTTTAAAATAACTGCTACTATGGCTAATGCACTCAAATATGTCGAAGGGGTACCTGACTCAGACTACAAGCCTGGCCAGCGGACAGATCAGCCACTAGCTGCACTGTGCCATGCAGCCGATAATGTGAGTGCCCGGGTGCTCTATTCTTTCCGATAGTAAATTGCAAAGTTAAATGAGACCAATAAACCATTAACCTTGCTCAACAACTACTTCAAAAAGTCCTGAACTTGCAAATCGTACAGCTCGGCGTAATGGCCCTTTTGAGCCATTAGTTCTACGTGCGAGCCTTGCTCAATTATGCGGCCTTGGTCGACCACAAAAATATAGTCGGCTTTTCTGACAGTTGAAAAACGGTGTGACACAATTAAAACTGTGGCTTTCGAACTTTGCTCCATTATGCTATTAAAAATACTTCTTTCCGCTTTTGCGTCTATGGCTGAAGTTGGCTCGTCTAAAATTAGTAGCTTGTAGGGTTTTAACAAAGCCCTGGCAATAGATAGCCTTTGCCTTTGACCACCAGATAAATCGGAACCATCTTCATAGCTTTTGTCGAGCCTAGTTTTTAATTTTTTATTTAGTGAATTAATTTTGCTAGTTAAATGAACAGTGCTTAAAGCTTTGTCTATGGCCTGCTTGCTTACCTTTCCAGCAACGCCAGCTTCTAGATTTTGCTCAATAGTTAGGTCTTCGAATAAGTAATAGTCTTGGCTTAAAATAGATGTCTGTTTATATAGGCTGTTTCGCTTTATTTGTTTACTGTCTATTCCTTGCAGTTTAATTACGCCAGAAGTCGGTTCGTATTGTCTTGTTAGCAACCTAAGTAGTGTGGTTTTTCCAGCACCGTTTTCGCCGACTATGGCTATTTTTTGACCAGCTTTTATGTTCATTGAAACATTTTCAAGAGCGACCGTACCGTTTTGGTAAGTTAGGCTGACATTATTTAGGCCAATATCTACGCCAGCTTCTTTTTCTGGTAAATCCAATTCACCGTCTGGTGCATCTGGTATATTCATGACATTTTTCAGACTACTTACCGCCAAATAGGTTTCCTGGGCGTTAGAAATACTGTATCCTAATGAAAAAGTCTGGGTGCTAGCCTGCTGAATTAAACCAATAACAAACAAGAACTGGTCAAAGGCTAGTTTACCGCTGGCCACTAAAGCAATTGCCCATATACGAGTACCAACTTCTATTAAGGGCGAGGCAATATCTTCAAATAAGGCAAACAAAGCGTTTTTCCTTTCTGCTGCTAGCCTAATTTTCGTTTCTTCCTTGGCGTGATGTGTTCTAAGCTCAATAATTTTGTCTCGGGCACCCATAATTTTTATTTGAAACAGCCTTAATGGGTCGGTCAAATAATTGAATAGGCCATTCGCTATGCGCCAGTGGATCGTACTTTCTTCCCAAGATATCCGCCTTCTTTTTGTTTGAAAGTAATTGCTAATTGCTAATATTGGCACTAAAACAGACAACAGTAGTCCAATACCCCATGCATACTGCCAAACTACAATTACTGCTAAAAGGTAAGCAGAAAAGCTAGATAAAATATTTTGCAGAGTAGTTGAACCATTACGAACAGCATATAACTCGCGTCCAGCCATACTTAGAGTAGTCTGCAAACTAGAGTCGTCTAGCTGCTCTTGAGTAAAAGACGACACTTTATCTATATAGGTTCTACTTATTACAAGGTCTAGTTGTTCTACAAATTTGACATCTAGGTAGTAAGTTATGCGTCTTATTAGGTCGGTTATTAGGTTAAATAGGCCGAAAATTATAGCCCATATTATTGGCGTTCTAATAGTTACGCTACCTCCCGCCAGCAGGGCTACTGAGGCAGTTGTCTGGGCCACTAAATAAGTGTTTATAATGCCACTTACACTAGTTGTGAGAAAGTTACTAAGGCTGGTTGTACCAAAAAGCAGCCAGTTGGTTTGCCAACTAATTTTTATCGCCCACCAAAAGGGCGCTAATACTACTTTAATTTTTGACATAATTACTAAACAGTATAACAGTTAAGAATTGGCTTATTGTTTTGTATAATCGTTCCCGCAAAACACTAATTTAATTAATGTTCTATGGGAACGAACAGGTGTTGTTAACATAGTTGGGCGGTATTTCCGCAACCTAACTACGCTTTTAGTGCGTATTCGTTGGTCGGGCCCGTCTGGTCATTTGACCTCGACATAGCCCTTACCCTTGCACTGAGTGCAAGTGGAAGTGTTCCAGCCTCCGGCCAGAACCTTCTTGCCGCTTCCGCGACAGTTACTGGACTTTATCTTTTGAGCCATTTTTTCACCTCCTAAGGTGAGTGATGGACAAAAACAAAAACGGAGAGGAGGTGCGCGCGGAGCAACATTTTTTGGCCCGAAAGGATGAACCAAAAAGAGCTCGACGCGCGCACCCCTCCTTCTTGCTCAGGGACCTTCCCCGATTCCAGAGCAAGAAGCTTTGAGCGAGGGCTGGAGGAATCGAACCTCCAAGCATGGACTGCTAAGTGCTAGATGCCCGGCGGGGGAACCAGGCACCAGCCTTACCAAAGCTTGGAGGCCAACCCTCCAGCCCTCTGAGAGGTTTACATTTTTACAAACGAAACCTCGTCGGGTGGAAAGGATTTGAACCTCCGACCTCTCGTCCCGAAGACGAGCGCTCTACTGACTGAGCTACCACCCGCAAGAAACGCCGCAATGAAGAAGCGTTACTTTATGTGCTCACACAAATTATGAGCAAGTAAAGTAACACTTTGCTTATGGGCATACCTAGGGGTAGGCATCAGTCTAAAAATTTAATAACAACACCTGTAAATGTGCTTGTGCCTCAGCAAAATAAGCGAGCACAGCCGTACAATATTAACACTTAACTACCCCTGTGTCAACAGTCATTGGCAAAAAAATTATTTTTGAGAGTCTGTAGATTTTTCGGGTTGTTTGTCTTTTTTGCGGTTCATAATAATTGGCAGAAGCAACAATATTCCACTTAATACACCTAGCCCCCCGGCAATTCTACGGATAATTACTGTATCGAAAAGTTCAAATGCTTTAGCAAAGGCATAAAGTGCTAGTAAAAATAGTACTGTAGCTATTACCATGCCTTGCTTTTTGTTGGCGCCGTTCCAAATATAGGCCCCACAAGCAAGAGCAATTACTCCAATAAAGATAGACTCGGCCGTCAAGCTATCGCTAGGGCTAAATAATAAAACAAAACCAATAACTATTGCCGCCACTGCCCCTATTATTTTTACAACTTTACCAACCGATGTGTTTTCTTTCATATATAGTTACCTCTCTCCTTTAAAAATATAGCCCATTTAGTGAAATATTTATAGTCTTAGTTTAGTTAGACTTGCCGGTTTATAATAAAACTATATGAACAATGCGCCACTTGCCGAGAAAATAAGACCAACTGCTATAGATGAAATTGCTGGCCAGCAGCACCTAGTTGGCAAAGATAAAATCATTAGGCGCATTATTGAGTCTAAACTACCTACCAGCCTTATTTTGTGGGGACCACCAGGAACCGGCAAAACTACTTTGGCTCGCATCATTGCCACCCAAACAGACTCAGAGTTTATTGAACTTTCAGCCGTTTCGGCAGTTAAGGCAGATGTCAAAAAAGTCAGTGAGCTAGCTATGCAAAATAAACGCCTAGGTATGCAAACTATATTATTTGTAGATGAAATACATCGGTTTAACAAAGCCCAACAAGATGCCTTTTTGCCGTTAGTAGAGTCTGGAGTGCTAGTTTTAATTGGCGCAACGACCGAAAACCCAAGTTTTGAAGTCATAAACCCATTACTTAGCCGTAGCCGAGTACTAGTTTTAGAACCTCTAACTAAAGATGATCTAGTACAAATTTTAAAAAGAACCGCTAAGCTCGAAGGGCTTAATGGTAAACAACTGCCCCTAAAAAGCATAAAATTATTAGCCGAAATATCTGCTGGCGACGCCCGAGTAGCCCTAAATAATTTGGAACTGGCCCGCAGTTTAGCCGAGGGTAAAGCTATAACCAGTGAAATAATTTTGTCGGCTGCCCAAAAAAAGCTCCCCGGCTACGATAAAAAAGGTGAAAATCATTACAATGTTATAAGCGCTTTCATAAAAAGTTTACGAGGCAGTTCGGTCGAGGGGTCGCTTTACTACCTAGCCAGAGCTCTGCAAGCAGGCGAAGACCCTAAATTTATTGCCCGACGCATGGTTATTTTTGCCTCTGAAGACATAGGGCTTAGTGGCAACGGCGCTCTGGGGTTAGCCGTAGCCACTTTTCAAGCAGTTGAGCGAATTGGCATGCCCGAAGCCCAGTACAACCTGTTTCACTGTGCAGCAGCTTTAGCAAAGTCAAAAAAATCGCGCCAAGTAACTAGTTTGATGCACGAAGCCCAGTCTTTAGCTCAAAACTACCCCGAATCAGCCGTTCCCTTGCATCTTAGAAATGCCCCAACCAAGCTAATGAAAAATCTTGGCTACGCAGATGGCTATAAATGGCAGGCCGACTTCAAACCGACTGACGGCTTCCTGCCGAAAGAAATAACAGGAACGAAAGAAAATAAGTAATATTTACTTACTTTTTTATGCAAAAATTTAAATTTCATTTTTAATAATTCGAAACCCTACCAACGGGTTATAATATTTCTTGTCAATGGGGATTGGCCAAGTGTGAAAACCGCTAGTAGCGGGTTGCAAGAGAACTGTTCAGATTGTAAACTTGTTTACAGTATGAACATTCTGTGGGCAGGCGGAGCTTGCCAAGGCACACCTTACCGCTTTCCATAGAAATCATAATAATTGGGGATTGGCCAAGCGGTAAGGCACTGGGTTCTGGTCCCAGGATCGGGGGTTCGAATCCCTCATCCCCAGCCATGAAAATTAACAGAGGTCAGAAATGCACATTATGGTGCATTTTTTGTTTTTGTCAAAACCACCCCTGTAAATTTGGTTCGAATCCCTCATCCCCTATTAAGCATTCGATTACGACCCTTGTTCCGTCTTGAAATTACTAAACGATATCGTATTACACCAAGTTGAGTCTCTAGTTCATTCCCATTCGAGCGAAACCAAAGAAAATACTACTGAATATTATCGCCATGATGATTGGAGCAATAGTAGATAACCAATTGCGCTTACCCGGTTTAAAATAACGGAGTGTTAATGAGTTAGTTACCACGGATACCGAGCTCAAAGCCATAGCCAACCCTGCTAGTTCTGGCTTTAGTATCAGACCAAAACTCGCAAACATTCTTGCTGCAATAGGTATCCCAATAACGTTATAAAACAAAGCAAAGAATAGATTCTGGTAGATTTTACCTACGGTTGCGCGAGACAATTGTACAGCTGTTATTACATCGTTTAGATCGTTCTTCATAAGAACAATATCACCGGTTTCCATGGCAATGTCTGTTCCGTTGCCCATAGCGATGCCTAGTTCTGCTTGAGCAAGCGCAGGTGCATCATTAATGCCATCTCCAACCATTGCTACAATCCTCCCAGACTCTTGAAGCTCTTTTATTTTCGCAACCTTGTTCTGGGGCAAGACTTCGGCGAATACATTAGTGATCCCAAGCTGATCAGCAATTGCTTGGGCAGTACGCGTATTGTCACCAGTAATCATATAAGTAGTCATGCCCATCTTATGTAATGTAGCAATGACGGTTTTTGAATTTGGCTTGATTGTATCGGCAACGGCAATCGCACCTATAAGAATATCTTCCTTTATCATTAGCATCACAGTTTTTCCATGCGACTCAAGATCATCAACTTTTTGCCAATCAACTGTGTTATTATTTTTGCCAAGTAGTTCATCAGCTAAACGTTTGTTTCCGAAATGATATAGATTATTTTGAACAATGCCAGAGATGCCCTTGCCGGTGATGCTCTGAAAATCAATAATTTCAAGATTTGTAAGCTTTTTGTCTGCTGCTTTTTGAATAATTGCCTTTGCGAGCGGATGTTCACTGTCTCTTTCGAGCGATGCAGCTAACTGTAGTATGTTATCTTGGGAAATTTCTTCAAAGCTTAAGACATCCGTAACAACAGGCTTACCGATTGTTAGCGTCCCTGTTTTATCAAAAACGATGGTATCAATTTTACGAGCTGCCTCGAGTGGCTCACCACCCTTAATGAGTACCCCAAGCTCAGCAGCCTTACCGGTTCCAACCATAATTGCCGTTGGTGTAGCGAGCCCTAAGGCGCAAGGGCATGCTATGACAAGTACAGACATGAAGGCCATCAATGCAAAGGTGAAACTACCACCAAATACAAAAAACCATGCAAAAAATGTTAGTACTGCAATCCCTATCACTGCTGGCACAAACCAGCTCGATATTCTATCTGCAAAATCCTGGATTGGTGCACGTGAACTTTGGGCTTCGTCTATCAGGGTTATTATTTGCGCCAGCATGGTTTCATTACCAACACGCGTAACCTTAAATTCAAAACTGCCCGTTTGATTAATCGTTGCGCCAACAACACTATCACCAACTTGTTTAGATACTGGCAAGCTCTCGCCAG
>JAGORN010000037.1 GCA_018062805.1 Candidatus Saccharimonadota bacterium | reverse complement strand
GTGGTTTAATTCCAGTTTTAGCAATAATTATTCCACCAGTTAATTGGCGAGTCCCAGTCACTTTTGTGGCCGTTGGTATAGCGCTACTAATAACAGGCAATGTAAGTGCTCGGATGAGTGATGCTCATGTAAAACGAGCCATGATTCGCATTTTCATTGGTGGCATGCTAGCCATGACAGCAACTTACATATTTGGTATATTATTTGGCGCCGCCGGAATATAATAGGTATAAAGATGAATAAAAAACCAATACTCATAACCTCTGCGGTAGCGCTTTCTCCTGTCTTGTTGTGGTTTGCTAGTTTTGGTTTCGACTCTTTAGGTCAACCGCTTAGCTATGCTTCTAAATTACTAGCTCTAGCAGGCTTTAGCTTATATGGTTGGAACGTTATTTTAAGTAGTCGCCTGCCCTTGCTAGTAAAAACCTATGGAGGTTTACTAAATTTCTATAAATGGCACCGCATAACCGGTAACCTAGCATTCATATTTTTAATAATCCACCCGACGATGGTTGTTGCCCGTTATGCTAACGCCTCGTTAGTTAGTGCTTATGAGTTTTTGAAGCCAACAATTGATTTGCCTAAAATGGCTGGGACTTTGACTTTATTTATACTGCTAAGCGGAGTTTTCTTAAGTCTTTTTTGGAAGCTTAAGCATGAAATTTTTATAAAAGTCCATATGGTTATGGGTCTGTTTTTATTTTTAGGAGCCTACCATGCACTTTTCATGAGTGGTAGTGATGTCAAAGAATCAATACCGCTAGTAGCGTATGGAACATTGTTATTCTTGGCTGCGGGGCTGGTTGTTATTTATAGGTCAATATTTAAACAGAGCTTGGCCCCTAGAGGTCTGTATGAAGTTTCCAATGTTAGGACTAATGGAGATTTAGTTAGGCTAGCACTACAACCTATTAGTAAACCCATGCACGTCTCGCCTGGTCAGTTTGTATTTATAAAACCAATAGCAAGTGATTTGCCTCGACAATCTCACCCTTTCACTGTTGCTTCAGCTACAGGCTCGCATAATTTAGAGTTTGGTATAAAAATATGCGGCGACTTTACAGCTATGTTACCTGCTCTTAGACTTGGTGATAAATTTATGGTCGAGGGTCCATACGGCGAATTTGGGCAACAGATAAATAACTATAGAAGGCAGGTTTGGTTTGCAGGCGGTATTGGTATAACTCCTTTTTTGAGTCTTGCCCGAGCGCTGAAAAATCAAAAGGTCGATTTGTTTTATAGCTATAGGTCTGAAAATAATTTATTTTTTGAAAACGAGCTGAGCGAACTAGCTAAGCTTAACCCGAACCTTAATATCACCATAAATAATTCTGAACAAAATGGGCAACTAAATGTCGAAAAAATTATGAGAGCTTACCCTGAACAAGAAATTGGCGTCTGGATTTGTGGCCCACCGAAATTGGTTACTTCTATTAAGCAGAAACTCAAGCAAAAAGGTCTTAATAGTGGTGACATATTTACCGAGGAGTTTTCGTTATCATGAAAAAAATAGTTCTAATTGTTACAGTAGTCTGCTTGTCTTTCATTGGCTATATTTTTGTGGCTGGTTTTTGGGACAAACAACAGTTGGAAAAAAAAGCGACCACCAGACAAGCTAGCCAGCAGAGTAGCTACACAGGTTCTACTAACAGCTCTTCATCTACAGAACCTAATAGCAACACAGGCAACAATGGTTCGACCACAAAAAGTTTTGCTTTGTCAGAAGTCGCCCAACACTCTAACTCAAAAGACTGTTGGTTAGCAATTAATGGAAAAGTGTACGACGTTACAAAATATATATATGACCACCCAGGTGGAGCTAGCGAAATAATTGACACTTGCGGTACAGACGCCACGGTGGCATTTAAAACAATGAATCGTCCGGGTAATAAAACGCATAGTTCTAGCGCCAACCAAATGCTAGCCGATTATTTCATTGGTAATTTAAAGTAAATTAGGCGCTTAAAAAACTTAGACTTAAGATTTATTATCTATAGAAGTGCTTTTTTTATTCGGCTGATTTAGTTTCTGCGCCTGAGTTTTCCTCTACTGGTGGCTCTGGACTTTCAACTGCTTCGGCTACTGGCTTGTCAGAATCTTCGGCCAGCGAGGCGGCGGCGGCATCGGCTTCGGCTGCTTGGTCTCTAGGAGTCTCTACTATGGCTACTGGTGTGTCAAGTGAGGTCAAAATTGTTACGCCAGCAGGTGGCTTTATAGATTCAACTCGAACCATGTCTCCAGCAACTTCAAGTGAGCTTAAATCTACTTCAATTGTTTCTGGTAAATCTTTTGGTAGAGCCTTAATGCTTAGTTCGTCTAGTTCTTTTAGGACTAGCAAGCCCTTCTTTTCGGCTGGTATTTCGCCTTCTGCATAAACTACTGGTACTTCAGTTTCAATGGTTTCATTTTGCTTAATAGCTTGTAAGACAACGTGTCTAATAACGTGCTTAGCTGGGTCGAGGTCAATATCACGGATGATTGTTAAGTAGTTTTTACCGTCTACCTTGGCTGTTACTGCTTGGCTTTTGCCTACTTTATTGTAAGTGACCTGAAAGTCGCGGTATTTGCCACTGACTAAAATAGATTCTTGACCATGATTATGTATAACGGCTGGCACAATGCCATCTCGTCGCATGGCCTTTAAGCCTTTTCCGATAGTTTCTCTTGGTTCAAGTGTAAGTTCAATAGTAGTTTGCGTTGACATTAAGTTCCTCTTTATTATCTGAACTATTATAGCTTAGAAATTAACTTTTTAACAGTCTTTATAATAAAATTAGTGGATGCGCTAGTTATTTAAAAAAGAACTCCGTTAAATAAAATAAAATGGCTTTTATTGACTTAATCTATATAATTTTTAGTTATGGATATTTACGAAGAGTCACTTAAACAACATAAAATACACGCTGGAAAATTAAAAATTGAGTCTAAGGTGCCACTGAATACTAAGCACGATATGAGCATATACTACAGCCCAGGTGTAGCGGCGGTTAGTGATCTGCTAGCCCGTGAACCACAAAAAGCTCGAGAGTATACCAGTCTTAATAACACCGTGGCTGTCATTTCTGATGGCTCTAGTGTTCTTGGGCTAGGCAACATTGGGCCACTAGGTGCGCTCCCTGTTATGGAAGGAAAAGCGGTACTATTTAAGAAGTTTGCTAATATAGATGCTTTTCCAATAGTTCTCGATACTCAAGACCCAGACGAAATTATTGAAACGGTTATGAATATTGCTCCGAGCTTTGGTGGTATAAATTTAGAAGATATTGCCGCTCCCCAGTGTTTTTATATTGAAGATGCGCTCAAAAGTAAGCTAAATATGCCAATTATGCATGATGACCAGCACGGCACGGCCATAGTTGTCTTGGCTGGCTTAATAAATGCCATGAAAGTCGTGAATAAAGAGCTCAGTTCGGCTAAAATTGTAGTTGTCGGCGCTGGTGCTGCTGGCACGGCTATAGTTAAACTACTTAGTCTATACGCTAGCCCGCAAATTTTTGCGGTAGATAGCAAAGGTGTAATAAGCGCTAATCGAGCTGACTTAAACCAAGAGAAAAAAACTTTGCTGAAATATACTAATTTATCTGGGATTACTGGTTCGCTTAATGATGTGATTAATGGTGCAGATGTTTTTATTGGAGTCTCGAGAGCTGGACTGTTAACGCCTGCAATGGTGTCGACTATGGCAAAAGATTCTATCATTTTTGCCCTAGCTAACCCGGAGCCAGAAATTATGCCTGACGAGGCTAGAAAAGCGGGTGCCAAAATAGTCGCCACTGGCAGAAGTGATTTCCCTAACCAAGTTAATAATGTTCTTGCCTTCCCTGGTATGTTCCGCGGCGCTCTCGACAACCAAGCCAAAATTACTGAAGATAAAAAGATTAAGGCGGCCGAAGCAATCGCTACCGTTATCAAGAATCCTACAGCCGATGCAATTATCCCTAGCCCTCTAGACCCTTCTGTTATGGATGTCGTAGCAAACGTTTTCAAGCAAGCCTAAAACTACTTGCTAAAAAATAATAAATACGAATAGTAAGAAGTAAATTACGTTAGATTCCCGTTCCTGCTAAATAAAGTATCTTGCATATTAGTATATTTCAGTATATAATATTGACAGATAGAGAAGTTTATCGTATTTCTTAAAAAAAAGCTAATTCATTAATTAGTTTGAAGGTATGTCTGTGTATGTCTTCACCTCTATATTTTAAGCATTTAGCTGAGCGTTTAGTGGTGATGATATGATCTTTAAAACATCTAATAACAAACATCTTAAAAAAGTCTTTTCTGGTCGAATTGACGCACGATGTACTATTTGGGAAATAATTATTACTAACAAGGTATGAAGTCAAGATGTTTGAGTCCAAGACAGATCAAAAAAACCAATTTAGCCCCAACGAAGTAGCAGGTCGTCACTTGCTATCATTTGCTCGAACTATTGAGAAAATGCGTTTAGTAATTGCTGGATTGCTAGTTATGTTTGTCTTCTCTGGTGTTTCAACCAATGCCCTAAGCCCTTCTTCCAATGGTCAGGCCCAGGCTAGCCCAAGCCTTATAC
>JAGORN010000016.1 GCA_018062805.1 Candidatus Saccharimonadota bacterium | reverse complement strand
TGGTGATCCCGCGGGGAATCGAACCCCGGTTGCCAGGATGAAAACCTGGTGTCCTAACCGTTAGACGACGGGACCATAATTTATTTACTGTTAAAGTATATTCTATCAGATGAGTTTAGTACAACCCTAGGACAGCCTGGTGTCCAGCCACATCCTGTGGCCTCAAAACTTCATGATTGAAAACAAGTTTTCATCAGAAGGTTTTCTTGCGAGCAGCCTCCTGGCTACTCTCACGTTAGACGACGGGACCATAATTTATTTACTGTTAAAGTATATTCTATCAGATGAGTTTAGTACAACCCTAGGACAGCCTGGTGTCCAGACTCGTGCTGCGACCTTAGAACTTTCGTAATGTTTAACACCAACTTGAAGTCAAAAAATAATATAACATAAAGAAGTTAAAAAATCTAGTGGAAACATAAGTACTTTTGGTTTGACATTTGAATACAAAAGGTAAATAATAATAGTCATAAGTGTTAACACAAACACTATCGAATAATAAAAAACAAGGCGTGTTCGTTATGGGCGCAGAAAGGTTGGAATAATAGATGAATTTTTTTGTTGAATCTTGGCACTCGGATAATCCCGAGGCTCCAGAGATTGTGGAAGAAGTTGCAACAAGTGAAAGAAATGAAGCTTCTTTTGGAGGAGGCATTTTACTACTGACACTAGAAGATGGAGCACCAGTGGTGGCAGTGGCAGTTGGAGAAGATACTGTGAATCCTGCACTTAATGAGGTTAGAAAAGTTGTAGCTGGTGATGCTATTACTACCTTGACTGATGAAGATCGCTATAAAGGCTTAAGCCTATTAGCCAGAGAAATTGTTAGAAGATCTGAATTGCTAGCTAATGGACTTGTTTATAGACCAAACGAGAAAAAAACTGCAGGAGTTAGTCCTGATGAGTTTGCAAATGCGTTTCCTAAGAGAGACATTAACGGTGTTGTGATTGTTCAGGCTGCAGGTTTTAGCGAGTTAGTTTCTAGTTACTAGCATCTCCCCAAATTAGTAATAGTTTATATTTTTAAAAATGGGTCAGATATTTTAAGCGCTGGGTCGAGTTCTTCTAATCGTAGCAGTTCGTTGTACTTTGCTATTCTTTCACTACGAGACAAACTACCGGTTTTTATTTGACCAGCACCAGTACCGACGGCAATATGAGCTATAGCCACATCTTCTGTTTCACCAGATCGGTGAGAAACAATTGTTTGCCAATGATTAGTTTGAGCTAACTTAATTGCTTCTATGGTTTCGGTTAATGAACCAATTTGGTTTGGTTTTATTAGTATGGCGTTGGCTGCTTTTTCTGCTATGGCTTTTTCTAGTCGTTTTGTGTTGGTGACCAATAAATCATCTCCAACGAGTTGGATATTTGGCAGTACTTTAGTTAACTCTTGCCAGCCAAACCAGTCATCTTCGGCGAGGCCATCTTCAATGGACACTATAGGGTATTTTTGAACTAGTTCCTGGTACCAATTAATCAGCTCAGACCGGGCAAAGGTTTTGTTTTCAGAAGCAAATGCATAGCCATTTTCCTTATATAGTTCACTAGCTGCCACGTCTATAGCCAGTACTACATCTGATCCTGGTTGATAGCCAGCTTTTTCGGTGGCTTCTATGAGTAGTCTAAATGCTTCGCTGTTACCAGCTCTAACACTTGGGGCGAAACCGCCTTCGTCGCCAACCGTAGTAGAGTAACCGGTTTCTTTAAGTAGCGCCTTGAGCTCCTGAAAAATTTCGGTACTTATTTGCATTACTTCAGAAAAAGTATTAGCTTTTTTAGGGATAATCATTGACTCCTGGATGTCTGTTGAGCCGTCGGCGTGCTTGCCGCCATTCAGGACGTTCATCATTGGCATAGGTAAAGACATTGTTGGGTTACCAGCGATGTCATTTATGTGTGAATAAAGTAGCAGCCCTCTCGCTTTGGCGGCTACTTGAGCTGTAGCCAAAGAAACAGCCAATATAGCATTGGCTCCAAGCTCTTGTTTATTTTCGGTTCCGTCTAGCTCTATCATTAGCTGGTCAATTTTGAATTGATCGTCGGCTCTTACTCCTTTTAGAGTATTGAAAATAGGTTCATTGACGTTCGCGACTGCTTTAAAAACAGATTGTCCGTGGTAGCTCGAGTCGTTGTCTCTAAGTTCATGAGCTTCGTGGATGCCTGTTGATGCGCCAGAAGGTACGGCGGCCCTGCCAAAAGCCCCGTTTTCTAACATTACATCAGCTTCGACTGTCGGGTAACCCCTTGAGTCAAATATTTGTCTAGCAATAATTTTTTTAATTTCCATGACATTATCTTCTCATAAAGCTAATGTTTATGCCATAATAGTAGCCGATGGCACTTATATATTTTTATGACACAACAGAAATTGACAAACAACAAATTACTAAAGGTTTAATTGAAACCGATCACCACTGGGAATTTGTAGATGAACAAATTAGCACCGATAACCTAAATCCCGAAACGGAAGTGCTGTCTGTCTTTATAACTAGCGCAGTAACAGCCGAAATAATTAATGCTCTACCTAAACTTAGACTAATTGCTTGTCGTTCAACCGGCTTTAATAACATTGACCTAAATGCAGCGGCAGCTAAAGGAATAGCTGTTGAAAATGTACCAACTTACGGCGACCAAACAGTAGCTGAGTACGCTTTTACTTTGTTGCTGGCATTGTCACGAAAGTTACCAGAAGCTATAAATTCATACGATAAAAATGTGCCTGTCGAAAATATGCGGGGCTGGGATTTAAAAGGCAAGACCTTAGGTGTTATCGGCAGTGGTCACATTGGTCAATGCGCCATAAAAATAGCTAATGGTTTTGGTATGAACGTCATAGCTTTTGACCCTTACCCAAACGAACAAGTTGCTGATGAGCTGGGTTTTAAGTATGTAGAGCTAGATGAAATCTTTATAAATAGTGATGCTATTACAATTCATGCTCCTTACTTTCCGTCTAATCACCATATAGTTAACGCTGAAAAATTAGCACTCATGAAACCGACTGCTGTCTTAGTTAATACAGCCAGAGGTGAACTTGTAGACACAAAAGCTTTAGCCGATGCTATGTCTCAGAACAAAATAGCGGGTGTTGCCTTGGACGTAATAGAGGGCGAGCAACTAATGCATTTAAGTGAAGACGTCGCCCTAATAAGAGGTATTAGACGTCCTCAGCCAGATATTTTAGAGCACAGCCTCGAGCTAATGGCTCTGCATAAAATGCCCAATGTAATTTTAGTGCCCCACAACGCCTTTAATACAGTTGAAGCAATCGGCCGTATTAACGATGTTACTTGTCAAAATATAATTAAATTTTGGTACGGAGATGTGCCCAATTTAGTGAAGCAGCCACCCAAAGCGACAGGCAAGCTAACTATTGTCAGACACACCGAGTCAGAGTGGAACGCAACCGGCCAGTGGACGGGCATTACCGATGTACATTTAAGCGATAAAGGCTTCAAAGACGCTGGTAAGTTAGGCCAGCTAGTGGCCGAAAAAAATTTAGCCTTCGATAAAGCCTACTGCTCGGAGCAAATTAGAACACTTGAAACACTGGAAGGTATTTTAGACGGATCTAGCCAGTTCGATGTTATTTTTGAGCGAGTCGGGGCTATTAACGAACGAGATTACGGCGAATACACGGGTAAAAATAAGTGGGAAGTTCGTGACTTAATAGGTGAAGAACAGTTCAATAGGGTTAGGCGTGGCTGGGATGAACCTATTCCGGGCGGGGAAACATTAAAAGTTGTTTATAAGCGAGTAGTTAAGTTCTACAAAGAAGTTGTTTTGCCTCAGTTACTTGAAGGCCAAAATATTTTATTAGTTTCGCACGGTAACGGCATAAGGTCTTTAGTTAAATACTTAGAATCAATCAGCGACCAAGATATTGAGCAAGTAGAGATGATATTTAACACCTTGCTTGTCTATAGTGTTGACGAAAAAGGAAAAATGGTCAAAAAAGAAGTTTTTTCTGTCGACAACGAAACCTAGAATACATAAATACGATAAATTTAATTATTAGCTCTAAGTTCAAGAGCATCTAAAATAGCTGCAGTCACTTCTTCTTTAGCTAATGATCCGTCTATTTCTATTAAGGAACCGTTTTGGCGGTAGTAATCTATAACTGGTTTAACTAAATTGTGGTAGCTATCTAGCCGCGTCTGAATTACCGCTTTATTATCATCGGCCCTTTGACCGCGGTCTTGGCTTTTTTGCGATGCTTCGAATCTATTCCAAACTTCTTCGTCGGAAAGATTTAACAAAATAACCGCTTTTTGTTCATGTCCAGCTTCTTTAGTGGCTTTTTCAACTACTAGCTCTTCGCCAGCAAGGCGACCAACTTCACTTAAAATGATTGGTTTATTGTCAAATTCGCTGTTTGCTAAATAAGGTACAACTATTTGCTCCCATAAATCACTTGGGATTATTTGCCCGCTAGCCATAATTTGCTGCAATTCTTGGTTATCTTTATTGCTTCTTAAAATATCTCCACCAGAGATCACCACTCCGTTGAACATCTCGGCTAGTATTTTACCTTGCGTATCTTTACCTGCAAAAGGTAGTCCAAATATGTTAATAGAACCTGTTTTTAGCCAGTCGCTAATAGTTTTTTGTTGATTATTCATTAGCAAATTATAGCACTTGTTCGTTAATGTATTTTATAGGTAGGGTAATCGAGAAAAAAATTAACCATTAGTGTTATTATGGTAAGGAACATAATTAACAAGGTGGGAAAATGTATAAATATCTAAAATTTTTCGAAGAAATATCAATAGATGACATACCAAAAGTTGGTGGGAAAAACGCTTCTTTAGGCGAAATGTATCATCATTTAAGACCTCAAGGAGTGAGTTTGCCTAATGGTGTTGCAACCACGGCTGACGCTTATCGATATTTTTTGGAAAGCGCTGGTTTAAGCCAGCAAATTACTGATCGCCTTCAGGGCCTCGATGTGAGCGAAGTTCGTGACTTAGCGGCTCGCGGTTCAGATATTCGAGAAATGATAGTTAATGCCCGCCTTCCTGAAGATTTTGCCGAAGAAATTACCCGAGGCTACCGAGAATTATGCCATAAGTGCGGTCACCAAGATGATATGGTTGTTGCAATTCGCTCCTCAGCTACAGCTGAAGACTTACCCAACGCGTCTTTTGCTGGCCAGCAAGCCACTTTCTTGAACATAAAAGGCGAAAAAGAAGTACTTAAGGCTGTAAAAGAGTGCATAGCATCATTATTTACAGATAGAGCAATAGTCTACAGGGTAACAAATGGTTTTGACCACATGAAAGTTGCATTGTCGGTTGGTATTCAGCAGATGGTGGCTGTTAGGTCAGAATGCGCTGGTGTGATGTTTACTATCGACACCGAATCTGGCTTTAAAAACGCAGTTGTTGTTAGCTCAATTTATGGATTAGGTGAAAACATTGTTCAAGGCCACGTTAGCCCAGATGAATTCATTGTCTTTAAGCCAACAATGGCTATTTTGAAGAGGCACCTTGGAACCAAAAAAATGAAAATGATCCCAACTGCCGGTAACAGGACTCGTAACGAAAGAGTGGCTGTTCATGAACAGAATCGTTTTTCAATTAACGACGATCAAGTCAAAACCTTAGCCCACTGGGGAATGCTAATTGAACAGCATTATGGCCACCCAATGGATATTGAATGGGCGCTCGACGAAGACGACAAGCAACTATATATTGTTCAAGCTCGTTCCGAAACCGTTCAGTCTCGCCGTGATAACAACGTGGTTGAAGAATATCGTTTGACCCAAGAAGGTAACAAAATTATTTCTGGCACCAGTGTTGGTAACAAAATAGGCGTGGGCCGAGCCAACAAGGTTATGAGTGTTAAAGATATTAATGACTTTAGAGAAGGCGATGTTTTAGTAACAGAAATGACTGACCCTGACTGGGTGCCAATAATGCAAATTGCTAGCGCCATTGTTACTGATAAAGGTGGCCGAACCTGTCATGCTGCTATTGTTTCAAGGGAACTTGGCATACCATGCGTAGTCGGCACCGGTAACGCCTCGGAACTGATCCACGATGGCCAAGAGTTAACAGTCAGTTGCGGCGGAGGCGGTGATGAAGGCACGGTTTATGAAGGTATATTAGACTACGTAGTTGACAAAACAGATGTCAAAGATTTGCCTCGGACTAAAACCAAAATAATGATGAATATTGGCTCGCCAGATCATGCTTTTTCATATTCGCTGATTCCAAACGATGGCGTTGGACTAGCTAGGGAAGAATTTATTATTGATTCTCATATTAAAATTCACCCTCTGGCGCTACTTCGCTTTAATGAAATTAAAGATAAATCAGTTAGAGCTGAAATTAATAAACTAACTAAAGGCTACGAAGATAAAGCTGAATACTTTATCGATAAATTGGCTGAAGGTATCAGCATGATTGGGGCAGCTTTTTACCCTAACGACGTTATAATTCGGTTTAGTGATTTTAAAACCAACGAATACGCTAACCTAATTGGCGGTACTCAGTTTGAGCCTGTTGAGAATAATCCAATGATTGGTTGGCGTGGAGCGAGCCGTTACTATAGTGAAGATTATAGGGCTGCCTTTGAGCTAGAATGCATAGCTCTTAAAAGAGTTAGAGATGAAATGGGTATAACTAACGTTAAAGCCATGGTTCCATTTTGTCGCGACCTAGATGAAGCTCATAAAGTATTAGACATTATGTCTAGTTGTGGTCTTAAGCGTGGCGAAAATGGTTTTGAGGCCTACGTGATGATAGAAATTCCTTCAAATGTTCTACTAGCCGAAGAATTCGCAAAATTGTTCGACGGCTTTTCAATTGGCTCTAATGACTTAACTCAGTTGACACTAGGTGTTGACCGTGACAATCATAACGTTGCACACGTTTACAATGAGAACAATGAAGCAGTTAAATCGCTTATTAGAACTGTAGTTAGGGTAGCAAAAGCCACCAATACAAAAGTTGGCTTATGTGGTCAAGCTCCTTCGGACTATCCAGAATTTGCTCGATTCTTAGTTGAGACAGGCATCGATAGTATTTCGCTTGCGCCAGATACAATAGTTAAAACAACCATTGACATTAAAAAAACTGAAGAGGCTCTGGGCAGATAGTAACAATAAAAAAGCCAAATATTTAATACATATCTAAATGCACAATACAGTACCTAAAAGACCAGTCGAGCAGTTTAAGCGAACTAAAATCATCGCTACTTACGGACCGTCTATAAATAGTTACGATAAATTGCATGATTTAATTGCCGGAGGGGTTAATGGTGTTCGGTTAAATTTCAGCCACGGCAACCATGAAGACCACGGTAAGGCTATTAAGTTAGTTAGAAAAGTCAGTAAAAACTACGGAAAACCAGTCGCTATAATCCAAGATTTACAGGGTCCAAAAATGCGTCTTGGTGAATTTGATGGAATATATAATGTTGAAAAAAACCAAAGCATTCGTCTTCGCTACAATGCCGACTTTGAACGAGAAAATATCTTGCCTACTCAGTATGACCTTAGTAAAAAAGTAAAACGTGGTGAGCGACTCTATTTTTTTGACGGTAAAGTTAAAACAGTAATAACTAGTGTTAAGGACGGAATTATTCACCTAAAAGCAGAAAATAACGGCTATTTAATTTCTAAAAAAGGAATTAATTTACCAGATACCGATTTTGCAGGTGATATTTTGACAACCAAAGACAAGCAAGATTTAGTCTTTGGTACTAGCCAAGGGGTAGATTACGTCGCATTAAGTTTTGTGCAGTCAGCCGAAGATGTCAATAAGTTAAAGAAGCAGCTAATCAATTTAGGCAGTCATGCTAAAGTTATAGCTAAAATTGAGACACGAGCAGCAGTCGAAAATATTGAGTCTATTGTTGAGTCGGCAGATGCTGTCATGGTTGCTAGGGGAGATTTAGCCATTGAAACTAGCGTTGAGGAAGTTCCTATTTTACAAAGAACAATCATCAAGCTTGGCCTTAAGTATGCGAAGCCAACCATTGTAGCAACTCAAATGCTGGCTAGTATGGTCGATTCAACCGATCCGACTAGAGCCGAAGCCGGCGATGTAGCCACAGCCGTTTTAATGGGTGCCGACGCCGTAATGCTTAGCGAAGAGACCGCTAGTGGCAAGCACCCTTTGGAAGCAGTTAAGGTCATGAAAAAAATCATCAAATTTAGTGAAAATAATTTACACGAAAAGACCTACGTTGAGCTTAATGACGAGTCTCACACTAGACAAACAGCCATTAGTAAAGCAATTATTAACTTGTCATATAACGTTGGTGCGATCGCCATAATACCAGAGACTAAAAGCGGTGCTACTGCCTATAAAATTGCTTCGTATAGGCCAGATTTACCAATTATTGCTGTCACAAGTAGTATAGTCGTCGCTCAACAGCTGTCAATAGTTTCCGGTGTTAAAAGTTTTGTCAGAAAAGACGAACACTATCAAGCAAGTCATCTAACCGATTGGCTGAGGACTAACAAAGTGCTTAAAAAAGGCGACGTGGTAGTTATTGCCAGCGGTAACCGCCCAGGCGTAGTTGGCGCCACGGATACGATAAAAGTTAGGGTATTGGAGTAGTAAAAATGTTCAATAAGAAAACAATTCACGACATTAAAGACGTAAAAGGCAAAACAGTCTTAGTCAGGGCTGACTTCAACGTGCCCATTAACGAATTAGGGGTTATTACCGATGATTTTCGGATTCGACAAGCCCTGCCTACAATTGAGCACTTAAGAGCAAAAGGCGCTAAAATAGTGCTCATTTCTCATCTAGGTCGCCCTAGTGGTCCTGGCGACAGCTCGGCTAGCTTACTCCCAGTTAGTAAAAAACTTCAACATTTGCTACATTTGCCTGTCCAATTTGTAGATGATTGTGTAGGCCAAAAGCCACAAGAGGTTGTCGCTAAAATGAGTGAGGGTGATATTTTATTGCTTGAAAATCTGAGGTTTCATAAAGAAGAGGAGCAAAACAACAGAGAGTTTGCTCAGCAGCTTGCTCAACTGGCCGATGTCTTTGTTCAAGATGGTTTTGGTGTTGTTCATAGGGCTCACGCTAGTACTAAAGCAACAACTGAGTTTTTGCCTAGTTACGCAGGTTTTCTACTTGAAAAAGAAGTAAGCTTTATAACTAAAGCGCTAGAAGATCCAGACCGTCCACTAGCAGTGGTAATTGGCGGAGCTAAAATATCCGATAAAATCGAGCTTTTAACAACTTTAATAAAAAAAGCAGACTTTGTAGCCGTAGTTGGTGCCATGGCCAATACATTTTTACTTGCAGAAGGAGTTCAGGTAGGTGCGAGTTTAGTCGAAAAAGATTCCGTATCGACTGCAAGGTCTATTTTGAAAGAAGCCAAAATGAGAGCAACTAAAGAACCTTTCACTTTTTATTTGCCTGAAGATGTTGTGGTTGCTAATAAAATAGATTCTAAAAGTCACACTAGGGTAGTAGACATATCTCATCATACTTGGGCCGATATTAATGCTTACCCCACTCAACCAAAAAAAGAAGCTTATACTGTTGCAAGTGACGAGCTAATACTTGATATTGGTCCAATTTCTGCTGGCTACATTGCTGGCGCGTTGTCTCAAGCTAGGACGGCTATTTGGAACGGTACAGCAGGAGTTACTGAAGTCGAAGGTTGGCATTCAGCCAGTAGGCCTTTTAGTCATGGCACTAAAACAATTTCAACAGCTTTGGTTAGTAGTGTAGCTGGAGCCAAAAATCATCCATTTACAATAGTTGGAGGTGGCGATACGGTTGGTTACGTAGAATCAGTTGATGGTTTAAGAGAGAGATTCAATTTAGTTTCAACTGGTGGAGGAGCAAGTTTAGACCTGATGGTTGGTAAAAAGCTACCTGGAATTGAGGCATTACAGAACAAGTAACTGGCTCTTATTTAGTCTCGAGTTATGTTAATATAAGCAAAAGAGTTTTAAGCTAATATGAATAAAAAATTTCTAATCGTTGGTAACTGGAAAATGAACCTGACAACCACGCAGGCCAGTTTACTAGTCCACCGCTTATCTGAAAATATTAAAATTCATAAAAATATCGAAGTCGTACTAGCTCCGACAATGTTGACTCTTCAGCCAATTAGCCTTCAAATAGACCATCGTAAATTCAAACTAGCCAGTCAAGACGCCTATTTTATAGATGAAGGCGCTTACACTGGCCAAGTATCTTTTACGATGCTAAAGAATTTGGTTAAATACGGAATTATTGGCCACTCTGAGCGTCGACACATATTCGGTGAATCACTTGAAACAGTAACCAAAAAAGTGGCCGCAGCCTATAGAAACAACATTATTCCTATTTTGTGTGTTGGTGAAACCAATATTGAACGCTTGGCGGGTGAGACCAACCAAGTCATACATGATCAAGTTGAAACAGCACTGGCCAATATAACTAGCGAGGATATCAATAGCTTAGTTATTGCTTACGAGCCAGTCTGGGCTATTGGCACTGGGTCGGTAGCAACCCCAGATCAGGCCTCGTCAGTAGCTAAGGTAATTCGCAATGATATTAGTGAGTTATATGGTAGCGAAGCAGCTGGAAGAGTTAGAATTTTATACGGCGGCAGTGTCAAGCCAGATCTAGTCAGCGGTTTTTTAAGAGATCCTCAAATAGACGGTTTGCTAGTAGGTGGGGCAAGTTTAAACTACCGTCAATTTGCTGATATAGTTACTGGTGCAAATAGAGTTGCTCATAACTTGAAACTAAAAGAAGACGAATAAAATGGCTACTGAAACTAACCAAAATGCTAAAAAGAGAATATTAATCAGCGATGAAAAAGCGCCTAAAAATGAGCAAAGCCAAGTAGCTGCAGAGGTTCAGCAAACAACAAATCGATCAAAAGTTGCTGGCACTAAAATAATTGCTCCACTGAATCACTCACCAACCGAAGAAGTTGCATCCGAGCAACCCCTAGAGGCCGAGACGGGGACTATAGTTAATCATGAACCAACGACAGGTTTACCAGATAGTGCCGATAAGCTAACTCATCAGACAGAAGCCAAAATGCAGTCGCCTAAATTATTTGACACTAAAGAGTATCATTTGCCAATTTCTCAGTCTACTCATAGCCATGGCTTTTTGGTAGGCTCAATAATTTTTGGTGTTTTGTTTGCCATAGCCTTAGTGGGCCTGGTGGTCTTCTTATATAACTAAAATATCTATTAAAACTTCTCATAGTTAACAATAAACACAACAATTATTTACCCACAAATTTGTTAAAATATTAGCTAGTGTCAAATAGATTTACTCAAGGGCTTAATGAAGAACAAAAAAAGGCCGTCTTAATAACCGACGGGCCTTTATTAATTTTAGCTGGTGCTGGCAGTGGTAAAACCAAAACATTGACTCATCGAATTGCGTACATTCTAGAGCAAGGGCTAGCGAATCCTCATGAAATTTTAGCTGTTACTTTCACTAATAAAGCTGCTCAAGAAATGCGCGAAAGGGTAGCGCAGCTACTTGGTCGACCAGCTGTTGATCGTTCATTTATGCCTTATATGGGTACTTTTCACAGTATTTGTGTCAGAATTTTACGTCAAGCGGGTGACTTCATAGGCGTGCCTAGTAATTTTGTCATTTTTGATGAGTCAGATAGACAAGCTCAAATAAAACAAATATATAAACAGCTTTTAATAGATGAAAAAAAATATCCTGTTAGAGCAGTTGCTGGCATTATTAGTGGCGCTAAAAACGAGCTTATTGGGCCAACCGACTTTTCGGCTACAGTAGCTACTCCTACTCAACAAGTAGCCGCTCAGATTTTTCCTTTGTATGAGCAAGCTTTAAAGAGCCAGAAAGCTCTCGACTTCGATGACCTAATAGGCAAAACAGTTAATTTATTTGAAGCTAACGATCAAGTGCGAGATAGGTGGTCAGGCCAGTTTAAGTATATTTTGATAGATGAATATCAAGACACTAATGCTGCACAATATAAGCTCATCAAATTATTAACAAATAATCAAGATAATTTATGTGTCGTTGGAGACGATTGGCAAAGTATATATAGCTGGCGAGGTGCTGACTACCGGAATATTTTGAACTTTGAGCGTGACTACAAAAAGGCTTCAGTTATAAGACTTGAGCAAAATTACCGTAGCACCAAACATATTTTAGACGCCGCTCATTTAGTTATAACTAAAAATTCTCAAAAGTCAGATAAAAAACTATGGACTAGCCTTGGCGATGGAAAGCCAGTTGAGGTTCTGACTGTTCATAATGAAAGAGCTGAAGCTGAAACGATAAGTCGACGTATTAAAACAGCAGTCGATATGAAGCTACGAAATTTTTCAGATTTTGCTATTTTGTATCGCACCAATGCTCAGAGCCGAAGCATTGAGGAGCAATTTGTTCGGTTTGGATTACCTTATAAAATTATCGGTGGTGTTAGGTTCTATGATCGTGCCGAAATAAAAGATTTAATGGCTTACCTGCGACTAATTTACCAGCCAGAAGATATTGTCAGTTTTTTGCGAGTTATTAATGTGCCCAGTCGTGGCCTAGGTGCCAAGTCGGTCCAAAATTTTATAGACTATAAAACAGAAAATAACCTTTCTCTAGATGAAGCTCTGAATAATTTTAACCAAATTAATTTAACTCCAAAAGCTAAACAAGCTTTCTCTGAGTTCAATGACATTATTAAAAGTTTTAGACTTGCCAGCGAAGAAACAACTGTTTCTGTTTTGCTAGAGTCGTTGATTAAACGTCTTGGGTATTTGAAATATCTGGACGATGGTTCCATACAATCTGAAAATAGAGTTGAGAATATCAAGGAGTTATTAAGTGTTGCTAAAGCTTATAGTGAATACGGCTTGTCCAGTTTTCTAGAAGAAATTGCTTTAGTTAGTGACCTAGACGGTTTAAATGAAAGCCAAAATTCCGTCACCTTAATGACTATGCATACTGCTAAGGGTCTTGAGTTCCCGGTAGTTTTTATTCCTGGCATGGAAGAAAGTTTATTCCCACACTCCAGAGCGCTTTATGATCAGTCCGAAATGGAAGAAGAGCGTCGGCTTTGTTACGTAGCCATGACCCGAGCCAAAGAAGAACTATATTTAGTTAGTGCATATTCGCGTATTTTATACGGCACTGTTCAGGCTAACCCGCCATCTAGGTTTTTGACCGATATAGAAGAGATGTCACTCAAGACAAGCGATTTTGCGTCGTCTTACAATAATCCTTCGATCTCTAATACTCATAAAAGCACCGAACCTAGGTATGAAATTTTGCTTGAGGCAGGTGACCAAATTCGTCATCAAGTTTTTGGAGTAGGTACTGTTATGGAAATTCAAGATGACACAGTTGCAGTATATTTTAAGGGTAGGGGTCTAAAAAAACTAAATACTTCATTTGCTCCTATAGAAAAAGTTGAATGAAAAAAATAAGTGGGCAAATCATATACACACTAACATACCCTTTGATTTTATTACTGGTTCGAAATACTGAGCGTTCGTATGTAGCCGTTATTTATCAAGATAAAATACTACTTACCAGAAATTGGCTTAGTAATCGGCCAATCTGGAGGTTGCCGGGAGGCGGTAATCACCCAGGTGAAAATTCTGTTAACGCAGCTTCAAGAGAGCTTACTGAAGAGACGGGAATAAGTATTCAGGCAAATCAGCTCAAGCCGTTAGCTCTTTCTAAAAAACACCAAAAAAAATTTACATACAACATTTACTTTACAGTTTTAGACTACCAACCTGACATTAGTAATAAAACTTTAGAAATAATCGACGCTCAATTCATAGAGTTCAAACTTATTGGCGATACATACAAGACCGATGAGCAAGTAGAGTCGGCAATTAAGGCACTAAAAGCGCTAGAAATAGTCTAAATTGGTATTTTTGAAGACCTTTTGCTAGAATATATAAGAAGATTTGACCGTGAATTGTACCCTAATAACGAAGTTCTAACATTTTTAAACCAGACTTCGTTATTTAGCACGAAAATTCTTCAAAATTTATATGATTGCTAGACAAAATTCGTTAATTAAATTTATTCATAAGCACGCCTTTTTAACAGGTATATTTGGTCTAGTATTTGGTTTTGTCTTTTTTTCTTTCAGTTTAGTAGCTGCCAATGGTCAGACTTTAGGTCCAAGCGATAACCACGTTGTAAATCTATACATGGACAACCAGTCTTCTTCTGTTGCTACTAGAGCCGAAACGGTTGGCGATTTCGTCACCAAAGCTAATATTAGCCTTCAGCCCAATGATTTAGTTGAACCAAGTCAAGACACCAAAATTACCGAAGATAATTTCCGAATAACTGTTTACCGTGCTCGGCCGGTTACTATTGTAGACGGCAGTACAACTAAATTTGTCATGACTCCTCATAAAAGTGCTCGTCTAATTGCTGAAAAAGCTGGGGTTGAAACCTACCCCGAAGATGATGTTAGCTTAACATCTGTAAATAATTTCATTGCCGAGCAAACAATCGGCGAACGGCTGACCATAGATAGAGCTACTCCAGTTACCTTTAGTTTATATGGTGCACCACCGGCAACTTACCGCACTCATAGCGCTACGGTTGGCGATTTTATAAAAGAAAATAATATTGTTCCTGAGCAGGGTGCTACCTTATCGCCTTCGGCCGATACCAAATTAACTCCTAACTTGACTATTTTCATCTCTAAATTTGGTAAAAAGACCGTCAGCGAAGAACTACCAGTTCCATTTGAAACTGAGACTACAAATGACCCTAACCAACCAGCTGGCAAAGTAACAGTATTAAGCGCTGGTAAAGTAGGTAAAAAACAAGTTACTAGCGAACTAGACCTCCAGGATGGCAGGGAAGTTAGCCGACGAATTATTCAAGAAGTAGTTGTAGAGCAACCAGCTAAGCAGGTCCAGACGCGAGGCACAAAAGTTGCTGTGGTCTCCGGTGACCGAGTTGACTGGATGAGGGCTGCAGGTATAAGCGAGGCTGAATTCGGCGCAGTAGATATGATTATTGGTCGAGAATCTGGCTGGCGTCCAGCAGCTATGAATGCTGGTGGCTGTGGTGGCCTAGGCCAAGCTTGCCCTGTTTCAAAGCTTGCTCGGGCTTGTCCTAATTGGCAAACTGACCCCGTCTGTCAATTGAGTTTCTTTAGTGGCTACGCAAAAGGCCGTTATGGTAGCTGGACTGGAGCCTACAACTTCTGGCTCCGTAACCACTGGTGGTAGACATGTTACCGGAAACAAATAAGTCGCTAGGCCAGCACTGGTTAAGCGATGAGCTAAAGCTAAATTCAATAATAGCCGATGCCGAGCTGGCACCGACCGACACTGTTATCGAAATTGGCCCTGGACCCGGTAGCTTAACTGACAAAATTATACTCAGAGTAAATAAATTAATTGCTATTGAATTCGATAATAAATTAGCAACCAGCTTAAAGAGAAAACACACTTTAAATAGTAAAGTCAGTGTAGTAACCGAAGATATCTTAAAATTTAACTTCGCTAGCGTAGTTGGATCGTATAAAATTGTAGCTAACATACCTTACTACTTAACTAGCAATTTAATTCGAATTTTGTCTGAAATAAATAATCCGCCCATGCGAGCTACCTTACTAGTCCAGCAAGAGGTGGCGGAAAGAATCAACGCTCCTGCTGGCGACATGTCGAAACTAAGCGTTTTTACTCAGAATATTTTTGAAACAGAACTTGGCACAAAAGTAGAGGCAAGCTATTTTGAACCGCCACCGAAAGTAGATTCTCAAGTAATTATTCTTAAACTAAGAGCTAAGCCGTTGGTCGGGCGGGCTGTATTTCCTATTTTTAAACAGGTAGTTAAGGCTGGTTTTAGTGAAAAGCGTAAGAAACTGAGGAGCAGTTTAAGCGGGGGGCTTCACCTGACTAAAGCTGAAGTCGATAAATTGCTCGAAAAAGCCAATATTAAAAATGATGCTCGAGCCCAAGAATTAAATATTTCCGATTGGGTCAAAATTGCCACTAACTATAAAAAGTAAAGCCATTTAGATATCTTTTAAGGTTTTATAAAATTTATAAATATATTTTATATTATCTTCTATCTTCGTCCCCTGCTCTTTTAACTAAATTATTTACTTTCATATGTGCCACAAAGCTATTTTTAATGAAGCTTTACGAATTCCTAATGTGGACAAAGCGTAGTACTTATGCTATAATCTCAACCAGAGGTATTGCTCGATGATGCCTAAAATTTATGGGGCTGATTTTTAGCTCGACAGTGGACCTTAACAATCTACAGTGCAAGCCGGCTATTCACACCGTTACCGTGATAAACTAACAGATGCAAAAACATCTTTGAGCGATGCTATCGACCGCGTTTTCGCGTCTCGAAAGCTAGCACCTGTTTTAGCTTAGTTGCTAAGACGACTCTATAGGAACATGTCAGATATACCTTAAGAGTCTTATATTCATCTGACTGCTAGTATTGGTGCCAATTGAGCCATTGCTTCAAGATTTTCAATTTGCTAGTAAAAGTATTTTGTTTGTTTAGCCATTTTTACTATAAGAACCCTAAACAGAATAAGCTTGTAGAATTGTAGTGTCGTTAACCATTGGACGCGGGAGCATTACCCGCCAGCTCCACCACGAAAGTACCCCACACTAAAGTGGGGTTTTTTCGTGGTTTAACTTTCTGTTGGTAACACGACCGAGAGGGCGAGAACAGCCAGTAGGCTGTTTGAGTTTTCCTTGCTTGGCCGAGCTAATAGAGCTTGCTCGTTTGCGAGCAGCCTTTAGGCTTATGGGTTCAGTTACCCGCCAGCTCCACCATTCGAAAGTATCCCACTTAGTAAAAGTGGGTTTTTTCTTACCTTGGCTTGAATATTTTAATAAAGGTACTTAACCAATATAAAATTAAAGAGTATAATAACCATGATGTTACAGACTAAAAATTTGACTAAGACTTATGGTAAAAAGGAAAATCTCTTTTATGCATTAAAAGACATCAATATTGAAATTGAAAAAGGTTCAATTACGGCTATTGTTGGTAAAAGTGGTTCAGGTAAAAGTACCCTACTTCATTTGCTAATTGGACTAGATCACCCTGAAGGTGGTGGAGTTTACTATAACGGTAAGAATGTTTTAAAAGACCTAAACACTAACAGGTGGCGTAGTGAAAATGTAGGTATTATTTTCCAACAGTTCTTTTTGCAGCCAAAAGACAGCGTCCTGGAGAATGTCGCTCTACCCCTTAAAATACAAGGTAAAACTAAAAAGTACCGACTCACAAAAGCTCGAAAAGCTTTAGAGCAAGTTGACCTAATAACAAGAGCAAATAATAAGGCAAACGATTTATCTGGTGGTCAAAAGCAACGAGTGGCTATTGCCAGAGCGCTAGTAAGTAACCCATCAATCTTAATTGCCGACGAGCCAACTGGAAATCTTGACTCTGAAAATGGAGCAAACATTGAGAAGTTGTTGTTTGAACTTAATAAAAAGCTAGGAACTACTATAGTTATAGTTACACATGACACTGACCTCGCAAATAAATGCCAAACTGTGATTCATATTAAAGACGGTCTAGTTGAGTCAATAAAAAAACCGAAAGTGGTTAAAAAAGTATGAGAGTTATAGATATAGCAAAAACTGCTAACCGCAACCTTGGTAGGTC
>JAGORN010000036.1 GCA_018062805.1 Candidatus Saccharimonadota bacterium | reverse complement strand
TACCAACCAAAGTCCTTAAGACCCCTTGTGCCAAGTAGTTTAATTAAAAAACTAATTGCTAACATACCAGCCGTAAATGACACTAAATTACCAACCACCACAATACCAACATTTTGCTTAACAAAATCAAGGCCACCATCTGTAATTAATACTTTTAAGCTGGCGCCAAGTATTGTCGGAATAGCTAGTAAAAAGCTAAACTCAGCAGCTTTTTGGGCACTAAGTTTACTTTGCAGACCAGTCAAAATGGTTATTCCAGAGCGAGAAGTGCCAGGAATAAGGGCAATCGCTTGTGCTAAGCCCACTTTAATAGTTGTTCGCCAATTAACAGATTCTTCTATTGGATCGTCTGAAGCATCTGGCCTTGCATGGCCGTATTTAATCATTAATATACCGACTACAACCAAAAGAACTATGACAACCCAAACCGACTCATTTAGTTTTTTTATAGAATCACCAAAAGCTAAACCGAATATTACAGCCGGTATTGTTGCAGCTAATAATTTAAATATTAGTGCCCATTCTTTACCAAGAACCGATCGCTTAATAATATCGACAATTTTTTTTCTATAATAAATTAATAAAGCGCTCAGTGTCCCAAAATTTAGTAGAACATCAAAAGTAAAGGCGCTGTCTACATTAAGTAAATGGCTGGTAATTACTAAATGGCCAGAACTTGAAACTGGTATGAACTCGGTTAGTCCTTGGACTAGGCCTAATATAATTGCATCTAAATAATTCACTGCTGACTATTATAAGACTTAAGTTGTTAAAATAATAAACTATATTTTGAATACATTTTTTGTTCGGTTAATCTATTGTTTTAACAGAGGTTTTGTCGTACAATATTTGCATATATGAAACTCGACAAAGCAATAGATGAATACCTAGACTACCTAACAATAGAACGTGGACGCTCTAAAAGAACGCGCGAAAACTACAAACATTACCTGACTAGGCTTAGTGACTATGCAGGCGACATTACTGTTAGCGACATTACACCAGAACTAGTTCGAAAGTGGCGTTTATGGCTTCATGAACTTGGTAGTGACCGTTCTGACGAACTAAGTAAAGCTACTCAGAACTATCATTTAATTGCTCTACGAAATTTTTTAAAGTACTGTCACAAAAGACACATAGAGGCCATGAGCCCAGACCAAATTGAACTAGCTAAGACGGCTAAAAAACAAGTCACCTTTTTAAATAAAGAAGAGCTCACAGCATTGTTTAACCAACCAAATACTTTAGAACTTGGTGGGCTGCGCGACAGAGCAATTTTAGAGCTTCTTTTTAGCAGTGGCCTTAGGGTTAGTGAACTTACTAACCTGGACCGTAACCACATTAACTTAGAACGGCGTGAATTTATGGTTCGTGGTAAAGGCCAAAAAGACCGACCAATTTTTGTAAGCCAAGAAGCAGCCGACTGGCTAAAACTTTACTTAGAAAAAAGAACAGACAACTTACCCGCCCTGTTCATTAGCTATGGTGGTAAAGCTATTGCTAACAATAGTGGCGATTTTAGACGATTAACCCCCAGGAGCGTGCAAAGAATGGTTGCTAAGTACTCGCTACTGGCTGGCATAACTAGACACGTTAGCCCCCACGTTTTACGACATAGCTTTGCGACCGACTTGCTTATGAATGGAGCAGATATTCGAAGCGTCCAAGCAATGCTTGGACATAGTAATATTGCCACCACCCAAATATATACCCACGTGACTGACCCTCACCTAAAAAACATACACGAAAAATTCCACGGAAAATAATAAGGGGCTCTGGTTTTAGTTGTTGGTATTTAAATATCTTCTAATTAATTATTGGGGCAAGCGTCCGTATTTATAATACCGTTAGCATTTGTGCCATCGACTTTAATGTCTTTACAAAGCGAATCGGCTACAGCCGCAAACCAAGGCTGCCAAGTAGTAGAAGTTCCTTTATTTGGAATGTAAGCTATTAATCGTTTAGACTGGTCTTGGGCACGAGTATTAACATCTACCTTTGTCTGAATGCCTGCTAGCTCATCGGCCGCCCCGCCTAAGCCGTTTGTTGACATATATGTAATATCCGTAGTTTTAGTACCCATAGTCATGAAGAAAAAAAGCCTGTCTTGATAATCTGCTCCAAAACCAGTACATCCACCAGAAGGACATGGGTAGCCATCTATATTAGCTACACATTCACCATTCCCACTACATGGAATGTTGTAAACTTTACCGTCTGCTTTGGGTAATTCGGGTGTTTGAGGACCGATACACCCAGCTCCGGGACAATATAGACTAACATGGTTTTCTCCACTATTATTTGGCACCAAATAAAAAACCTGCTCTCTGCTTGGTACCGCCTGTATGTCGCTCCTAACAACAGTCACAACTTTAATAATTGTCTTGTGGTTGTCCGCAATTGCAGGCAAATTGTCTGGTGTATTACTGTAAACTTGACTGGCTCCTCGAGTAGACCATTTAATAGTTGTGAAGCCCTTAAAATTTGTCTGGTTTAAAGAGTAGGTTTCGTACGCTTCTCTTGTGAATACGGCTTCAGTTGGAGTTGTATCCCATTTTATGCAGCTAATATCTAAGCCAGCTTCGTTAAATTGCGGTTTTATGTATCCAGAAATTGAAGAACCTGGATCACAATTATCGTTTGTAACAGCCCCTGAACCTAATCTTTTAACATATTCTTTAACACTTTCAACGCCAGCTTCGGCGGCGTATTGGGCCTCGTTTGACAAGGTTTTGTCTAGTGCTGCTCGTTGGTCACGGCGAGCCAAAGTTGCAAAACCGACGGTTAAAAGCGAAATAACAATAATAAAGACCATGGCAAACATTATTGCCGATGCGCCGTTTTGGTTTAGTTTATGTTTGGTCATTTATGTGTTTCCTTTATATATGGGGTCTTACTACACTATTATATTGCACAACGGCACAAAAATCACCACCCTTAAGAGTTGGCAAGCAATTACTACCTGCAGGATTATCACTTTCTGTAAACATATCGGCAGTACCAACCCGAAAATTAGTTAGAATTTGACTCACTCCTCCGCCTATAGAGTCGTCAATTGAGAAATTAGCTACAAAGCCGTTTTTTGGCAGTAAATTAACACCCTCTGAAATTGCAATATTGGCGGTAGATACAGAAGAATCATCGCAAGCTTGACCTGATGTTGGCTCATACCTAAATAAACCATTACCGATAGCACTACCAGCTGTGTTTGGCCATGCATACATGACTCCATTACTACAAACCCATGAATAGTTAACACTAGTACCTCTTACCGGTGAAGAATTGCCGTAGTTACTGTCTTTCGCTAACATTTCATGAATGTTTCTGGAGGCGTCATTCAGCTGAACAGTGTAACTTGCCTTTTGGTACTGCCTGGCAATACCCAAAACCACTGCCGTAACAAGCATTATGGCCATTGAAAAAACACTAATAGCAATTAAAAGTTCAACAATAGTAAAACCTCTTTTATTCATGCTCATAACCCGTACCATGTGGCGACTGTTTCTCTGCCACCTTTTAAGCTGTCCCAGTCCACCGTAATTTTGTAGGTACAAAATTTGCTAATCGGAACTCCGTTATCACTGCTGCATTCAACTGGGTCAGTATTAATTCGGTATGTAACCCCAGTTGAATTGTCATCACAAGCTGCGCCGTTAGAAACAGAATAAACAGTTCCATTATATGTTACGCACTCTATAGCATTAACCCCAAAATTTGCTTTGGTTATAGATGTGTTAAAACCTGCTCTTAAGTACTCTACTTGTTTATTTACCACTAGCTGAGCCTGGTAACGTTCCTTGTTAGACTGAATGGCAACGTTACTTCGGTTAGCGGTTGCATACCCCATGCCAAGCGCAAAAGCCAAAACTGTAATAGCAATTAACACTTCAACTATTGTGTCCCCTTTTTGTGAGTTAATTCTTATTTGCATCTGTTGTCTTCCATATTTAGAGTCACATTTAAGCCGCTACTTTTACTACCAAGTTCTAAGCTACCCATTCTAATGCCTTCGAAGCATAGTATTCGACCATAATGATTAGCGGGTGGATTTTGATTTAAAGCATTATTTTTACTTAGTTCGTAATCGGCTGGTCTATTGAAAAGACCAACTCGGTAAGCGTTTTCTCCACCTATAACCCCAGAGTCGTCGGTAAAAGATGCTTGAGCTCCAAACTCTTTTGACCCTTCTCCTGCTAGCGCCCCTCCTGTTGAATTTAGAGTTTTGAAATATCTGAATTTTAAACCACCCGGTAAGTTAGTAGTAGTTGGTGAAACGTAGCTCAGGACCGCTCCATTTTTTGTAACGGTTTCAGTTGTCATTATCGAACCACCATTTGCACCACAAGCTGTACCGTCTACGCTGGACCCATCTGCACAGAACCAAAACCTCTTGCCAACCAAAAAAGTAGTACCAGATTCCCCGTTATTTGCAGATAAATTTCCATTAGCTGTATCATTAATAGTGTTTTGGACTAGTTGTTGTAGTTGGCGCATGCTGTCTTGGTATCGGCTGCGCTCTATTTGACCCTGCACTAGTAAGCTAGTACTCAAAAACATCATACCTGTTACAC
>JAGORN010000015.1 GCA_018062805.1 Candidatus Saccharimonadota bacterium | reverse complement strand
AGCCACTGCTGCGTTTGGTTGCTGAGTACCCTGTTGTTGCTGAACTTGGCCAGTTGTTTGTGACCTACTGACTATTTCGGCTTCCACGGTTTGTTTGTCGCGGGCGTACAGGCTACGTGAGTTTTCAATTATCTTATGACTAAATTCAGTTGTAACCTTAGGTATATTAAGTGTTGTGCCTGAAAACGGTGCAGCTTTCTCGCCCCGAATGCTCATGCTGGTAACGAAGTTACGGTTATGGAAAGCAGATAAATCGCCGGCTTCAAATTGAGGCTCGTAGTATTTAACTAAAAATGGGCTGTCGTCGGGACTGACTCTAAAAGTAATCATTGTGCCAACGTTGCCGAAAACAGCATCTCGAACTGTTTCTTCCATTTGTGAGATATATTGGTTGGCAACAGTTAAGTTAAGGCCATATTTACGAGCTTCTGACAAAATAACTGCAAAACTGTCGGTTGCGAAATTTTGAAATTCATCTACGTATAAATAGAAAGGCTTTCTATCTTCTATGTGACTAATGTCGGCTCGGCTCATGGCCGCCAGTTGAATTTTAGTGACCAACAAAGAGCCTAAAATAGCTGCGTTGTCTTCTCCTACAAGGCCTCTAGACAAATTAACAATTAATATTTTGCCTTCGTCCATAATTTTTCTTATATTGAACGAGCTTTTTTGCTGACCAATAATATTTCTGACAAGAGGGTTAGCGGTAAAAGCACCGACTTTATTAAGAACTGGAGCAACTGCCTCGTTAGCAAATTTTTCGTTCCAGCTGGCAAATTCTTTGGTCCAGAAATTTTTAACCACCACGTCACTCAAGTTAGCAATAACTAAGTCGCGAAATTTTTTCTCGGTTAGCATGCGGGTAATGTCTAGCATTGTTGAGCCGGGGTACTCAAGTAGAGCCATAATGGTATAGCGCAAAATATATTCTAACCTAGGACCCCAAGAATCGAACATTCGTTTTAAAACACCAACTAGCTCGCTACTTATTTGACTGCGACTGACGGAATCGGTCACCTCTAGTGGGTTAAAGCCAACTGGAAAGTTGCCGTCAGCTGGGTTGAAGTAAATAACATCTTTGATTCTTCGCTCTGGAATATAGCGCAAAACGCTAGCGGCGTAGTCCCCATGCGGGTCAACTACGGCAAAGCCTTGGTCATAAAATATATCAGATAAGGTAAGAAGTTCGAGAAGGCCGGATTTTCCTGTGCCCGTTTGGCCTAAAATGTAGACGTGTCGACCCCGGTCTTCACGGAGCAAGCCAAACATTGTGTTAGTGCCTCGGAAGTTGGTTGTTCCAAAAAGGCTGATTTCATTTTCTTTGAATTTACCATAAGCTGGTAAATTGGCTGGTGGCTCAGAAGTTTTGGTGGTCGCCCAGACGATGTTTGGCGTCTCAACAGTTGTATGAGGTAAATGAAATAGACTGGCTAACTCTTCAATATTTAAGATGAAGCCCTTGTCGCTAAAAGATCTTGCCTGATAGTCATTCAGCCTATTTGGGTCGAAACTAGGTAGCTTGCTTTGAAAGCCGTTCAAGTTAGTGGTGTTAAACTGCTTAAAAGTACCGACCATGGCTTGCATTCTAGTGCGAGCAATGGCTTGGTCGTTACCAGCATAAACTAATCTAATTTTTACTTGGTAGCCTAGTTTTTGGCTTTTTTCTTCTATAGCTGAAATGCGAGTTTTGTCTCGTTCGGAAGGCTCGTAAGCATTAACCTGTCCCGGCTCGGGCGGTTTTATTAGAGCTCCAAATGCTTGGCCGACGTAAGATAGTCCCCCGCCGCCGCTCCAGACAGCCTTACCACTTTTAATACGGCTGACCATTTTGCTACTTTTTTGGTGCCACTCATCGCCAATTGGGCGGGCTAAAATTTGGATCCATAGCTCTTCGTCTAAGTTATCGAGCTTAGCGAGAGTTGCAGTAATGGCAGCTAGTGGGTCAACCTCGAAACTTGGAAAAGTTTTAATCGGCAGGGTCTCATTATCTGTTAAAACTAGTTCAGAAGTATAAATAACCGACTGAGTCATAGCTCGGTTGGCGTAGTCTTCGGTTTCAGAAATTTGAGCTTGTGGGTACTGGGCATATATTTGGCCTTCCACAAAAGCCTGCAAGTCTTTAGGAACCCAAGCAAAAAAACGGATTCTCTGGCCAATAGAGGCTATTTCAAAGCCAATATGGTCTTGCTTAAGGTAACCGTCGCTAAATAGTGATTTAAGAGGCTTATAAATACCATGAAGAGCAGCAAACATTTGCTCGGCTGAAAGTTCTTTTTTGTCGTTGGTTCTGGGTATTTCAACCAGTAATAAGACAGATTCGCGAGAGGTGCTATCCATAGTTATTTAAGACTCTTTTTTATCACTAGCATATTATACATCGAAAAGAGATCGAGAAACACTGAAGGACAACTAGCAATGGATTGTTTAGGCAACTTCGGCTAGCGTATAGGTTGCTTTAGCGACGCGCTTAAACTGATCTTTACCCTGGAGGTTAAGCAAAATAGTTGTTTCTTTAACATGTCTGGTTTTTAGAACGCGCTTAACGATTTCGTCTCGGTGTAGAGGCTCGCCGGCTTTCTTGAGAACATCTGCAATAATGTCAGAAACGGTACCTTTCTTGTAGCCCCATTCGTCAAGTGCATAAATGCCACGGCCGATAAGTACAAACCGTTTATCTTTAATAAGTTCATTATGGATTGCTTGAGTGGTGACGTCTTTTCGCTTAAAATCACTGTCTCTAATAGAGGCTGCAATTTCATTGAAATGCATGTGAGAACCATTTTCGCTCAAAATAACATAAATTTTGTCACGAATATTTTTAGGGTTCACCGTTGGCCACTTAATGTAACCCCACTTATCGTTCAAGTGTGCTAAGTGTTTAGATATTGACGCCAAAGCTGCGACATGGGCGGTATCTTCACTGCCGTAAACTTCAGCTACTTTTTCAATTGTAGCTGGTTCACCAATAACTTTTTTAATTGTTTCAACGACTTTTGCTGTTTGTTCACGAACTGTTTTCTCGTCATATTTCTGACGGTCACCAGTGGCTGCGTAAAAGTGGTCACTCTCTTCTATGGATATTAAGTTAGGAGCTAGCTCTGCTATAAAGCCAATTCTAGATTGATCTATTTTAGTGCCTTCAGGTGTCAGTAGTTTAGCTAGTTGGCTAATTCGCATAATGTCGCCGTTAGTGTGGACAATTTCTAAAATAATTTCTTGTGCTTCTTGGAGTGCTGGCAATTTGCCGGCACTAGCCGAAGATTTTAGTTTACTAATTATTGCTTTCTCTAGTTGGCGGACACGTTCCCTTGTTATGCCCAGTAGTTCACCTATTTGCTCTAAAGTCTCTTTACGGTCAAATAAGCCGAATCGCCTGGAGACAACTTCTCTTTCTCTTTCTCTCTCAATAGATAATAAGACTGCATTTATGGTTTCTTCTAGGTTTATTGTGGCTAAGCTTGAAGCTGAACTGGTAGTACTCATTGTAGTCAGTCTCTCCTACTGGTTATTGGTTTGTTAACTATGAATTATTAATATAATAAAACAAAAAATGTTATTAGTCAATTAAGTAAACTGATTGATAATATTTTTTGCTGCTTCTTCTGTTAAGTTATTGCCCTGTCTACCCCAGTAACTCAGAGAAGATTTATGCAAGGTACATATATTGTAGCACAAAGTAGACATTTTTTCATATAACACTTGTCGCAATCTATTAATTAACAAACTGTACAAACAGGCAAAATTAAAAATACTTTAAAATTCACAGTAAAAATTCATCTATTATTCAAGCCAGAATATTTACTTAGAGACTTTTTTCTTTTTGAATTTTTTCTTGACTGGCTTTGCTTTGGCTAGTAGTTCAGTTGCCTCTAGAAGAGTAATTTTGGTAGGATCGATAGCTTTTGGTATACGGGCATTAACCTTACCATTCGTAACATATGGTCCATAGGGCCCTCTTAGAACTTCAATATTTTCGGCTTCAAATTTCTTAACTTTACGGTTTGCCTCCAGGGCTAGTTTTTCTTGATACAGCTCACGGGCTTTTGCTTCATCAATTTCAAACGGGCCAAGTGGTTTTGTGGAGACGTACAACTTATCAACTTGTATATATGGACCGAAACGACCAATATTAGCCTTTATTTCTTGGCCATCTTCTGTGGTGCCAACAACTCTTGGTAATTTATACATTTCAAGAGCCTCTTCAAGAGTTATAGTCTCAAGCCGAGCACCTGTTGGGAATGGAGCAAAAATTGGCTTCTCTTCGCTTTCAGTGACTCCTTTTTGGAGCATGAGACCGTAGCGACCATATCGAGCGAATATTGGTTTGCCGGTTTTCGGGTCTTTGCCAAGTTCGCGGGCCTGAGAAGTCTCGCTACGGCTGGCTGTTTCGGCATTTTCAATTAACGGATGAAATTTGATGTAGAAAGCATCTATTGCTTTTGTCCATTCTAGCTTTCCCTCAGCTACGTCATCAAATTCGGCTTCGGCTCTGGCCGTAAAATTACTATCTAAAATTTCGGTGAAGTATTTGACTAAAAAGTCAGTAGTCACTTCTGCTAAGTGAGTTGGTAGTAGTTTGGACTTGTCTGCGCCGTATGTCTCAATGGTTGTTGTTTCTTTTACTTGGCCATTTTCAAGTTCAAGTAAAGTAACTTCTTTCTCTTCTCCTTCAAGATCTGCCTTTTCAATGTAGCCTCTGGTTTGGATGGTGCTAATAGTTGGCGCGTAGGTACTTGGCCGGCCAATACCTAGTTCTTCAAGCGTTTTAACTAAACTGGCCTCAGTAAATCTTGAAGGGTAACGAGAAAGGGTTTCTTTAGCGCTGATTTTTTCTAAGTTCAAAGCTTGTTTGTCAACCAGCGATGGTAGTAGTTCATCATCTTTGCCACCTCCGTAGATTTTCAAGAAACCATCGAACAGTAGAACTTCGCCTCGAGCGATAAATATCTCACGTCTGGTGCTAACCGATATACCAACTTCGGTTTTTTCGGTCTTGGCGGCTGACATTTGGCTTGCAATCATTCTTTTCCATATTAGTTGGTACAATTTTACCTGTTGGGGGTCAGCGCCCGCTTCCAGAACGTTAATGTTAGTTGGTCTAATTGCTTCGTGAGCCTCTTGAGCCGAGGCGTTTCTGGTTTTATAGGTTCTAAACTGATGATATTGTTTGCCGAAAGTTGACTCAATATAAGAAGTGGCGGCTGCTAGGGCTTGGCTAGAAACATTTAGACTGTCGGTTCTCATATAGGTAATGTGGCCGTTTTCGTATAGTCTTTGGGCCAGTGTCATGGTTTGCTTGACACTAAAGCCTAATTTTCGGGCTGCTTCCTGTTGGAGCGTACTGGTTGTAAATGGAGCAGCTGGCTTCCTCTCACTTGGCTTTTTGACAAAACTCGTAACTTTATAGGTTGCGCCTTCATTGTCGATTAAAAATTGTTTGACAAATTCTTTGTCGCTGGGTCGGCTATTGAGCTCGGCTTTGACCTGCTCGCCGTCGTCTGTTGCAAATACTGCTTGTATTCGGTAGGTTGACTCTATTTGGTAGGCTTTTATTTCTCGTTCTCGGTCGACAATCAGTTTCACTGCTACCGATTGAACACGGCCTGCGCTCAGGCCAGGCTGAACTTTTTTCCAGAGTATTGGCGATAGCTCGTAGCCGACTAACCTGTCTAATACTCTTCTGGCTTGTTGAGCGTCAACCAAATTAGAGTCAACTTGTCGTGGATTTTTAATGGCGTGGTCAATGGCACTTTTAGTAATTTCGTGAAAGACTATTCTTTTCGTTTTTTCTGGGCTAATTTTTAGAGCTTGGCTTAAATGCCAGGCTATGGCTTCCCCTTCGCGGTCTTCATCGCTTGCTAGCCAAATGACATCTGCTGAACTAGCTAATTTTTTTAGTTCACTTACAACTTTTTTCTTCTCGACGGGTATTTCGTATTTAGGAGCATAATTTTTGGTAACATCTATGTTTAAGCCTTTTTTTGGTAAATCACGAATATGACCAAAACTACTTTTAACCGTGTAGTCTTTACCCAAAAACTTCTCTATGGTTTTGGCTTTAGCGGGACTTTCGACGATGACTAGATTCTTTTTTGACATGTTCAGTAACTAAGGCTAAAGCTTTATGGAATTAATTGCAAGTCATAAGAAAGCAAGCTGATAAAATTATTTCCGAAACCACCGACTAGAGCCACTAGAAGCAACTAGACCATATATTTCAAGCATAGATAAAGCTTGGTTTAGCTCGGTTATGTTTAGGCTGGTGGTTATCTGTAGCTCCTCGATTGTTAACGGCTTGGTGCTCTCAGTTATGATCTTAATTACCAAGGCTTGATTCTTGTCGTCTACTAAAGGCAGGTTTTTTTGACTGTACTGTTTTTTTGAGCTTATGCCAAAGTAGTCGAGGATATCTTGAGCTGACGTTGCTAGACCGGCGCCAGCTTTGATTAAATTATTGCAACCTTCGCTTGTCTGGCTATTAATCGGCCCAGGGACAGCGAAAATGTCTATGCCCATATCGAGCGCAAAACCAGCTGTGTGCAAGCTGCCACTATTTTTAGCTGCTTCGGGTACTAGCAAGACGTCAGCTAAGCCGGCAATTATTCTATTTCGAGCAATAAAGTTGCCTTTGAAGGAAATTTTTTCGTCAGCTTGGTACTCGCTAACCAGTGCACCTTCTTGGTCAACTATTTTTTCGGCTAAGTTTCTGTGTGAGCTCGGGTATACATTGTTCAGGCCACAAGGTAAAACAGCTATGGTTTGTCCACCATTTTGGACGGTGACTGTGTGGGCAATAGAATCTATGCCTAAAGCTAACCCACTGACTATGACTACATCATTTCGGACAAGGTCGGCAACAAATTGCTCGGTTACGGCTCGGCCATAGCTGGAAACTTTACGGCTTCCGACAACTGCTACTTTAGGCCTCGAAAGTAGTTCGTCAAACTGAGCCGAACTTTTAACAAAAATATTCGTAGGGGCATCTTTTAAGGCTAAGAGATGTCTAGGATAATTGGGATCTTTTCTGGTTATGGTAATCATATATTTAATAATACTATTGACAAAATAAAAACAAAGTGCTATTATTTATGGCGTAAGTGTGGCTTTAAGTTGCACTTAATGCACCTTTTACCCCCAAATTCTAACACTATGTTAGTAGAGTTAGATAGTTTTAGAGTGAGCAGATAGTCGTTGTTACCCTCCACGATTTATTTTGCGCCTGTTACTGGTTAATTTTAGTAACTAATATTCACTCTAAGACTAACTAACGCCTTTAACCTAATGCTCAACCCCTCGAGATATATGTGAGGTGGAAATCACGAAGCGTGGGATATATCCCTAACGGGTTGAAGGCTGAAAAGAGCCTACAGCGGTGCCCACCCCCTCTGTAGGCTCTTTTTTGATATGGTAAAATAATTTTGTTAATGAAAACAATAAAAAAACTTGTTAGCCTAGATAAATTTGAAGCTCTACTATATTTTTTAATAGGTCTTATTAGCCTAGTGGCTATTGATTTAAAGCTGTTTTTGAACCATTTAGCCGATACTAATCAACTGGACCGTCAGGCCGCTGTTGACTCTGTTTCCGAACTATTTAGGCCGATATCTGATCGACTGCTTGAGTTTGAAAAATTGATTGACCCGAGAATTATCGATTTTATTGCTTGGACGGTTCTAGGCTCCATGGTAATTGGGTTCATTTTGTTCATAGAAGCAATTATTAAAAGTGCCACTGACGAAAAAGACTTGGTCACATATATAAATAACCCAACTTCAAAAGACGCTGAGTTAAAAACATATGGTATGAAAGTAGCTCTGCGCATATTTACTGCTGTCGGCTTCCTAGTTTTATTAAGATTCTATATTACTTCCATTTTGCCTGCCCTGGCTGGAACTTTCTTTGCCAGTGCTATAAGCCTAAATGAAATTAGTTCAATAATTGCATTATTTTTAACGCCCGTTGCCAACGGCCTGGTTATTTATTTAATGGTTATTTTACTTAGACTTTTCTTCTTAAAACCACGGCTTTTTGGTGCTGAGGAAGAAATTGACTAACTAATTGTAATTGTGTCGTGTGGCAGTTGGCCAGAGTAAATGAACTCAGTCAAAATAACTGATACTTCTTTTGTTAGTGCTTCAAGCTGGGTTCGTTCATTGGATGTAAATTTACTAAGGACAAAATCGGCGTCATCTATTTTTTTGGCTAAGTCGTTATCTATGCCGATTCTAATTCTGCCAAAATTTGGTCCTATTGTCTGAATTAGTGACTTTACGCCATTATGACCTGCCGATTCACCGCCAGTACGCATCCGTATTTGGCCGAATGGGATAGATAGTTCATCGTAAACACAAACAATATCAGAAGAGATAATTTTATAGAAATTAGCTACTTGTTGGACTGCCTGACCGCTGTCGTTCATAAAAGTTGTCGGCTTTAAAAGGATTATTTTCGATTGAGCTAGGTTTTTTTCGGTAACTAGACCTTTGAATTTTGGTTTATCTTGGAAGTCATCGAAGCCACTTGACTTAGCAAAATGGTCTAAAGCGCGGAAGCCAATGTTATGTCTGGTTAGCTCATATTGCTTACCTGGGTTACCAAGTCCGACAACTAGAATAGTTTTAGTATTTAAGCTTAAGCTGTAGGGTAATTTTTGGCTGATTTCGGTTGGTTGTCGTTGAAACAGAGCCATAACTAGACTTCCTTGTCTTTCTCGGTGTGGCGATCGACGTTTTTAGGTATAAACCACATTTTAATAGGGGTCCCCTCGAAGCCAAATTGCTCCCGGAGCCTTCTTTCTAAATATCTTTTATAGCTCCAGTGTAAAAATTTTGTTTGACTGCCGAAAACTTTAAAATTTGGTGTTTCTTCGTCGGTTTGGGTTATGTAGTTAAGGCGCGGATGGGTATTTTTTAGACCAGCTGGCGGGTGCTCGTCGACTACTGCTCTGAGCCACCTGTTAAGGACTGATGTGCTGATTTTTTGTTGTCGGTTGTGGTGTATTTCGCTGACGAGCTCGAAGATTTTGGTAACGTTCTGGCCGGTTATTGAGCTAGTAAATATGAGAGGTGCCCAGGGCACGAAAATGAATTCTTGTTGAATTTGTGGAGCCAGTAGATCGCGAGTGTAGGCGTCTTTATCTTTAACTACATCCCATTTACTAACTACCAAAATAAGCCCTTTACCGGCTTCTTTGACTAGTCCGGCGATTTTTTGGTCTAGCTGAGTACCTAGTTCATTAACGTCCATGAGCAATAAGCAAATATCGGCCTCCTCGATGGCGCTTAAAGACCGAATAACGCTGAATTTTTCAATGCCAACCTCAATTTTGCCGCTTCGTCTTATGCCCGCGGTGTCTAGTAGCTCAATTTCTTGTTTATTGAACTTAACCATGTTGCGGTTAATATCTCTGGTGGTACCGGCACGGTCAGCTACAATAGCTTGCTGCTTTTTACTGAGAGCGTTAAATAGCTGGCTTTTACCAACGTTTGGGCGACCCAAAATAGCCACTTTTATGCGGTTAGGATCGGTTTTGATGGTTACTTGGGGTAAATTATCGGCCAGCTCGTCTAAAAACTGTTCGATGCCCTTATTTTGAGTCGTAGAGGTAGCATGTATTTGTTTGATGCCAAGTTTACGGTAATCGTCGATACTCAATCGTCGATTTTTATCTGACTTATTAACTATTAAAAAGACCTGTTTTTTGCTTTTCAGGGCCATTTTAGCGATCCGACGGTCCTCTTCGTTAACGGGAATGTTGGCTTCGACAACTACCATAATAATGTCGGCGCTGTCGGTGGCTTGGGCTATTTGTTCCTGAATAGTAAATTCAAATTCATCTTCTGCGTCTTTCATGCCAGCAGTGTCGACTAACCAGAAGTCTTTGCTAGCGTAATTAGCTTTAGCCATAATACTGTCGCGAGTGGCGCCTGCTTCACGAGCGACTATAGCTTCGCGGTAGCCTAAAATGGCGTTAAATATACTACTTTTGCCGACATTAGCCCGGCCGACAATGGCTACAATTGGAACTTTATTTTTGCTCATAATTCCCTGCTACTTTATCATAAACAGAGGTAAAAGACCACGCCTTGAATTATAGTTGAAGGTTTGACTTAGCTTTTTTGAGATATTTTTAGCTTAACTGCCAACTAGTTTATGTTCTCCGGGTTTGAGTTCACCTAATTCATATGGACCAAAGCAAACACGGTGGAGTTTAGTAACCTTGTATCCAAGGCTTGCGAAAGTGCGACGAATTTGACGGTTTCTGCCTTCGTGCATAGTCACAACTAAGTGACGATAATTAGTTCCAGGTAGCTCTATTCGAAGTTGGCTGATGCCATCTTCTAATTCAACACCAGACAGTATTTTTTGCGCATCTTCGTTAGTTAAAGGTTTATCTATTTTTACTTGATAAACCTTCTGTTTCTCGTATTTGGGATGAGTCAGCTGTTGTTGAATCTGGCCATCGTTAGTCAGTAGGAGCAAGCCGGAGCTATTTTTGTCTAGTCTGCCGATTGGGTTTAAGTTGTGATATTTTTTTGGAATTATATCATATATGGTGTTACTGCCTTGACCATTACGGCTACAAACATAGTCTATGGGTTTGTTGAGCATTAAAATAACCTTAGGAGCAAAGTTCGGTTCTAGGATTGCGTTCTGATAGTATAAATGTTCGCCCACAGAAGGAGTGAAGTTAAAATCTACTGGCTGACCATTTAGTTTGATGAGCCCAGCTTTTATAAGCTCATCGGCTTGACGCCGTGAAATATCTAGTGATGAAGCTACATACTTATTTAGTCTCATAACTACTAATTATAGCTTTTTTTAGTATTAAAGAGCTATGTTATTGGGGTCGTTTGGATTTGTGGGTTGTTGGTCAGTTGGTGCTTGGTTATTAACTGTTGAGGCTTCTGTGTTATCTTGTGGCGGTTGAGCTAGTTGAGGCTCGACTGCCAGCTCTGTATCATCTTCCGAAACTTCTGTAGTTAACCCTTCTATTTGTGATAAGTCAGCAGTTTCTAGCGGTGCAGTATTAACAGTTACAGTTGCACTTGCAACTGATTCTGCAGATTGAAGCATTGGGTTTGTTGAGCTAGGTTGTTCGTCTTGCGTAGATGAGGTGCTTTCAATATTGGCTCCGGCTCCTGGGTTAACTACTGGTTGGTCTTTATTTTCGGCGGCTAATTCTTTTTCATATAATTCATTTATATTAGGCGCATTGTCGATAGACCCTATAGGGTTGATAACTTTTTTTCTGGTTGAGGCGGGTTCGTTGATGTTTTGGCTACCCGCTGCTGGTGGAATTACAGTTGGATCAGGGTTATTATTTTTACTGGCTTCAAGTTCTGCCTTGTCTAGCTGAGCTTGGGTCGGTTCCACCATTGCAACTTGATGGCTTGCTACTTCTGTTTGCTCAGTTTTTACGAAGTTTTCTATTTCTTGGTTTATTTCGCTCAGCTTTTCTTCGACCGATTCTGGGCTTGCACTTGATTTTTCGGCGAGCGGGTTGGCAACTGGTTCTGTAGTTTGAGCGGTCATTGGGTTTATTGGTAAGCTTGAATCAGCCTGTGCTTCACTATTCGGGTCGGGCTGAACTACTGCTTCTGGTTGGTTGGGTGATTCTGCATTTGGTGGCTGGCTAGCTGGGATTGTTTGTTCTGCGGGTTGGTCCTCGGTTGCTGGTGCTACTGGCTCTGGTTGTGGGGTTGGGTCAGGAACTACCGTAGACGAAGTTGAGGCGATTGGTTCCGGGACGACTACAGGAGCAGCGGGACTAATTGCTGGAGCAGGTGCATTAGAAGGTTCTTCTACTACTGGCTCTGGTTGTGGGGTTGGGTCAGGAACTACCGGAGACGAAGTTGAGGCGTCGGTAGTGGTTGCGGTTGTAGCATGATCTTCAGTAGTTAATGGGCTGACATTAGTAACCTCGCTAGCAGGTACCTGCATTGGGCCAGACCGGTCATTCAGCACGTCGTCTACAACGCGGGCTACATCTTCTAGAGTTACCTGTGATTTTACCAGGTATTTGTCAGCGCCTAAGTTGTTGGCACGTTGTTTATCTTCGGCTTGGCTTAAGGCAGTCATCATTATGACTTTTGTGTTTTTAGTTTCAGGTGTTTGTCGAAGAATATCGAGCATATCAAAACCACTAATTTTTGGCATCATAACATCGGAAATAATAAGGTCGGGCTTTTCTTTAACAGCTAGTGCTAGGGCTTCCTCTCCGTCCTTAGCTGAAACAATTTCGTAGCCTTCAGCCATTAATCGTTCGCCATATATTTCTCTTAAATTGTTGTCGTCTTCGACGAGCATGATTTTTGCCATATAGTTACCCTTTTACCTTAAGCATTAATTTTAATTAAATTGTAACATTAAAACAGTGTCTTTAACCATATTTTAGACATTTTAATTTAGTGGTGAGTTTTGGGTGGTTTGTTGAGCTTGTAGTTCGTTTGCTCTTTGGCTGGACAGTCGGGGCAAGTTAATGTAAAAAGTGCTACCCTTACCAGTTTCGCTTTCAACCCAAATTCGACCGTTGTATAGTTCGACTATTTTTCGACAAATAAATAAGCCCAGGCCTGTCCCGCCGATTGCTCTAGTGGCCGAATTGTCAACTCGGTAGAATTTTTCGAACAAATGTGGCAAATCTTCTTTAGCTATTCCTTGGCCACTATCTTTAATTTGAATTTGAACTACTCTGTCGTCGCCAGTTATGCCAATTATGACCTTGCCTGTTTCGGTGTATTTAATAGCATTGTCGAACAAGTTAGTTAGTACTTCGCGCATTCTGTCTGGGTCAATATGGGCATAATAAAGTGGCCTGACTACTTGACGAGCGCTAGCTAGCTGTCCAGTACCTGCAGTTTGGTTGGCGCCAATTTGATACTCTAAAAGCAAGCCTTTTTTTTCGGCCGTAAAGCGCATATTGTCCGTTAATTGTTCTAAGAATTCACCCATTTCTGTTGGTTCGGGGTGGTTAACTAGCCGGCCATCTTCGGCTTTTGCGCTAGTAAGTAAGTCTTGGAACAGCTGCCCTAAATGTTGGGTGCTAACATGAGCTTTAGAAAGATATTCACGAGCTTTGGTGTCTATGTGACAGACTTTGTCGTTCATGGCCAGCGCCAAATAGCCCTCAATAGCAGCTACTGGGGTACGCATTTCATGGCTAGCGGTTGAAATAAATTCTGCTCGTGCCGAGTCGGCCTGTCGTTGGTCGCTAACGTCCATAAAAATGCCAATTAGACTAGTAATGTTACCTGCTTGGTCGACTAGAGGGTTTACGCTTATAGATATGCCAATGGTTTTTTTATCTTCATGGGTGTTGAGGTTGGCATTTGTGTCGCGAATAATTGTTCGTTCTGTAATAGCTCTAGAAAATGGATCAGTTCCAGCCTGAATTGGTTCATTTTTTTCGTCTACAAATTTAAAAATGGCATCGGTTGGGAGGCTGACGGCATCTGCTTGCTTCCAGCCGGTTATAGCTTCGGCTCCAGGGTTGAACATAATTATATTTTTATTCGAGTCTAGCAAAACTACTCCATCGGCTATGGAGTTAATAATAATTTCCGACAAAGCCTGAGCATTTTTTAAACTACTCGATACTTTTTCGGCTGCATTTTCGTTTGGACTAGATTTTTGTGACTTTTTGAAGAACAATTTATTCCACCAGTTATTGCTTATGCTTGAATGTATTTATTGTAATAAATAACTGCTACTTACGCAAAAACAACTTTGCTTATGCGGCCTGCTTGTGTATTTTTATTTGTTCTCCACCAATGTTTTCAGAGAAGAAAGAGTCATGTGAAATATATATGATTGCGCCTTTATACTGGGCTAAAGCATCCTCTAACTCTTCGATGCTCGGTAGGTCTAGGTGGTTAGTTGGCTCATCAAGTATTAATATATCGGGCTGGCCGGCTAGCATATTAATGAGTTGAAAACGAGCTTTTTGGCCACCACTCAAACGATTAATTTCAACTTGAAAGTCAGTTACTGGGTTGAATAGATAATCACCCAGTAGCTGTTTTATTTTGGTTTCGCCGACTGGAATGTTTTTGGCCATATAAGCTTGTTCTATTGCATGGCCAAGAGTCATATTGAGGTATTTTGGGGCAATTTCTTGTTCATAAACACCTATTTTTAGGTCTTTTTCTACGGCAATTGTGCCTTTAAATATTTTACTAGCTGGTGGTTGTCCGTTTACTTTAGCCAAAATGGCGTTAACTAGAGTTGACTTGCCTGCTCCGTTACGACCATGCAAGCGGATTTTATTGCCTTCTCGCACCTGAAATGAAATTTCTGAAAATAGTGGTTCTTGGTAGCCTAGGCTAATTTTACTTACCTCAACCAGCAAGCGGTCAGTTTTTTCTGTAGCCTGATTGGCTCGGACTTTTATATTCTGAGCTTTGTGTTTCTGGTAAGAAGCGCTGACTTTATCGTTCAGTTCTCCAGCCGACTCCCTGTCAATCCAAAAAGAAGGAGCTTCTCTAGCTTCCAGTTCAGCCAGCTCGGCAACCGACTTTACTTCTAAGCTCTTAAAACGCTGAATAGTCCCTGGGTCGCGAGCTTTCTCTTTTAGCCGTCTGTAGCGGATAACATTTTCTCTTAAGTTTGCAATTCTTCTCTGAACAACAGTGTATTCATGGACTGCTGAAACAGTCTTAGTGGCATTGGTTTTTAAATAAGCATCGTAGTTACCGTTAAAAGGATAGGCTTTTTGGTCTTTTATTTCTATAATTTTGTCGACAGCCATTAGTAGGTCACGGTCGTGAGTTATCACTAAAATTGCTTCCTGGGCGCTTTTAAACCACTTTATGAAGGCTTTTTTAGCCTCGTAGTCCATATGGTTGGTCGGTTCGTCTATAAGCGCTAAGTGAGCTCTGGCCCTTTGGACCTTGACAAGCTCAACCAATCTTTTTTGACCGCCACTAAGCTTATTAAGCGGGCTGTTAATTTGAGTTTCATCAATTTGATATTTTTTTAGAGCTTCAGCAATTTCCGACTCAACCTCAAAGTAGCCCAGCTGGGAAAAGCGCTCGAGAGCGTCTGAGTATTTTTGGAGTTTTGCGGTATTTTCTGACATGTGCCCAGGGAAAGAAGTAATGATATGATGCAACTTCTCGTATTCGGGCAGATCGCCCAAAATATAGTCGAGTACTAGTTTTTGGTCGTGGCCGTGGTGTTCTTGGCGGCTACTCACTAAAACAGCGCCTTTACGGACTCGCACTAGACCATCTTGCTCTAAGTCATCACCTGTAATAATGTTTAGTAAAGTTGTTTTACCTGTGCCGTTTCTGCCTATTAATGCGACTTTCTCACCGTCCTGGACTTCGATTTTGAGGTTTTGGTACAGAGTTTTATCGCCGAATGACTTCTCGGCAATATTTAATGACAGAACCATTGCGAGGACGACCTTTCAGAGTTTTTTAGATTTGCTTGCAAATTATTACTAATTATAGCATTTTAATCTGTTTTATAGTAGAATTTCTTCGGTTAGTGGCTGTAAAAAACCATAAATAGCGTTTGGTCTCATCGTCTAAAGTGAGAGTAGCCAGGAGGCTGCTCGCAAGAAAACCTTCTGATGAAAACTCGTTTTCAATCATGAAGTTTTGAGGCCACAGGATGTGGCTGGACACCAGGCTGTCCTAGCAGTTGATGACTTGGTTTATTAGTTTAGTGTAAAATATTGTCTAGCGTTTGGTCTCATCGTCTAAAGTGAAAACTGCCAGTCGGCAGTTTGCAAGAGAACTTTTCAGATTTGTAACTTGTTACAAGTATGAAAATTCTGGGGCCGCGCTTAGCGTGGCTGGACACCAGGTTCTCATCCTGGCAATCGGGTGAGACCAGCAAGTCTGCTGGTCGCAAGGCAACCTTCACTTGAAAGCTATGCTTTCAAAGTAGAAGTTGCGGGCCCGCCAAAGGTGGGTCGATTCCGAATCGAACCTCGCCATAGTAAAATAATAACCGTGGTCTCATCGTCTAACGGTTAGGACACCAGGTTCTCATCCTGGCAATCGGGGTTCGATTCCCCGTGAGATCACCAATTTAAGGCTCCGAGTTCAGCTCGGAGTTTTAAATTGGTTTTCATGAGAATCGAACAGAAGCAAGAGTCTTTGCTTCCCCGCCCTTTAGCCCGAAGGGTTAATGAAGCCAAGTTATTTTTTACTTGGCGCATTAAGGGCGATTCCTCTTGCGGCTTCGATATTTTATATCGAATACTCATGGTAGTATTATGTCTATGATTGTCCATGTAAAAGACATTGCTAATATTCGTAGTCAGTACAAGCAAGAAAAAATTGTCCTTACTAGTGGAACATTTGACTTACTACATGTTGGTCATCTTCGATATCTGTCTGCAGTTAAATCATTTGGTGATGTGGTCGTTGTAATGCTAAGTAGTGATGAAAGGGTTAAAGCACGTAAAGGCTCAAAACGGCCAATAATTTTAGAGAACGATCGCGCTCAAATGCTAGATGCGCTTAAAATTGTGGACTATGTTTTTATCGATCCAATAAAAAGTGCTTCTGACCATGATAATCCGACTTATGCCGAAATAGTTACAAATCTTCAGCTAGATATGTATGCAACAGATGGCCCAGATCCAAGATTCTGGAATATTATGGATCATTCTAAGCTAACTATTATTCCACGGTCTGAAGCAGAAAGTCATGCTTCAACCTCAGCTATTATTAGCCACATTGTCCGTTTAGGCACTAACGTCGATTCTCCGTGAGATCACCCAGTAAAATTGGAACCCATAGAAATGTGGTGAGGTAAACCTTCCAACTGTTTATAAATGATATAAAAGACAAATTGCTTAGTTGGTATAGTATTCTTAGTAAATATGAATTCAATACTATGCGATATAGTAATATTGCCATCAGAAGAGTTGAAGACCAAGACAGTTGAGCTGAGTAAATCGCTACGAACAAGAGGTACACTATATACACTTGACGGTATAAATTTCCACCCTCATGCATCTCTATACATGGCACGACTAAGGCCACAGGACCTAGAAGGCATTAAAGTAGTATTAGAAAATATTGCAAGTGTCCACAAAAGCCAAAACCTTAAAGCCACTAAATACTATCAAGTAATGGGTTTTTTAGATATTGAGTATCAAAAAACTCAGGTGCTTGATGATTTGGCATCGGCTGTTGTCAAAGCTATTAACCCAGTTAGAAATGGAATGCCTGAGCAAGACAAATTGCGCATGGAGAGTGCCACTGGGTTGGCGTTAGAAAATTATCGCAATTATGGCTATAAATATGTCGGTGAGCTATTTCGACCACATATCAGTATTACCCGCTTTAAAGATGAGCAGACAATAGATACGAACAACATAATTGAGCCAAGTGAATTTAACGGTACCTTTACCAAGCTTGGTTTATTTGAGATGGGCGATAATGGTACTTGCGTAAGACAAATAGTAACTTTTGAATTGGCTAAAGATCTATAAAGCCATTATTCTTAAGAATAAGTACTTTGTTAAATTCATTTTTTCGGGCAATGGTTTAACTGTCAAAGAAATAACATTTCATCCAGTTGGTAAGTATGTATTGAGTGGCAAGTTGGTTTGGCTGGCTATATGGACTCATCTGGAAAAGAGGACAACAGACTTATTCTAGAGTATCTCATTACGTTTTCTAGTCAATAGCTTCGCAACACTGAGCTAGTTTTTCGACTGGTGTTAGCCAGTCAATTCCTTGGTGTGGTCTCTCGTGGTTGTAGTAATGGATGTAGTCTGGAATTTCTTTTCTCCAGAC
>JAGORN010000014.1 GCA_018062805.1 Candidatus Saccharimonadota bacterium | reverse complement strand
CGCTTGTGAACTCGCATTTCAAATTGTTCGCGACCCTTTTTGTATACATGTGGGCTTTTAACTACAGTATAGGTTGTTTTCCTGGTAGGTAGTGGAATTGGGCCCGCAATGGTCGCTCCAGTTCTTAATGCAGTATCAACAATTTGTTTTGCCGATTGGTCTATTATTTTATGGTCGTAAGCTTTTAGACGAATACGAATTCGTTGTTGTGGAGCTGCTGTCTCAGCCATATTAATTTCTCCTTGGTTTACTTTGGTGTAACATCTTTACCTATAGTTAAGAGATTATAAGGTAACGACTTTTAGTCACCAACATTGATATTACAATTTATAATATAACATCATTTATTGAAACTGCCAAAATTCAAAATAAAAAGAGAGCTAGTCTTTTAGCTCTCTTTCTATTTTAAGTTGAGTGCACAAGCTTATTTGTCGATTTTGGTAACAACACCAGCACCAACAGTTCGGCCACCTTCACGGATAGCAAAGCGCAAACCTTGTTCCATAGCAATTGGAGCAAGTAGTTTGACCTTGAAAGTGATAGTATCACCTGGCATAACCATTTCTTTATCGGCAGGAAGTTCAACTTCACCGGTTACATCGGTAGTTCGGAAGTAGAACTGTGGCTTGTATCCCTTGAAGAATGGAGTGTGTCGTCCACCTTCTTCTTTAGTCAAAATATAAACTTCGGCATCAAATTCGGTGTGTGGGGTAATTGAACCTGGTTTACATAGTACTTGACCACGCTCGATATCGTCTCGCTCAACACCACGAAGAAGTACACCAACGTTGTCGCCAGCTTGACCTTGATCGAGGTTTTTCTTAAACATTTCGACACCAGTAACAACAACTTTTCGAGTGTCGCGGATACCAACAATTTCAACTTCTTCGTTGACCTTAACTACACCTTGCTCAACACGACCAGTGGCAACTGTACCACGACCTTTAATTGAGAAGACGTCTTCAACAGGCATTAGGAATGGCTTGTCTAAGTCACGAACTGGTTCTGGTATATAGTCATCCATAGCTTTAACTAGTTCCATGACAGCGTCCATGTTAGCTTCGTCACCTTCTATGGCTTTGGTAGCTGAACCCTTGACAATAGGACAGTTTTCGTCGAAACCGTACTTAGCAAGTAGTTCACGAACATCCATTTCAACTAGTTCAACTAACTCTGGGTCAGCTAAGTCCATTTTGTTTAGGAAGACTAAGATGCTTGGCACACCAACTTGCTTGGCTAGTAGAACGTGTTCTCTAGTCTGTGGCATTGGGCCGTCAGCTGCAGAGACTACTAATACTGCTCCATCAATTTGAGCTGCACCTGTGATCATGTTCTTGACATAGTCAGCGTGACCAGGCATGTCAACGTGAGCGTAGTGACGCTTTTCGCTTTCGTATTCTTGGTGAGAAGTAGCAATGGTAATACCACGTTGCTTTTCTTCTGGTGCGTTATCGATTTGGTCGTAATTTACTGGTTTGTTGACATCGCTTGGCAAGCGCTTTGCAAGTGTCATAGTGATAGCGGCCGTTAGTGAAGTTTTACCGTGGTCAACGTGTCCCATAGTACCAACATTCACATGTGGCTTGCTTCGGTCAAAATCTGCCATTGATTGGTTCTCCTTAAATAATTAATTAGTTGTTAACGGTTTAGTAGTTTAGCAATTTGAGCACTACAAAAAACTCGCATACCGATATATTGTATCTGAAAAAACAATAGTTTGCAAAGACTTTATTTCATGTAGCCTGAGCCATAAAGCCGTCTAGTTCTACTTGAAAATAGTAGCTCTTATTTGCCGTTTTTGGCAATAATTGCTTCTGTAACATGGTTTGGAACATCAGCATAATGGTCAAGTTCCATGCTCGAGCTAGCGCGCCCCTTAGTATTGGAACGCAAATTTGTCGTATATCCAAACATCTCTCCAAGTGGAACGAAAGAAGTAATCTCTTTGATCCCTCCAGGAAGATCTTCCATACTTTCAATACGACCTCGCTTAGAATTTAAGTCACCAATCACATCACCCATGAATTCTTCTGGGGTTACAACAACAACCTTCATAACAGGTTCAAGTAGCACAGGGTTGGCATTTTTTACACCTTCCTGGATAGCCATCGAACCAGCTATTTTGAAAGCCATTTCACTGGAGTCAACATCGTGGTAACTACCGAAATAAAGCTCAGCTTTAATATCAACTACAGGGTATCCGGCTAAGACACCGTTGTTCAATGCTTCGACGATTCCAGCCTTAACTGCTGGAATATACTCACTAGGAACGACACCACCTTTAATACTGTTGATGAACTCGAACCCTTTTCCTGCTTCGTTTTGGCTAAGTCTTAGCCAAACATCGCCATATTGTCCTCGACCACCACTTTGTCTGACAAATTTTCCTTGAATTTCAACACCATCTTTGCGGATAGTTTCTCGATAGGCCACTTGCGGTGCGCCAATATTTGCTTCAACATTGAACTCGCGCTTCATTCGGTCAACGATGATTTCTAGGTGAAGCTCACCCATACCACTAATGATAGTTTGCCCCGTGTCGTGATCTACTTTAACCCTGAAAGTTGGGTCTTCTTCAGCTAGACGCTGCAAAGCTAGACTCATCTTTTCTTGGTCGGCTTTAGTAGCCGGTTCAATAGCAATACTAACTGGTGGCTCGGGGAATGTAATACTTTCAAGGACGATCGGATTTGCTTGTTCACACAAAGTGTTACCTGTAGTCGTACCCTTTAGTCCAACAATGGCAGCAATGTCACCAGCACCAACTTCTGTTACATCAGCTCTTTTATCAGCTTGAAGTCTTACTATTCTACCAATTCTTTCTTTTTCGCCAGTTGAGCTATTAAGAACATAACTGCCTGATACAATTTTGCCCGAGTAAACTCTAAAGTAGGCTAATTTTCCAACAAAAGGGTCGGTTGTAATTTTGAAAGCAAGAGCGCTGAAAGGCTCTGATTCAGATGGCTTACGCTCAATTTCTTCGCCAGTTTTAGGGTGAGTTCCCCAAGTACTACCTCTATCTAGAGGGCTAGGGAGATAGTCATTAACTAGGTCAAGAACTTTTTCAACAATTACTCCACGACCATCTCCCCCAGTTACAGGGAAAAATCGGCCACTCAAGGTTGCAGTTCTTATGGACTTAACTATATCGGCTTCGCTCAAGCCTTCTTCACCAACTTCGAGGTATTTCTCTAATATTTCTTCGTCTTCAGCGACCGCATTTTCAATTAGAAGAGAACGGTATTTTTTGGCCTTTTCAAGCATGTCTGTTGGAATTTCTTCTTCAACTAGGGCCTTGTCAGCAAATTGCTTATATGAATAAGCTTTCATAGTAACCAGGTCAACCACACCATTAATTGATTGCTCGAAACCAATCGGCAAATGAATAGGAAAAGCGTGCTTATTTAAACGATTATGAATTGAGTCGAGGCTCTTATAAAAATCACCACCAGTCTGATTTATTTTATTAATAAAGCAAACGCGGGGCACGCCGTATTTGTCGGCTTGACGCCAAACTGTTTCAGACTGACTCTCAACACCCATTTTACCGTCAAAAACGACCACGGCACCGTCGAGGACCCGAAGCGACCGCTCTACTTCTACCGTAAAGTCAATGTGTCCTGGTGTGTCAATAATATTAATTTGATGATTCTTCCAAAAACAAGTCACCGAAGCGGCCACAATTGTAATGCCTCTTTCTCTCTCTTGAGCCATCCAGTCGGTTGTGGTTTCGCCTTCGTGGACAGCACCAATTTTGTGGCTTAGCCCAGTTCGGTACAAGATACCTTCCGTGGTAGTTGTTTTACCGGCATCGATATGGGCAATAATGCCGACGTTCCGAATTTTGTCCATTGCTACTTTTTTATCTGCCATTTTGTTCCTTTCTGAATTTATAATTACAAGTATTGTCCCGTATTTGAGATATCTCTTTGGTGAACAGTTGCCCCAGCTGTCATAATTGACTGTCGAGCCATTTGTTCAACGGGACAAAATATTCCAGGTTTTTCTCTGTTGGGTGCTTCTATTGCTCCGGGACACAAATCAGGAAATTTTTCCTTCAAACGATCATAAGCATCTGATACGGCTGGCTGGGCCGCGGCTTCTGTTGCAGTGATAACATTTGGTGCACTTGAAGCAAAAGCCCGTATTTTATCAGTGCACTCTTTAGCCAATTCTTGGGCAACTTCTCGTTGAACAAAATATGGACATTGTTCAGAGCTACAACTCATTGTTAACCTCTAGCAAAGTGAGCAAAAGCTCGGTTAGCTTCGGCCATTTTGTGAGTGTCTTCTCGTTTTTTAACAGCTGCACCGGTGCCGTTGAAAGCATCGACAATTTCAAGCGTTAATCTGTCGGCCATTGGCATTCCACTGCGAGCTCTAGTAGCTGCCACAAACCACATTAGGGTTAAGTGAGACTGACGTTGACCTTTAACTTCGAAAGGAATTTGGTAATTAGCGCCACCGACCCGTCGTGAGCGAGTCTCAACAGCAGGCTTAACGTTATCTAGAGCTTTATTTAATACTTCTAGAGCATCTTCATGCTTCAATTTTTTAGCAGCATTTTCCATAGCTTCATAAACTATGCGCTCGGCTAACTGTTTTTTGCCATTTAGCATAATGCGGTTAATGAGCCTTTGGACTCTTTCTGAATTGTATTTGCGGTCTGGGGCGATATCGCGAACCAAACTCTTGGTTTTCTTTCGTGGCATTTCTGTACTCCTTTTCGATAGTAATTCTTCGGTGCGTTCTTTCAACTTTGTTTAGTTGAAGCGGTCACTGAAGCCACATTAATTAATTGTTAAATGAACAAGACTTAATTCAAGATGAACTGACTTAGTCTTTTTTGGCGCCGTATTTACTGCGACCACGCTTACGATTGGCCACGCCCTGAAGGTCTAGGCTACCACGAACGACGTGATAACGAACACCAGGAAGATCAGGCACTCGCCCACCTCTTATAAGAACAACAGCGTGTTCTTGTAAGTTATGGCCTTCGCCACCGATGTAAGCCCAAACTTCGTAACCATTATTCAGCCTAACACGAGCTACTTTCCTGAGAGCCGAGTTAGGTTTTTTTGGTGTTTTAGTGGTTACTTTTACGCAAACTCCTCTTTTAAAAGGGGCTGGTTTTTCATAAGACTTAGTCTTAAGGCTGTTTGTAACCTTATGCAAAGCCGGTGACTTGCTTTTAGCAATGCTAGACTTGCGATTTTTTCGTACTAATTGGTTGATTGTTGGCATATAGCTTCCTATTTAAACAGATTTATTCTTCTTCGTCAACGTTTTTATCTTTTGGCGTGTAGCCAGTGCCAACTGGGATTTTTCGTCCTAAGATGACGTTTTCTTTTAGTCCATACAAATGGTCGACCTTGCCACTTGTAGCAGCTGCTATTAAGACTCTAGTTGTATCTTGGAAACTGGCGGCACTTAAGAAGCTATCAGCCCAAGTCGAAACTTTAGTGATTCCTAGTAACAACTGGTTGAACTCAGCTGGTTTTTTACCTTCCTGAGATAGTTTCTGGTTAGCCTCTAAAACGGCGGCCTTGCTAACAATGTCGCCAGTTACAAAGTCGGTGTCACCAGGTTCTTCAATTGAAACTCGGCTGAACATTTGACGTATCACTATTTCCAAATGTTTGTCGGAAATATTCTGACCTTGAGCTGCAAAAATCTTACTAATTTGATTCAAGATATACCGCTGAGTCTCAATAACACCTTTAAGATTCATTAAATCATGAAGGTTAATTGAACCACTGGTTAGTCTGTCGCCAGCAACTACAAAACTACCATTTTTAACAACTAGTTGTTTGAAGCCAGGTATTTCGTAGCGCACTACAGTTTGAGTAGTTGGAGTAATAACAACTTTGTCTTCTAGAACTTGGGCCGCGCCGGTAATTGGTGCCACAAGCGGACTCTCTCCGCCTTCTAGCGCTGCCACAACGTCGCCAACTACAACTTCTTGCCCATCGGCAATAGTAGCTGTTCTTTCACCAAGTTTTAGAACGACTTCCTCTTCCTCTTTACCAGACACTTGAACTATGTATTGTTCACCTTCTTCTCGAATACTAACTTCACCAGAAATTTCGGTAATATAGGCCTGGCCTTTTGGAGTTCTGACTTCGAAAAGTTCGTCAACACGATGCAATCCTTGAGCCGTTTCGTCGGCCAAAACAGCTCCTGAACGGTGCTTAGAGTCAAGACTTAACTGGGTGCCAGGTTCGCCAATACTTTGGGCGGCAATAACGCCAACCGGATGCCGGTTAACTACTAACTGCCCTGTTGCAGGGTCAAGTCCATAACTTTTTTGGCTTACTCCTCTTAATGTGCCACAAGTTAGTGGGCTCATTATTTTGACAACTTCAACGTCACTAGCTGCTTCAATATCAGTAGCTAAAGTACGATTAATTAGCTCACCCTTGCCAACGACCTGTTTTTTGTTAATCATGATTGGCTCAGCAGCATACCTTCCCTCAAGTCTCGAGGCGAATGGAACACCAGTCTCTTCAGTATCAACCCGGTAAACTGGGAAGCCTGGGTCGTTAGCTTCATCGTCAACAATAAAGACGTCCTGAGAAACGTCAACTAAACGTCTAGTCATATAGCCAGAATCAGCCGTTTTTAGAGCAATATCAATCAGGGCCTTACGCACACCCCTAGTTCCAGTGAAATACTCTAGCTGATCAAGGCCTTGTTTGTAACTTGACTTGACCGGTAGCTCAATAGCGCGACCACTAGTATCAGAAAGAACGCCAAGCATCCCAACAGATTGTTTCATCTGGCCAATATTACCTCTAGCTCCTGAGTTAACGGCTATAGACATAGAGTTGTCTTGATTTTTTAGCTGATCGGCCAGTAGGCTTTGAACTTTGGAATCTGCTTTAGTCCAGTTTTCAACAATTAGACGATATCTCTCATCGTTGGTCATGAAACCAGCTTCATATTGGTCACCAATTTCTTTGGCTTTCTCTTCTCCTTCGGCTATAACTTCGCTAAAGCCTTCTACTGCCGGGAAATCATCCATTCCCATTGATAAACCAGATATAGTTGAGTATTCAAAGGCTAAGTCTTTAAGTTCATCAGCAATTTCAGCAGTTTTATCTTGACCATATTTTTCGTAAACCTGAGCCATTACTTTTTGAATTTTTTTCTTGGTCATGGCTTCGTTTTGAAAAGGAAAATCGGCTGGCAAAAGCTCATTGAACAAGGCGCGCCCTAGAGTGGTGCTAATTTTTTCACCACGGAAATTGAGACTAATAGGTGTTTGAAGTTTAATTGAACCTTCGTCAAGCGCCATTAATGCTTCGTTTATGTCTGTTAAAAGAATTTCTTTATGGCTCTTAATCTTATCGTAGGTCAAGTAATAAGCTCCAAGCACAATATCTTGCTCAATATGCAACACTGGAGTACCATCTGCAGGCTTTAAAATATTTTTTGAAGAAGCCATAATTTCACGAGCCTCATGTTGGGCTTTGTCAGACAATGGTAGATGAACGGCCATTTGGTCGCCATCGAAGTCAGCGTTAAAACCTTTACACACTAAGGGGTGTAGCTGGATAGCCTTACCTTCGATTAGTTTCGGCTGGAAGGCTTGAATACCTAAACGGTGCAAGGTTGGAGCACGGTTAAGAAGTACGTATTTGCCCTTAATGACCTCATCTAGTGCGTCCCAGACAATATATTCGCCAGATTCAATCAACCGAGTTGCAGAACGAATATTATGAGCGTGATCGTTAGTAATAAGGTAACCAATTACAAATGGCTTAAACAGCTCTAAAGCCATCATCTTAGGTAGACCACACTGATTGATTTTCAGTTCCGGGCCAGCAACAATTACCGACCGACCGGAGTAATCGACACGTTTTCCGAGTAGGTTCTGACGGAAACGGCCCTGCTTTCCTTTGAGCATATCGCTCAGGCTTTTGAGTCTGCGCCTTTGGCCAGTGCTAGAGACTGCCCGTCCACTACGAGCGGCATTATTGTCAACTAAAGCATCGACTGCCTCTTGCAGCATTCTCATTTCGTTTCGACGAATAACCTCTGGAGCATTGAGGTCAATTAATTTTTTAAGTCGATTGTTACGGTTAATGACTCTTCTGTAAAGATCATTTAAGTCACTTGTCGCAAATCGGCCACCGGTAAGCTGGACCATAGGCCTTAAATCCGGAGGGATAACAGGCAGAATGCTTAGACACATACTTGGTGGCTTGATGCCAGCTCGTTGCATGCTTTCTAAAATACGCATTCTCTTCATTATCTTTTTCTTACGCATGCCTTTAGCTGTTTCGACCTCAACGGTTAGCTCTGCAATAAGACTTTCAAGGTCGACGCTCTCAAGCATCTTCTGAATAGCTTCGCCACCCATTGACACCTTAGCTAAGTCTTGTAGCTCATCTGGCATATTACGGTAGTCGTTTTCACTAATTAAAGCATGTACTTGTAAAGACTCGAGTTGAGCCTTAAGGGTCTCGTAATTAGCCACTACCTCATCTAGCTCCTTGGTTCGGGCTTCAGCGAGAGCTTTGATATCTGCACCCTCTTCAGCAGCCATTTGCTCGTAACGAGCCTCAATTGCAACTTTAGCTGCCGCAACTTCTGCTTCTTTATCTCCGAGCATTTGGTCTCTAGACTCTTCTTTGACCGACAAAATTACATAGCTTGCAAAGTAAGCTATCCTCTCAAGGTTTTTAACCGTCATGTTTAATACAAGGCCCATTGCACTTGGAGTACCTCGCAGGAACCAAATATGAGTTACTGGCGTTGCCAGGCTGATATGACCCATTCGTTCACGTCGAACGATGCTTTTGGTAACAATTTCTCCATTTTTATCAACAGCTGCTTCTCTTGAGCGAAGGCCTTTGTATTTAGCATCGTGTGGATTTATATCTTTAACAGGTCCGAAAATTTTCTCGCAAAAGAGGCCATCTTTTTCGGGTTTTTGGGTTCGATAGTTGATTGTTTCGGGCTTAGTAATCTCTCCATTGCTCCATTCGAGTATGTCGCTTGGGTTAGCAATGGCTAGTCTCACTGCGTCAAAGTCAGCAATGTTGGTACCGTGTGAGTATCTGCGCATTATGCGACCTCCTTCTCTTCTTCAATTGTTTCGGTTGCAGTGTTCACTGCCTCATTGTCTGGTTCGTCAAGAACCATAAATTCGTCAGCCACAGCGTCTTCAGTAACGTCAAGGTCGCTGATTGATTCTGTTGGTGCTGCAACTGTAGCCAAATGTTCCGATTCGTCTTTAACATTAACTTCTAGCAACTCTTCAGCGTCTATAGTTGAACCAGCATGACTGTCGACTAAGTCAACCTTAAGTCCTAGGCCTTGAAGCTCTTTAACAAGCACATTGAAACTTTCAGGTACTTTCGGACCTTCAATTTCCGTGCCTTTTATTATTGACTCGTAAGCCTTAGAACGTCCGTAAACATCGTCGGATTTAATGGTCAGCATTTCTTGCAAAGTATTAGCTGCACCGTAAGCTTCCAAGGCCCACACTTCCATTTCACCGAACCTTTGACCACCATTTTGGGCTTTACCGCCTAGTGGCTGTTGAGTAACCATAGTATATGGTCCAGTGGAACGAGCGTGAATTTTATCGGCAATCATATGGTCAAGTTTGATCATATACATTTGGCCAACTGTAGTGCGCTCTTTGAATGCTTCACCTGTTCGGCCATCGTAAAGCTGTTGCTTGCCATCTTCTGGCAAACCAGCTTCTTTCAATAGTTGCTGTATTTTATCTAGTGAAACCCCATTAAAAGGTGGAGTCGCGACTTTCAGGCCAAGAGCATGAGCTGCCATACCAAGGTGCGTTTCAAATAGCTGACCGAGGTTCATACGAGTAGGGACACCAAGCGGGTTCAAAACAATGTCAATTGGCGTACCGTCTTCATTAAATGGCATGTCTTCAACTGGCAAAACTCTGGCAATAACACCTTTATTACCGTGCCTACCAGCTAGTTTATCGCCGACTGCAACTTTTCTCATTTGAGCGACGAAAACCTGAATTTGCATAATGACGCCAGCTTTTAGCTCGTGGCCGTTGGCTCGGCTGAAGATTTTAACTCCAACCACTTTTCCGTGTTTACCATTGCTCATTCTCTGAGAAGTATCACGAACTTCTTTGGCTTTTTCACCGAAAATGGCTCTTAATAGTCTTTCTTCGCTAGAAAGTTCCTGCTCACCTTTTGGGGTAATTTTACCAACCAAAATGTCACCTGGGTGCACTTCGGCGCCAATTCTAACAATTCCCTCGTCATCGAGGTGCCTAAGTGATTCTTCTGAAACATTAGGAATATCTCGAGTGACAATTTCTGGACCTAATTTTGTTTCACGAATTTCAGTCATGTAATCGACAATATGAACAGAAGTAAAGACATCATCTTTTACTAGACGATCACTAATAACAATAGCATCTTCAAAGTTGTAACCGCCCCAGGGCATAAAGGCTATCAGGACATCTTTACCAAGAGCTAGTTCGCCACCTTGAATGCTCATTCCTTCAATTATGACAGCACCTTCTTTAACCTTATCACCAGTTTTAACGACAACTTTCTGGTTTATGCTAGTACCTTCATTACTTCTAACGTAATGCAGAGGGTAATAAGTTTTTTTAACTTTTCCGTAATCGACAACCACTTCATCTCCAGTTGCCTTAGTAACCACACCATCTGCTTCGGCTAAAATAATTTGGCCAGTGTTGCGTGCAGCAGTTAGCTCCATACCAGTTCCAACAATTGGTGAAGCTGGGTTGATGAGTGGTACTGCTTGTCGCTGTTGGTTAGAGCCAATCAAGCTTCTTAGCACATAGTTTTTTTCTATGTACGGAACGAGCGAGGCAGATGAACCAATAATTTGCTTAGAGGCAGCATCCATGTGAGTAATATCGTTGGAGTCTACTTCACCAGCTACTAATCTAGCTCGAGCAGAAATTCGGTCACTTACAAAATAGCCGTCATCATCTATTTCACTTCCAGCACCAGCAATCACAGCTTTTTCTTCTTCGCTGGCGTCTAGGTAGACAACTTCGCTAGTAACCTGGGCTTTAACCGGCCAAGTGGCCTTTGACTTCACATTTGCTAGCTTTTTGGCATCATCGACCGAAATTTTAGCGCCTTTTTTAACAATGACTTTGCCTTTTTCATCTTCAAGGTCAACGGTAGCAATATGCCCGGCTGCCTCTTTAGCGGTAGCTGAGTTTTTAACTTTGATATACGGTGTTTCTAGGAAACCGTAGTCGTTGATCCGAGCGTAAGTAGCCATATTCAGTACTAAACCAATATTGGCGCCTTCAGGAGTCTCGACGGCACAAATACGTCCATAATGGGTCGCATGAGCGTCACGCACTTCAAAACCTGCTCTTTCACGGCTTAAACCGCCAGGACCCATAGAACTTAGTCGTCTCTTGTGAGCAAGCTCGGAAAGCGGATTAATTTGGTCCATGAATTGACTTAGCTGGCTAGATGCAAAAAATTCCCTGACCGCAGCAACTACCGGTCGGGCATTTATTAACTGAGCCGGAGATACGGTTTCAATTTCGCACATACTCATGCGGTCTTTAGCGTTCCTGTCCATTCGAAGTAGGCCAATTCTAAATTGTCTTTGAACCAATTCACCTACTTGTTTGATTCTTCTGTTAGCCAGACTGTCAATGTCATCTGCAGGTTCTTGAGTATTAGACATTCTAATTAGTTCAGCTATTATTGCTGTCAGATCTTCAAGGTGCATAACTCGGTTTTCGGCCGTGTTAGGTGTGTCTAGGTCTAGCCTTTTGTTAATTTTGTAGCGACCAACGCGCGAAAAGTCGAATCTTTTTGGGTTATAGAACATGTTCTCAATGAGCGAACGAGCATTCTCAACAGTAGCCAGGTCACCTGGGCGTAAACGGCGATAAACTTCAATTAAAGCCTCGTTGGTGCCTTTAGATGGATCTTTTTCAAGTGTTGCGTCAATGAAGCTTTTAGGGCCACTATCAACATGTTTAAACTGATCTTTTATGGCTGCTTCGTTCATGCCTAGTGCTTTAAGTAGGGTTGTGACAGCAATTTTTCGACGGCGATCTATTTTTACGAAAAGCGCACCGTTAGCAGCAGTTTCAAACTCTAGCCAAGCCCCTCGGCTAGGAATAACCTTAGCGCCGTAAAGATTATGGCCACCGTGGATATTAGCCGTAAAAAATACTCCTGGGCTTCTTATTAGCTGGCTAACAACTACACGCTCTGCTCCGTTTATAACAAATGTGCCTCGTTTAGTCATCCATGGGTAGTCACCCAAATAAATTTCTTGTTCTTTGACTTCGCCGGTAATTTTATTAATTAGCTCGACAACGGCCTTTAGAGAAGCTTCGTAACTAACGTTATTTTCTCTAGCTTCTAGCTCAGTCAGTTTTGGTTCTTCGAAATGATAACTTTTAAAATTAAGTGATAGTTTTGTGCCTGTGTAGTCTTCCATGGGACTAATTTCGGCCAACAATTCTCCCAATCCTTCATCAACAAACCACTGAAAACTCTTATTCTGGTGGTCTATTAAATTTGGTAGTGGAATATCGTTACTTTTTGTATAAAAAATACGCTGGTTAGCGTTGTCAGTAGAGGCTACTGTTTTTGCCATAAAAAGCACGCTCCTTCGAGGATTTAATTGATAGTTGGTGTAGTTCACTAGACCTATAAAATTAATACCGTACAAAAAATTAGGTAAAAATACAAAGCCTAGATGATAATTGTTTTTCGCGCGAAGTTCACTGGACCTAAGGAGTTTTTGGTGCTGATGCCGTTTGCGAGCAAACAGTAGCACTACCTAGCCTAAACTACTTCTTAGTATTATAGTTTGGAGTAAATTTAGCTAATTGTCAATTCAAAATTAAAAACCGCCCTTAAGGAGGACGATTTTTAAAAACTTTTTTCGTGGACTAGCCAATAATTAATGAAACTAGTGGTCGTCGTTTATGGCCGTAAGCATCTTGTCGGTGGGTGCGGTACGATTCAATCATACTGTTTCTGAGTTCTTCCGATTTTGGCAACCCTAGCGCCGACTTAATGACGACATTTGATAATTTTTCTTGGTGAGCTTCTTCTCGCTCGATTTTTATTTGCGCGTAAAATGCCTGCAAGCTGTTCATGCTGTACAAACTCCTTTTTTGGTCGCGCAAGCTTTTAGAGACAAAAAAAGCCAACTGTCGTTGACCAATATAAAATCTACTAAAAGTACGTTAGTTAATTTAATAATGGTGGTTTCGCTACTAGCTCCACACAACACAAGCGACCAACTTACGTGTTATGCTTCATTGCCCATTACCGAAAAGTTCAAGTATTAAACACTTAATACCGTGCTTATATACTACTCTATTTTTTATAACTTTTCAAGAGAAATATAGTGGATTTTAGAGCAAATGTAGGTTAAATTAACTGAGCTTAAAGCTGTTATTTAATAACTTTATCAGCCAACCCATAATCGACTGCTTCTTGGGCACTCATCCAATAATCACGATCGACATCTTTTTCAATTTTAGTCAGTTTTTGGCCTGTATTTTTAGCTAGTATTTCATTGAGTTGTTTCTTAATGCGCAAAGATTCCATTAGGTCTATTTCCATGTCAGATACTTTGCCTCTAGTGCCACTACTTGGTTGATGAATCATCACTTTGGCGTGAGGCAATAAAAATCTCTTTCCTTTAAGGCCACTACTAAGCAGAAAGGCTCCCATACTTGCTTGAAGGCCAATTCCTACGGTTTGGACATCACACTTGATGTACTTCATGGTGTCGTAAATAGCCATGCCATCGTAAACACTACCGCCTGGACTATTTATATAAAAGATGACGTCCTTTTTAGGGTCTTCGGCTTCTAAAAAAAGCATTTGGGCGACAACTAAATTGGCTGTGTGCGGGTTAACATCTTCACCTAAAAATATTATTCTATCTTTAAGTAAACGACTATAGATATCGTAGGCGCGTTCTACGCGACCATCGTTTTCAATTACTGTGGGTATAAGCATGCTCATAATTATATCGCTAAAATTAGCACTCGTCAATATAGAGTGCTAGAAATTCTTAGCCTATTTAGTATTTAAAGCAACCAGTTTAGAGATTGTCTTTTCTGTCAACAATCTACTGGCAATATCTTTTCTAGCTGAAGGCTTGTCTAGTTCTTCTTGCATTTTTTGGTCGCTGCTGTATTGACCTTTTAAAACCTGCATCCGAATCTCGAGCTCTTCTGGGGTAACCGTAATCTTTTCAAGATCAGCAACTTCACTCAGAGCCAAACCAGCCCTTAGGCGTTCTTCAGCCACAGGCCTGAGTTCTTTAGTTCGATATTCTTCTTCACTTTGACCACTATTGTCTAGATATTCCTGGAATGTTTCGCTACGGTACAGCAAGTTTTGCCGAAACTCCTGATCTACAGAATTTATTTGTTCATCTACCAAAGCTACAGGTAAGGCGACTTTTGTTTTAGCTGCCAATTCTTTAACAAGTAAATCTTCATAAGATTTCTGGGCTTGGTTTTCTTTTTCTTGGGAAAGTTGTTTTTTAATATCTTCTTTAAGCTCACTCATTGTTTTAAATGGACCTGCTTTAGTAGCTAATGAATCATCTAGTTTTGGCTTCGTAACTTCTTCTAGCTTAGTTAGCTTTACTTTAAAAGTTACTTTTTTGCCCTGTAAGGCTTTAACAGCGTAGTCTTTAGGAAAAGGAATAGTGAATTCTTTTTCACTGCCAACCTTCATACCAACTACTTGGTCCTCAAAGCCAGGTATAAAAGTTTTACTGCCGAGTAGAAGAGGATATTCCTTGCCGGAAGCACCTTTTACTTCTAGTCCTTTGGTATCATGACCATCAAAATCTATCCAGGCACGGTCTTCAAGATGAGCTTCTCGAGTTACTTCTTTGTGCTCTGCTAACTGAGTACGAAGCCTCTCAAGCACTTCGTCTATATCGTCTTTTGTTACTTTCACGGTTTCCCGCTTGACGCCAAGTTTTTTATAGTCAGGCATTTTTACTTTACCAATTACTTCAACTTCAGCCTTAAACTCAAGTTCTTCATAAGGAACAAACTTGACTAGATCAACTTTAGGCTGAGCTACTGGACGTATATTTTCTTCATTGACAGCACTTACATATAGTTCGTTAAGGGCTTCATCAATAACTTCGGTTTGTAAATAATTTGGGTCTAAATTTTTCTCAACCAGTTCCATGGGTACTTTACCTGTCCTAAAACCAGACAATTTAACTTTAGGCGCTAGTCTATTAAGGGCCCTATTTTTGGCAGCTATAATTTCACTAGCTTCGGCTTTGATAATTAAAGTAATGTTGGTGTCTGAATCTTGATTCTTGGTAATTTGCATGAGACCAATAGTAACAGGTTATGAGACGCTTGCCAAGTGAAGCTATCTGTTGATTAACCTACTTTTGTTGGCGTAAAACAGAAATTAGGTCGTCGAGCTTGAGGCTTTGCTCTTGCCCACTATTTAAATTCTTTAGTTTGTAATTTTGGTTGCTTAGCTCTTCCTGACCGATGAAAATTATATTCTTGTACCCTTTTTTTTGAGCAACAGTTATTTTTTTATCGATTTTCCTATTACTAAAATCGACGGCAATATTTAATCCGCCAGCTCTTAGCTGGTTAATAGTTCCCACAGCTTCAGCATAAACCTGTTCGTCTCCTATAATGACCACGCAAGAGTCAACCCCATTAGTTAAATTTGGCAGCAAGTTATGGCTAGTCAAAAAATCTTGAATGGTAACGTCGCCCATGCCAAAACCAACCGTCGGTAATGGATCGACCCCGAAAGAACCAACCAGACCATCGTAACGCCCACCGCCAAAAAGAGATCGTTTGTTTTCGGCAGTACTGTCAAATATCTCAAAAACAATATCTGTGTAGTAGTCGAAGCCTCTCATTAACGATGGGTCGAATACTAAACTTTCAACTCCGCTTTTCTGTAACATATTAGTTAGTTCAAGTAATTTTTTCGCGACCTCTTGTTCCTTGACAATTTCAGGCAATTCAACAATTTTTTTGGCTGTGAGTATGTCAAGCAGTTTGGTGGCTGATTCCTCATTTCCGCCAAAAAGACTGAACATATTATCTTCGAATAGATCGTTAGGCATTTTCGACTTTTTGTCAACTAACCTAATGACCTGAGATGCTAGTTGTTGATTAAGACCCAGAAGATCGGTCAATATGTAGTTGACTAGCCCCCTAGAGTTTAGCCTAATTTCGAAACTAGACGGTTTTGCGCCAAAATTGAGCATAATTTGATTAGCCAGTAATATAACTTCGTGGTCTGCCGCTAGGGATTCGACCCCGAATAAATCGACGTTTAGCTGCCAATGCTCTCTGAGTCTTCCTTTTTGCGGTCGTTCATAACGCCAAACATTTGGCATGCTAAAAAGCCTGAGAGGGTAGCCAAGCTCTTGTCTTCTGGCGGCTACCATCCGGCTAACGGTCGGGGTCATTTCAGGGCGAAGGGTTACTTTTCGACCACCCCTATCTTCGAAAGAATATGTTTGTTCGTTGACTATTTCATCACTGGTCTTAGACAAATAAAGCTCTACTGGTTCGATAATTGGCGCATCATACTGCTCATAGCCAAAACTTACGGCTGTTTTGGACCAAATTGAAAAAATATAATTTTGAAGTCGTTTATCTTCAGGGTAGAAATCGCGGGCACCTTTATATGGCTGAGTTGATAGTTTCATAAATTAATATCACTGATTATACCCGATTTTTAGAATTATTTATGTTAAGAGCGACGAAAAGTGTTGACGCTTCTCGGTTATGATGCTTAGATTAAACTAACTAATAATCTTTTAAGGAGACGATCATGGCTACTGATAAATCGCCAAAGACTACCAAAAAAAGTACGAAAAAATCTTCTAAAAAAACAAAAGTTGATTCTATGCAGACCGAAACTAGTAATAAAGGTTCCTCAACTAACGTTGCAACCGAACTCGACTTCGGAGACAAATTAACCTGGATATTCAATAATTGGCGAGCCGTCTGGGAAGCTTTTATTTTAAATATTGGCTCATACCTTTTGGCTATTATCATACCTGCTTTCGTAGCTTTTACGGCTGTTTTAGCCGCTGCTGCAGCAGCGGTCACAAAAGTAAGCACCAGTGTTGCTAGCGGAATCTCTACCACTGGGCTAATAATTGCATTTATATTTGTTCTTATTGCCATAATCGTGGCTGCCTTTTTTGCACCGACTATTGCCATAATTCAGCTAAATAGCGTTAGAGAGAAAAAAATCGCTTTCGGTGATGCAGTTAATACCACCAAACAATTCGTTATTCGCTACCTGGTTATGTATTTGCTAATAATTTTAGCTGTAGTTTTACCAATAATTATGTCAGTTATACTCATGAAAGTAGCAATTGGCTTTTTACTATTTCCTTTAGCTATTGCCTTTGCTCTATTCGTCGGTTTCTTTACAGCCCTTGCCCCATACTTACTAATAGATAAAGATTTGCAAGTTACCGAAGCCTTAAACCAAAGCTTTGAAGTAACCAAACAAAACTGGCAATGGGTCTTGGCTGTAACGCTTGTTGTCATGCTAATCAGCTTCGCTGCATCTATAATTTTGAATATATTGGGTATTTTCGGGGGCTTGCTATCTAGTTTACTTAGCGCTGTTTTGTCTTTTGCAATTGCCTTCGTTTACGTCAAACAAATAGCTAAACAATAAACAGCTATGCTTAAAAATTAAAATGCTCCTACTTTATGAGTAAGAGCATTTTTGACGTTAGACAGAAGAGAAGCTAGTCACATTATGCGCCCCCAAAAAACATAATTCTTACATACAAGTTAATTCTTAAGAAATTCCACCAGGTGGTTCGCAACTATCGGTTCAAGTCGACGGTTACAAAACAACAAGCCGACCAGAAAGGTCGGCATATTGTTTTGGT
>JAGORN010000013.1:17687-18112 GCA_018062805.1 Candidatus Saccharimonadota bacterium | reverse complement strand
CTCAAGGGTGTTGTATGCGTTTGCTCCAGCTCCACTACAACGCATGATGGAAGCTATAGAGAAGTTTGGCTTGCTGGCTATAGGTATATTTGTAATATTTTTAATTCCCGTTATAAGCCCAATGCTAACTACAATTAATAACTGGCTCATAAATATTATTGTATAAAATAGAACATTTAAACAGTTTTATAAGGTGTATAATGAGCTTAGTCCGGTATCAAGAATGATTTCTGAATAAATAATTCTCGGAAGTTCAATATTCGGCAAGCTCGTGAGCTTGACATGAGAACATCCACTTGGTTTCCAGCAGGAATCCAAACGATACCGGACTTTTTTGTGCCACAGGAAATTGTTAAGAAGATTATCGGGGTGTGGCGCTAGAATGCTAGCGCGTACGGCTGGGGTGAAGACAGCAAGTCTGCTGT
>JAGORN010000013.1:0-17587 GCA_018062805.1 Candidatus Saccharimonadota bacterium | reverse complement strand
CTGCAAGGGAGCCAACTCTTCAAAACTAGTTTTGAAAGATGTTGCGACGGGGTCGCCGAAGGTGACCGTGAGGACCTCACGGCCCAGAGTTAATGCTATAATAATATCGATTATCGGGGTGTGGCGCTAGAATGCTAGCGCGTACGGCTGGGGTGAAGACAGCAAGTCTGCTGTCTGCAAGGGAGCCAACTCTTCAAAACTAGTTTTGAAAGATGTTGCGACGGGGTCGCCGAAGGTGACCGTGAGGACCTCACGGCCCAGAGTTAATGCTATAATAATATCGATTATCGGGGTGTGGCGCAGTTGGCTAGCGCGTACGGCTGGGGGCCGTGAGGTCGCAGGTTCAAGTCCTGTCACCCCGACCATAAGAACTAATTTTACTACTGAGAAAGTTTTCATTCAGTTTTCTCCTAAGCCGTGTCATAATAAGAGCAATGAAAACATTAAAGTTCGCTCCCGAGCAAATAGATAAAATATTAAGTACCGAATATACCTCAACTTGGCGCCTGGCAGACGAAAAAAATATTCAAGTTGACGATGAAATACAATTAATTAATTCAGAAAATGGGCAAAGTTTTGCAAATATTATAGTTGATAAAATTACAATGAAAAGAATTTCAGACATTAATGAGACCGATATGGTTGGTCATGCACAGTATGAAACTAAAGAAGATATTTTGAATAGTTTTAGGAAGTATTATGGTAGTAAAATTAGCTTAGATAGTACTGTCAAAATAATTACCTTTCATTTAACGTCAAAACAAAACGATGTAAATAAAATAACATCATTCGAGATGATTAAATTATTTACAGACGGCGGTTCACGTGGCAACCCAGGTCCTTCAGCGACTGGTTATGTTATTTACGATGAACAAGATAATCTACTTTTTGCTGGTGGTGACTACCTAGGAGTAACTACTAACAATCAAGCAGAATACCAAGCTGTCCGTACTGGCCTGAAACAATGTTTAAAGTTTCGCCCGAAACAAGTAAATGTATTTATGGATAGTCTTCTGGTGGTTAACCAAATGAACGGTGTATTTAAAATTAAAAACAGAGACTTATGGCCGATTCACTCAGACATAAAAGCAATAGTTAAAAAATTCGATAAGGTTATTTTTACCCACGTCCCAAGAGAGTTAAATAAAGCTGCTGACGCTGAGGTAAATAAGGTCCTCGATTCCGCAGATGTGTAGAGCCTGCAGTTAGTTTGTTATAATAATTGAGCTAGATCATTGACTGGTCGCCAGTTGACCTAAAAATTGGCTGGAGGAAAGTCCGGGCAACAAAGAGCAGGACAGTTGCTAACGGCAACCAAAGGAAACTTTAGGGAAAGTGCCACAGAAACTATACCGCCCCTCACCGCTTTAGCTAGATATCATTTTATTTAGCTAAAGTGGTGAGGGGTAAGGGTGAAATGAGTAGGGTAAGAGCCTATAGTTTACTAGGGTGACTTAGTAAAATGGTAAACCCTGTCTGTTGCAAGGAGTGGATTTTTGCCTTTACGGGCTGGTTGCTCGCCAAAATTCACGTTACTAAAACCGCACGAATTAGTTAGCAATAGCTAATCTAGATAGATGGCCAGATAAAACAGAACCCGGCTTATGAATGGTCTAGCATCAAAAAATCAGCTTTTTAGGGCGCTACTAGGCGCTTCGAAAAGCTGATTTTTTATAAACTAGAGCGGAATAAATAGCTACTTAACAGTTTTTACTACTGCCTGAAAAGCAGCTGGTTCGTTAACAGCAAGTTCTGCTAGTATTTTTCTGTCGAGTTCAACATTAGCTTTTTTTAAGCCGTTAATCAGCTGGCTGTAGGTAGTGCCATTGATTCTGGCAGCAGCATTAATGCGGGTATTCCATAAAGACCTAAATGAACGCTTCCTGTTTTTGCGGTCACGGGTTGCATATTGCAAAGCCTTTATGACACCCTGGCGACCCATTTTAATACTACGTCTTCGTGAGTGGGTCATACCTTTAGTTGCGTGACGAATTTTTAAATGCTTTTGGTGTGAGGTTTTACCTCTTTTAACTCTCATTTTCCTAAACTCCTAGCTTGCGCTTAATATTCTTTTTGATCTTGCCGTTAAGTGACTGCATTCCGGCATAAGTTCGCTTCCTAGAAGCGCTTTTCTTTTCCAAAAAGTGAGTACTGTGATTACGGCGAGTCATTGCTTTGCCAGTTTTGGTTATTTTGACTCGATCTTTTGTTCCGCTATGACTTTTTAACTTTGGCATTATTGCTCCTTACTACAGCGCTTAGTTGTCTTCCTGCGAATTGTGGGGGTTGGTCGGTAGTTACGCCTTCTCCTAATTCATTGATGATTTTTTGCATTAAGTTGTTGCCGAGCTCTTTATGGGCCAGTTCGCGTCCTTTATACATGACACTAATTCTTACTTTGTGACCATCGGTTAGAAACTCAGTGATCTTCCTAAGTTTAACTCCCATGTCGTTATCGCTAATCTTCAGCCCAAAGCGCATTTGCTTTAGTTCGCTAACCTTGGTATTCCGCCTAGACTTTTGTAGTTGCTTGGTCTTTTGGTAGTTGTACTTTCCCCAATCGACTATTTTGGCTACTGGTGGCTTGGCGTCTGGTGATATCTCTACCAGGTCAAGTTCGGCGTTGCGTGCTGCTGTTAGCGCCTCTTGGCGCGTCATAACCCCAAGCTGATTTCCATCTTGGTCGATAACTCTTAATTCGGCTGCCCTGATTGCCTCATTGAGGCGGGTGAACTTGTTAATGTATTTTCTCCTTTTTCAGATACGAATTATAACAGAAGTAGTAACAGTGGTCAAACTTTTGTGTCAAAATTTATAGAATATTCTTTTTTTCTCGGTATTGAAGAGCCTCGGCTATGTGGTTGCTACTTATAAACTCGGAATTATCTATGTCGGCAATGGTGCGAGCAACTCTAACTGTACGCATATAAGCCCGGGCTGATAGCTCCATTTTGGTACTGGCATTGAGTAGCAATGCTTCTGCTTGTTTGTCTATTTTGAGATTGTTTTTAAGAACCTTGTCTGCCATATAGGCATTAAGCTGGTTTTTTTGCCTGTTTAGCTGAGTCTTGCGTGCTAGGTGTACCTGTTCTTTTAGTAATGGTGACTCGACCGATTCATTTCTAGTTAATAAAGATTGATGTTCTACCTCGTCTACATTTATAAAAATATCTATTCTATCTAGTATTGGTCCTGACAATTTTTTGTTGTATCGGTTAATTTCTGATGCAGTGCAAGAGCAACTTTTTGTCGAGCCATAGAAGCCACAGGGGCAAGGGTTGGCTGTTGCTAGTAAGATAAATTTAGCTGGAAAAATTGCCGATCGTTGAGCTCGAGCTATAGTTATCTTCTTGTCTTCAAGGGGTTGCCTGAGTGATTCAATGCTGGCTCGACTAAATTCTGGGAATTCGTCCATGAACAATACTCCGTTATGGGCCAGGCTAATCTCTCCAGGTCGGAGCGTGTGGCCTCCACCAATGATAGATATGTCACTGGAGCTATGGTGGGGCATTCTGAGAGGTGGTTCGTATATGACAATTTCAGCTGCGGCAGAAGACAGGCTATGGATTTGGGTGGATTCTAATAATTCTTGTTTGCTCAGTGGAGGCAAGATACCAATAAAAGCTTTTGCTAACATCGACTTACCGGTACCCGGCGGTCCACTAAGCAAGACGTTGTGTCCTCCAGCCGCTGCAATAAGGAGTGCTCTTTTGGCGGCAGCTTGACCAACAATCTCACCAAAATCTAGAGCTGTAGATTTTTTAGCTGGTGCTTGTTTCTGAATTGTAGCTTGAAAATTTTTAGCATGAGCCATTATTGGGCGACTGGAGTTAAGAGCTTCTACTAAATTTTTTAAATTGTTGAAACTAATAATACGGTCACTATTCAACAGGTTTGCTTGTTCCTGGTTGGCACTTGGAATTATGATGGTGGTTTGAGTTTGACTTATACCGGATATGAGCTTTCCGAGTATGCCTCGGACCGGTCTTATTTGACCGTCTAGGGACAATTCACCTATGAAACTATAATTATTAATTGGGGCTTTTATCTGTTTGTCGGTGGCTAAAATGGCAATAGCCATCGAAACATCTAGGCTGGATGAATCCTTAGGTGTATCGGCTGGAGCCAAATTTATCACAATTCTGCCCTTAGGAAAGTTGTAGCCAGACATGGCAATAGCAGACCTGATTCTTTCTTTCGATTCTTCAACCGCCTTCGAGGCCATGCCTACGATACTAATAGAAGGTAAACCTCTACTTATACTGCATTCAACAGTGATACAAGAGCCCTCTAGGCCATTATTTATGAAAGATGTAGTTGCCATTTATTGCTATTGTAATTTAATAATAAGTGCTTATGCAAATAAAAAAAGCCGTTATCGAGCTGCGTACGACAACGGCTATAAGGTTTTTGTTTCTTTTGTCTTTAGCTGTTTTTATAAACCGTTACTCTGCGAGTTAGAACTGTTTATGATTGCTAAAGTTTTTTGAGCACCTTTTTTATTCAAAGATGCTGAGTTAATAATAGGCAATAAGCTAAAGCGTTGTCAACACACTTTTTAATAATTTTTCAGGTTTGTACACAGGAATTTAGTATTTAGCTAATAAAACTGAACTTAGTATAAGGTTAATAAAATATAAACAGATTACAAGCTAGTTGAGACGCATCTACCTTTAAGAATTTATTAAGATTTAGTTTAATTCACTTATTTTTAGTACTGGCAAACTAATGGTCAATGAAGAATCCTGTTAAAAACAGGCAAATAGTTTAATTTGCTTAAATAAAGAAAGACTGGCTAGTGGTTGAAATTGAGCAAGCTCAATAATACCGAGAAAATTAATGCAGTTAAAACAACAACATAAATATTTATAAATTTCCATCTGTATTGTAGTGAAAAATACTATTATATTATTGACATAATTTACTATAAATGCTATACTTCAAGCAGTAAGTCAAAAACAAAAACTTACCAAAAATCGTCGCCCTCCAAGTCTAAAGCTTAGGAGAGCGGTCAGTCGGAAACCTCTCGCAAATGCTTAAGTAAGCGCCATAGAAGTAATATTTATTGGGCGGTTTTACTGCTACTTTGCGAGGGTTGTCCAAGTTACTTTCTGTTGGAAAAAATACTCACTTAGCTTAATAGTAAGTGAGTATTTTATTTATTTGTCGAAATGTTATAAGGTTAAATGATAATGCTTGCAACTATCAAAAACCGTAGTATTGCCTTGGGTGTTCTTTTAGTTTTTCTGATTCTTTATGCGGCCTTCACATCTCCTCTAACAAATAAAATGTTCACAACTGTAGGGTTTCTACTTTTAGTTTACTTAATAGTTTACCTATTTATTTCTATTATAGTTAGTTTGAGCTTAAAAGGATCCACTAACGTCAAGCTGAATAGCCTATCCTTAGTGCTTGCCATAGGACCGGTTTATTTGCTAGCCCTTGCCAGTTTAAATACCATTGGTTTAATTGATATTTTCTTTGTGGCCATAACGGAAGTTATAGTAGTTTGGTATTTATCTAAAGTAATAGACTAAAAAAAGTATTTTTTAGCGCATAAGCTTATAAAATTTGGTATACTAACCTCTGATGGATAGTATGCCGAAAATGAACAGTCCCGAGCTACCAAAACCACTTTCTAACGGAGGTGGTGTTGAGAGTGGTTCAGTTGATAGTGGCTCTGCTAACGCTAGCCCTGAAGTTCAGGGCTTGTCGCCAATAGAAATGCTAACGCAAGCACAAGGTGCGGTAGTCCAAGCAGTTCAGTCAGATGACGCCACGGCGACTCCTTCTGCATTGCCAGTTATACCAGTTAACGACCCGCATCTTTCTAGTACTAGCTCTAACCCAGTTGTGGCAGATGATAATGATGCTCTTGAAAAAGAGTGGGTAGATCGGGCCAAAGATATTGTTAATAAAACAAAAGATGATCCCCGTAAACAGACGGATGAGTTCGTCAAAATGAGATACGATTATGTTAGGAAGCGTTTTGGCAAAGAAATAGTTGTGTCTAATGGCAATCAGGCAGCTTAATAAGAGACTAGGTTGAAAAAGTTATGGCAGTTATTTTTCTTTTAATTATGATTTTGGGCTTAGCTGGACTAGGTAGCTACATATTATATAAATCAAGAAAACTACTCCGAGAAGCTAAAAACTACGAGCGAGGCCTAAAAATGGTACCCTTGCTTATTCATTTGCCACCTTCTAGTGATGACATAGACTCTAAAGGAAGGGACGCTAGAGATATAGCCGATGAAAACATCTCTAAAGCAAGCGTACTGTACGGTATTTTGTCTAGCACTGTGGCAAAAGGATTCAAAAGTAAGCTTTACGGGCAGCGACATATAGCTCTGGAGTTAGTCGCTCACAATGGGCGAGTTCAGTTTTTTACTGCTGTACCTGTAAATTTGGTATCTGTAGTTGAACAAGCTTTACTGAGCGCCTATCCTAATAGTCGGTTAGAAGAAGTGCCTGAGCATAACATTTTTAACTCGGTTGGTAAGATCTCGGGAACTATTGGTGGTGAGTTAGTTTTGAAGAAAAGCTATGTTAACCCTATTTCTACTTACCTAGACTTAAAAAGAGATACCATGCAAGCATTACTTAACTCCTTGTCGAAACTAGAAAAAGAAGATGGTGTTGGGTTGCAGATTTTGATTAGGCCAGCCCGTGAAGGTTGGATTAAAAAATCTAAAGAAGAAGCCTCGAAATTAAGAGATGGGAAGAAAAAAAGAGAAGGGGCGGATCTAGCTTTTTGGTGGATTAGGCAAATATTTATTGCGCCTGTTAAACCTCCAGAAGCCAAAGAGGATGGTAAATCGTCGGAAGAAGATAAGCCCGTTTCTGGGTTAGATCAATCATTGGCTGAGGCTATTGAAGAAAAAACGAAGCACCCTGGTTTTGAGGTGCTAATTCGGGTTATTGCTTCTTCTAATATTTCACACAGGGCCCAAACTGTCCTTAGTAACATAACAGCTAGCTTTGCACTTTTTGATGCTCAAGGTAAAAACGGTTTCAAATTTGTGCCTGCCCGAGATATTGAAAGCTTCGTGACATCTTATATACTTCGATTTTTCCCAGCCGAACAAAGAAGTAATATTCTAAACTCGGTTGAACTAGCAACCATTTTTCACTTGCCCGATACTTCAACTAGTCCGACCACACAACTGGAAAGGCAACAGTCTAAGCAAGTAGATGGCCCTAGAAATGTCAATGACAACGGATTGCTGCTTGGCTACAACGTCTTTAGGGGTGTCAAAAAGCCTATTCGTTTGGGCGAGAATGATCGTCGTCGACATATGTACGTTGTTGGTCAAACCGGAACAGGTAAGTCAACTTTCCTAGAGAACATTGCTTTACAAGACATGCTTGAGGGCCGGGGTTTTGCATTTGTTGACCCTCATGGTGATGTATCTGAGCGGTTACTTGGCATGGTGCCAAAAGAACGAACAGAAGATGTCATTTATTTTTGCCCTGCAGAGATGGATTATCCTCTTGGGTTTAACTTGTTCGAGTTTCATAACCCAGAACAAAAAGACTTCATTATTCAAGAAGTCATTAACATGATTTATAAGTTGTACGATCCACAGCGACAGGGAATAGTTGGCCCTCGTTTTGAGCATATATTTAGGAACTGTGCATTACTTTTAATGGCCGACCCTAATGGCGGTACTTTTATAGACGTGCCTAAACTACTCATTGACCCTGATTTTGTGAAGCAAAAACTAAAGTACACTAACGATCGAACTGTAATAGATTTTTGGACTAAAGAGTTCCCCAACTCTCAGAGGTCGAATGATGCCGGCGAAGTAACCGCTTGGGTGGTAAGTAAGTTCTCGGCTTTTATGTCTAATGAGATGATGCGTAACATAATTGGTCAAAATAAAAGCTCGTTTAACATGCGCGAAATTATGGACGAAGGTAAAATCTTACTTGTTAACCTCAGTAAAGGTCGTACTGGTGAACTGAACTCTAAGCTTCTAGGTATGATCTTTGTGATGAAGTTTCAAGCTGCCGCCATGAGTCGAGCAGATATACCAGAAGATGATCGTAAAGATTTTTGCTTGTATGTCGATGAGTTTCAGAACTTTGCCACCGACTCCTTTGAGTCTATACTAAGCGAAGCACGTAAGTTCAAACTGAACTTGATTGTCGCTAACCAATTTATAACTCAGCTTGAAGAGGGGGTTAGAGATGCAATATTCGGTAACATAGGTGCTGTTGTTGCCCACCGTGTTGGTACTAATGATGCTGAGCAGTTAGAAAAGTATTTTAGACCAGTCTTCGATGTCGATGATTTACAGCAATTGCCTAACTATAATGCAGTAGTTAAGATGCTTATTGGCGGAGTGCCAACTCAACCATTTAGTATGGCTGATTTGCCTTATCTTGGTAAGTCGAACCAGAACCTGGCCGATGCTTTGAAGCAACTGTCGGCGGCTAAAAATGGCCGTCCACGAGCTATTGTCGAGAAGGAAATATTTGATAGGCTAACAGTTATTCCGCAACCGAAACCAGCCTTTGGTGGTGGTTCATTTGGTTCAAGTTCTCCTTTTGCCCAGCCTGGAGTTGGCCCTGGGCCAGGTCAGCCACCATCTAAGCCCGCTGGTCAAGGATCTTTTCTAGATGAGTGGCTAGCTAAGCGAAAAAAACAAACCTTATCACCACCACAGACGCCACCTAGCAAACAAGCAACTGAAGTTGAAAATAAACAACCCCTTAAAAGTGTAGAGTCGGTGTCTGCTACTACTAAAACAAGTGAATCTGCCAACTCCACGGAAATATATAATTCGCCTCGAAACCAAGTGTTGGCTACTACCAATGAACAAACTGCTATAAAAAAGCCTCAAATGACTATAAAACAAGAAGAAGTAGAAGTTAGTCAATCAAAACCGAACAAGCCTAAGAGTACGGTTAAGAGTGGCGACAAGGGACGTTTCAACCATGAAGACACTATAGTTATTGACCGAGACGGTAATTTTTCGAGTACAGAATAATATATTTTAACTAGTAGCTTAAGCCACGACGTTTTTTACCGTATTTTTTACGGATAATTAGAGACCAGCAAAATTCAACAATTAGGCCAATAGCAAAGCCAGTTAGAAAGAGAACTATAAATGAACTAGGTTTAATTTCAAAGCCAATATTTTTAGCGTAAAAAACAAGTAGCATGCTTCCAAAAAATCCAAACAAACCACCACTTAAAATACCACTTGGTCTAACGATAGTTTTTGCAGCAGCTTCGCTGACAGCTTCAACGACTGGCTGGTGAATTACTTTACTTAACACTTGGTCTGGCTTACTTAAGTTAGCCCTGACTGACTGTAAAGTTTTTTGGTATGACTCTTGCTTAATCTTCTTGGTAATATAATGGCGGTGATGTTCAGGTTTTTGAGCATCATCTAGTTTATTAAAATGATTATTTTTTTCATGCTTAGATTGAGCTTCTTGTTCAATAGCTGAACGAATTTTTTCTACATTTTTGTGAAGTGCTTCATTAGATTCTATGTCAATTTCGTTGCGTTTTTCACTACTTACGTTAAAGTTTTTTAAAGCTTCGTGTTGTGATTCATGCTTTTCGTGGTTGTTAATCTTTTCGCTCACGTTTATAAGCCTCCTGTGCTAAATTCATATCTTACTACTTCTATTTCTCTACCTAGTAATCGAGCTCTGTAAAAGAAGAAGGCGATAATCATTGTAGAAACAACACTAATAATCATGCCGGTTCCTGGGCCAGTGTTTGGCAAATACGTAGTAGCAATTTCAACGTTTTTGGAAGCAGGTTTGTCAAGCTTAACCGTAACTTCACGACCATACTTATTGGTCATTACGAAGTCAAATGAAAGTGGGTTAGAAGCAGATATTGGCGTTGCTGGTAGTGGATTTTTAACTCTAACTGTGAATACTTTTTCTATTTTTTGGCCAGCAGGTATAGTAACTTTGCCCCATGATAGTACCTGGGTACTTTCGTTTAAGGTCGCATCACCTTTATCTATTAAATCGGCATATTCTAAGATATCGGCTATATTTTCTGAATACTCGCCAGCAAGTTCTAGGTTAACTGCGTCTGCATCGCCGGTATTCTCGGTAATTAAGGTATATTTTAGGGTATCGCCAGCTGCTGCTGTGGTGTTATTAGCATCTTCAATGCTTTGAGTTATGTTACTAACCCCTTTATCGGTTACTATTCTGACCACCGGGTTAACTGGTTTCTCAATGACTACACTAGCTTCACAAGCTTGGCCGGGAATAATATTACTACCAGCTGCAGGTATTACATCGGCCCGTATTTTATAGGTTCCATTTTCCTTAAACTGATGTGTATAGAAGTCGCTGTTGGCTGCTGGGTCAACTGATTGGTTGGCAACCTGAACGTCATTTACGAAGTATTTTACTCCGGCGGCTGAGGCTCCTGGCTGTCTTAGAAAGGTCGTTTCGAACTTTCTCTTATCCCATGCCGGACTAGCAACTTCTTTTAAGCTTTGGCAAGCTAGTTGAGGTGCTCCGGGACAGACTTTGTCGTAAGGGATAATACTGCCATCTGGGCAAGTAATTGTACATTTCTCGATACCTTCTGGTGGTATAGGTAGGCCAGAACCGGGACAAGTTGGTGCGACAGTAACCGTAATGCAGTCTTTTGGGCCTCCGGATGAAATGTCTTTTGTTTTAGTCCCACGAACCGTTGCTTCGTTACATATTTTTGTGCCCGATGGGGTCGATTTTTTAACGGTCGCTTTAATTACTATTCGGTGCCATCTATCACTTGGCGCTAGAGCGTTATTAGCTCCTTTGACATGCCAGATTATTTTTTGACCATCTTCTTCTTTTCTGAGGTCAATGTTACTAGTGTAGCTTTCAAACTTTAGGTTTTTGTCTAAAACGTCTACGACTCGGACATCTTCACTAGCTATAATGCCACTATTCCTGAATTCAATAGTGTATTTAACTTCATCACCTGGTTTAACATTTGCTGGGCTAGCCAGTTGCTTGTTTATTTCAAACTTTGGGTGCTTGGATCCTTTTTCAATTACTATGTTGCCACAACCCTTAAGAAGTATCCAGAATCTAAAACCATAGGTACTAATTCCGGTTATAGCTGGGTAGCCATTAGGAAATTCAGACTTATTCCAGTACTTAAGGGGGAATTCATATATTCCGCCATCTATAGCGCCTGGGATTTTTGTGAAACTAGCACCTGCAGGCGTGGAACTACGAGAAGTATTAACATATTTGTCGTTATCGGAGTCTGAAATAACAGTTTTTTTAGCGTTTTTAATTTGGTCGAGACCAATGCCATAGTAGTTAAATATTTCTCTAACGTCAGTTCTACCCTTGGGGTCCTTATTTTTAGTAAATGCTTTAATAATGTCATCTTTAGTGGTAGCACCATATACAATATCGCCTGTGCTATAGGCAATGGTAGACTTAACCGGCGAGAGAAAAGAGAAGGTTTGAATAGCTAGTGCCAAGACTACGAAAACTAGCCCTAGCCGCCTAATTGCTTCTTCTTGGCGGACTCTTTTTAGGTAATAACCTAAATCCCCCAACAAGGTTGGGTGAAAAGGTAAATTTGAAATAATTTTTTTAAACATTTTGGTTTATTTTTTTTGAACAGTTTTATTACTCTAATATTTAATCACTAATATATGTCAATAACAAGCTTATATTTGCTCAAATTTTATAAATTCATAAATTCGACAGTAACTTAATACGCTTACGGTTGTAAATGATTAGATTTTTCCATATAATAATGAAGAATAAATTTAAGTGTGAACGAGGGTTATGGCTAAACAAAAAAAAGATAATTCTACATATGACGCTGGTCAAATACAGGTCTTAGAAGGCCTTGAACCGGTTCGTAAGCGACCGGGCATGTACATTGGTGGCACCGGACGGGACGGGCTGCATCATTTAATTAAGGAAATTGCCGACAATGGCGTCGATGAGGCCATTGCAGGCCATGCAACGACTATTAGCGTTAAACTCTTAGCCGATGGCGGAGTCACTATATCAGATGATGGTCGAGGTATTCCTGTAGATACTCACCCAAAAACTGGAAAAAGTACGCTTGAAACAGTTTTAACAATACTTCACGCCGGTGGTAAGTTTGGCGGGGGCGGCTATAAGGTGTCGAGCGGTTTACATGGTGTTGGTTTGAGCGTTGTAAATGCTTTGTCGACCAAACTTATTGCTGAGGTATGTAAAGACGGTGCTCTATACCAGCAAACTTACGAAAAAGGAGTTCCAACTTCTGAGCTTACAAAGATTGGTAAAAGTGATAAAGTCGGAACAACAATTAGTTTTTGGCCAGATGGCACAATTTTCCAGGAAACAGACTTCGATTATGAATGGGTGGTAGATTATTTAAGACACCAAGCGTACTTAACTAAAGGAGTGAAAACTTTAGTTTATGACGAACGAAGCAATAACGACTACTGTTTTTATTTTGAAGGTGGAATTCAAAGCTATGTGCGCCACTTAAATATCGGTAAAGATGTAATTGGTGACAAGGTCTTTTATGTAGAAAAAGATATTGAAGATGTTGGTGTTGAGGTAGCTTTACAGTATAACGACAGTTATAACGAAATTGTTAAGCCGTTCGCCAATAATGTTTATAACCCCGACGGAGGGACCCACTTAATTGGTTTTAAAACTGCTTTAACTAGGGTGATAAACGATTACGCTCGGAAAAATGCCATATTAAAAGAAAAAGACGACAATTTATCGGGGGATGATGTTCGCGAAGGTTTAACGGCCGTTATTTTGGTCAAGATTCCAGACCCACAGTTTGAGGGTCAGACCAAGAACAAACTCGGTAACCCCGAGATTAGAGGTTTTGTAGAAAAAGTAATGGCTGAGTATTTTTCTTACTTTTTAGAAGAAAATCCAGCTGTTGCTAAAGGAATAATTGGTAAAGCGCTGCTGGCGGCTAGGGCTCGTAAGGCTGCCCGGGCTGCCCGTGACAACATTATTCGTAAAGGCGTGCTAGACGGTGCCAGTATGCCGGGCAAATTGTCAGATTGCTCGAACAAAGACCCTAAAGATTCAGAGATTTATATTGTAGAAGGGGACTCGGCCGGTGGTTCTGCTAAGTCTGGTCGTGATAGTAAATCACAAGCAATTTTACCGCTAAGGGGTAAAGTATTAAATGTTGAGCGGGCTCGGTTAGATAAAATGCTTGCTAATAATGAAATTGTAGCTTTAATTAAAGCTTTAGGTGTTGGCGTAGATGATTCTTTCGATTTATCTGGGTTGCGCTACCACCGAATAATTATTATGACCGATGCCGATGTCGATGGCTCACATATATCTACTTTACTCTTAACATTTTTCTTTAGATTTATGAGGCCTGTTATTGACGGCGGTCATATGTATTTGGCTAAGCCTCCGTTATTTGAATTGGTTAAAGCCGGTAAGGCAGATAATGTCATGATATATGATGAAGCGGAGCTAGACATAGTCCTAGACAGGCTGATTGCTGAGCGGAAAGCTGAGGGAATAAAGGTTGAGTCTAGTGACGAACGATTTAGGCAAGCCGGTTTCACTGAAATTAAACGCTATAAAGGTTTGGGTGAAATGAATGCCGACCAGCTGTTTGACACAACCATGGACCCAGAAAAACGAGTTCTGGTGCAAATTAAAGTAGAAGATGCTGAAAAGGCCGATAGTATATTTAATAAATTGATGGGATCTGAAGTTGAACCTCGAAAGAACTTTATTACATCAAGGGCTAAATTTGTAAAAGACTTGGATATATAAAATGGCGGAAGATATTGTGAATAATACATCAGACAATCTAGATAAAGAATTACCAGAAATTGAAATAATTGAGCCAGTTCAGACTCACTCACGGGTTGTAGAGAGTCGGACTGTTGAAAATGTCATGGAAGACAGCTATTTGCGGTACTCTATGAGTGTAATTGTAGAGCGGGCTTTGCCAGATGTGCGAGACGGTCTTAAACCGGTGCATCGTCGTATTTTGTATTCTATGGACAAAAACGGCTGGCGCAGTGGCTCTAAATTTGTAAAAAGTGCCCGTGTGGTCGGTGATGTAATTGGTAAATATCACCCTCATGGCGATACTAGTATTTATGACTCTATGGTTCGTCTTGCCCAGCCTTGGTCTATGCGTCATATGCTAGTAAAAGGCCAGGGAAACTTCGGCTCAATGGACGGTGATCCGCCGGCGGCCTATAGGTATACTGAAGCTAAAATGGCTAAAATTGCTGAAGAGCTCCTTGGTGATATCAGTAAAGATACGGTTGACTTTAGAGATAACTTCGACGGATCCGAGCAAGAGCCGTCGGTTTTGCCGGCTAAGCTTCCTAATCTGCTACTAAATGGCCAACTTGGTATTGCCGTGGGTATGGCAACCAATATTCCACCACACAATTTGGCAGAGATTATAGACGCCACGGTTCACCAAATAGATAACCCAGAAGCAACTCCAGATGAGTTATTAGATTTCGTAAAAGGTCCAGACTTCCCAACTGGAGGCATAATTTACGGCAAAGAGAGCTTACGAACAGCTTACGCAACAGGCCGTGGAGGTGTTGTAGTCCGTGGTGTAGCTGAGGTTTCCGAAAACACCAAAGGAAAAAATCAGATTATTATATCTGAAATACCTTTCGGGCTTAATAAAGCAACCTTAATAGAGAAGATTGCTGACTTACATAAAGACAAGAAAATAGCTGGTCTAGCCGATTTACGCGATGAGAGCTCTAGGGGCGAAGTAAAAATAGTAATAGATTTGAAGCGTGATGCTTTTCCGAAAAAACTACTTAACCAGCTTTATAAGTTAACACCTCTTCAGGGTTCGTTTAACTTTAATATGATGGCTTTAATCGACGGTATCCAGCCCCGAGTATTAGGTTTACAAGACATTATTAAAGAACATATTAAGCACCGCCAAGTTGTAGTCAGACGGCGGACGGAGTACGAACTTAGAAAAGCCGAGGCCAGGGCTCACATATTAGAAGGCTATAAGATTGCCCTAGATAACATCGACGAAGTCATTAAAATAATCAGAGCCTCTAAAAACGCCGAAGAAGCTGCCACTAACTTAATGAAGGGCTTTAAGTTATCAGAAATACAGGCTAAGTCTATATTAGCTTTGCCGCTTAGAACGCTTACTGGTTTAGAACGACAAAAAATTGAAGATGAGTTAGCAGAGCTTATGAAGCTAATTGCCGAATTAAAGGCCATTTTAGCCGACGAGAACAAAGTGCTGACTATTATCAAAGAAGAGCTAGTGGAGCTTAAAGAAAGGTTTGGCGAAGACCGCCGGACTAAGATTGTGTCTAATGAACTGGGTAAGTTTAGTGATGAAGAATTAATACCCGATGAGCAAGTTGTTGTTACCTTAACATCGGCAAATTACATCAAAAGAAGCCCTGAAGTAGAATATAAAAAACAAGGACGAGGTGGCAAAGGCCGAAGAGGAATGGCTACCAGAGAAGAAGATATAATCGATCATGTTGTAGTAACTTCAACACATGATTTCCTCTTATTCTTCACAAATAAAGGCCGTGTATTTAGGTTGAAAGCCTACGAAATACCAGCAACTGGCTTAAATGCAAAAGGTGTAGCGATAGTTAACTTATTGCAATTACAGCCTGAAGAAAAAGTGAGTTCAGTTATTAGAGTTGGCCGAGAACAGCAAGAAGGTTATTTGTTCATGTGTACTGTTCGTGGAGTGGTTAAGAAAACTGCTTTCGAGCAATATAAGAATGTTAGAAACTCTGGCTTAATAGCTATTAATCTAGATGATGGCGATGAACTTAAGTGGATAAGACAAAGTGGCGGCGACAATGAAATTATCATCTCAACCGCTCAGGGCCAGGCGATGCGTTTCCATGAGAAGGGCGTTAGGGCCATGGGTCGTGTTTCAAGAGGTGTCAGAGGAATTCGTTTGCGACCCAATGACTTTGTCATAGGTATGGATATTGTTCGTATTGATTCCAGTATTTTCGTAATTAGTGAACTGGGCTATGGGAAGCGCACTAAGGTGGCGCAGTTTACGGCCCACACTAGAGGCGGAGTTGGCATTAGATCGGCTGTGGTGAATAGTAAAACCGGTAAACTCATTGGAGTTGCAACCCTAACAGAAGAGTGCAATGAGGTGATTATAATATCTTCACAGGGTCAAACTATTAGGCTTGGTCTTAAGAATATTCCAGAGCTTGGTAGAGCTACTCAAGGCGTCAGAATTATGAGAATTAACGACGGCGATAAAGTAGTTTCGATGACATTAGTTGCCGATTCGCAAAAAGAAGAAGACGAAATCATAGCCGAAAAGGAGTAGGCCGGTATGGAACAAGCTATATACATCATTGCGCCGCTAGCAGGTTGGCTCATTGCTCAGGGCATTAAGTTTGCTTTGAGTTTAAGGCAAGATGGAGTTACTGTCTCAGATGCGTTTCAGTCTGGTGGTATGCCTAGTTCGCATACTTCTTTTATGGTGGCTCTTGTTACTGTTATCGGTATTAATGAAGGGTACAATAGTGCTATTTTTGGCTTGAGTTTAGCTATAGCTGCTATTGTCGCTTACGACGCCAGAGGTGTTAGGTTGGCAACTGGTCAGCAAACGGTTGTCATAAATAAATTAGCTAAAACAGCTAAAATTAAGACAAACATTACTAACGCTAAAGGTCATAGAATTATTGAAGTACTAGCTGGCGCAGTCATTGGGGTTGTTGTTGGAATAGTAACGAGCAGTCTTGTATCTTCTTAGTCTTAGTCAATAAAAATGATTATAAGTTGTAAAAAAGTGTAGGAATAGTCACAACATTTTTTGATTGCATACTCTTGACTTAGGCGCTCGATTTGCGATATGATAAGTCCCGTTGCTTTTGAGGTGTTTTTTTAGTAGCCTTGAAAAAATGATCGTTAAAAATTGGATAGTGCAGCGTCAACAAACAAGTTGACGAGTATTAACTTTGTTAATACAAACTGTAAATTTCTTTGAATTAAGTAATTTCAAATATGTCAGCGTTTTAGATTTTGATTGATCAATTTCTACTTTATTGGAGAGTTTGATCCTGGCTCAGGATGAACCTTGCTCATTTATGAGCAGCTATGAACAAATACGGCTTTTTGCCGCAAGCGTTCACTAGTGTAGGTTCTTTTGACAGGTTAAGCTTCCATTTTTTGGAGAGTTTGATCCTGGCTCAGGATGAACGCTGGCGGCGTGCCTAATACATGCAAGTCGAGCGGCAGCATGCTTCTCACTATTTTCTCCTCTTCTTTCGAGACAGGATTAGCAATTTTATTTACAAAATTGCGTCTTCGTAGCGATGGAAAAACAGAGGAGGGAAAAGTGAGAAGTGATGGCGAGCGGCGGACGGCAGAGTAACGCGTAGGAACATACCCCAAACTGAGGGATAACTGCTCGAAAGAGTAGCTAATACCGCATGTGGTCTTCGGATTAAAGCTTCGGCGGTTTGGGAATGGCCTGCGTCCGATTAGCTTGTTGGTGAGGTAAAAGCTCACCAAGGCGACGATCGGTAGCTGGTCTGAGAGGATGATCAGCCTGACTGGAACTGAGAACGGTCCAGACTCCTACGGGAGGCAGCAGTAGGGAATTTTC
>JAGORN010000035.1 GCA_018062805.1 Candidatus Saccharimonadota bacterium | reverse complement strand
ATCCCTGCACCCATGAACCATTTTCAGAAAAATCTATTTTGTTAACTTCTTTGCCGTTCTTGCTTATGAGTGTTGTTAGTGAGTAGGTCCATTTTTCAGAAGCATCCCTATTAATTTCAATTTTGAACAAATACTGTTTTAGGTCTTCAATGGGGCTTTGGGCCATAACTGAAAGAGTAGCAAACTTACTGTTCTGCCATTTTTGAAGCGACTGCGTGTCAACACCATCAGATACAACAGTACGGGCTATTTCTGCTAACTTGCTAACTCGTTGCTGATGCTTTGGGTCTTTGCTGAATTTGTCAGAACCTGGTTCCATTTTTTTACTATATAACCTTACAATGATTTTTGCAAACATTAGTTTAATGAAAAAATGATTTTAAATGTAGCAGGCCCGGGGCGCTATAACCATTTCTGGTCAAGCGGCCCCAGGCCTTAGATGGTTTTTAGGACTCCGGACCCCCGGTCCTGTCGGTGCACAGCGTGTTGCTGCGCATTTTTCGGATGGACTGCCAGGTAGTTTTAGCTACCAGGCTGTCCAAAGCGTATACTCTGACCGACATGCGCCGGTACTTCACGTCGTCGATGACGACGTAAGGCGCCGGGATGTCGATGAGTTGCTCACTCATCGACTCGCCTGCTGCGACGCTCCGAAGAGGCATCGAGTGGACAAACGACTTACTCCCCTTCTTCTTTTTGAAGAGAAGAAAAGCTTGGAATCCAACTTCGTCAGTACTCTGGCTGTTATCAAACACAGCCTCGAGCGAGAGGTACCGGCCGACGTAGCCAATCCTGTCGCACCTCTGGTTGACCCATGAGTACGGCGAGTACGAGACTTCGTACTCGGTTTCGCCGGCCGTAGCCGGTGAAACCGAGGCAAAGCTCGCGACCAGCAAGCCGGCCAGAATTGTTACAAAAAAACGAAGCTTCATGTTCGTCCAATCTTATGGGGGGAAGGTGCAGGCTTTTTTAGAAATCCTAAAAGCCAAGTACTATTCTAACATATTTTGTGTTTTTTGCAATAGTAAAAGCATTAGCATAATTTACTGTTTAATACACCTTCCGAGAACTGTTGGCTGGGTGGATTATTAAATAAATGGCTAGAGTGGTGAGAGTAAGTAAAAGCGTTCGACATTGCCCTTTTCACCAGCAACGGCTGAGTCTGACTTTTTACGAATAACGAAATAAGTTTTTACCCATTCTTCGAACGATTTAATTATTTGGCGGCGCATTGAATCATTTTTTATGACACCTTTATGTTTCATGTCAGCCTCAGCTTCGAATTGTGGCTTAAGCATAGCAACGACCAAAGTATTTTTAGCCGATATTTTAGCAATGTGGGGCAGAATTTGCCGTAGAGAAATAAAACTAACATCTATTAATATAATATCTGGAGGTATTTTTGGTACAAACTTGCGAATATCGGTTTGTTCATGTAGTTCAATTTTAGGGTTTGGTCTAAGACTTGGGTGAAGCTGATTTGTGCCGACATCTACTGCATAAACTTTTTTAGCTCCATTTTTAAGCGCAAAGTCACTAAAGCCACCAGTGCTACTACCAACATCTAAAACTGTTTTAGCTGTGAAGTCTAAATTTAGCGCTACACTAGCTGAAGCTAACTTAAGGCCAGCTCGGCTAACAAATTGCTCGGCCTGAAACAGCTTAATAACCGAGTCCGCTTTTACAAAATAGCCAGGCTTGGTAATGACTTTTTCATTTACTTTGACTTTGCCTAGCTTAATATAACTTTCGGCTTGTGAGCGAGACAAAACTAAGCCTCTGTTAACAAGCTCTATGTCGAGGCGGTTTTTGGCTGACAAATGCTAGCCCTCTGTTTCGGTCTGTTTAGTCGGTCGGTCACCTAATGCGGGTTCGTCTTGGTCGCTTTTAAAGATTATGTTTTTTAGGTCACGGGCAACGTCTTGAGCACCAACGGCGAGTCTGCCTAGAGGTCTACTTAAGTCATTAAAAGATTCACGGGTTCGCTCAAAAACTTGCTCCTGTGCAGTGCTTACGGCTCCTACAGTTGTTTGACCAGTCTGTTTAGCCCAATCAATAACAATGTCTAAAACATTGCTACCAAGCCCTTTGGCAGCTTCGAGGCGATTTTTAATACCACCATCAGGTATTTTAGATGTGTCTATAGTGAACTTGCCAACTGGTAGACCAAATAGTTTTCTATCACTTTTTTCGCTCACGATATGCTCCTGTCTCGGTATCAACCGAAATTATATCTCCTGTTTTTATAAAAGCAGGCGCCTTAACTACTATGCCGGTTTCCAGTGTAGCATCTTTTAAAACGCTGCTTGTAGTGTCGCCTTTTACCACATCTTCGCAGTAAGTAACTTCTAAATAAACGTTTTTAGGTAGTTCAATATTTATGACTTGGCCGTTAAAATACTGAGCTTTGACTTTATCGCCCTCTTTTAAAAAACCAGCCGTGTCAGCGAGCATGTCTTTAGAAACTTCAACCTGCTCGTATGTTTCGTCGTCCATAAAGTGATGTTTTGAATCATCGCTATACAAATATTGAACTGTCTGGTAAGTAACGTCAGCCGGTTCAATGTTTTCACTACCCTTAAAAGTCTTAGCCAGCACTTTACCGTCAATGAGACTTTTAATACGAACATTGACTATTGAGCCACCTCGGCCCATCACTTTTTGGTTGTAGTCAACAACTTTATAAGGGTGAGAATCTAGCTGAAAAATCTGGCCCTTTTTTAAGTCGGTAATTCCAAATGCCATTTAACCTCCTTATTCGAGCATTAATAAAATTGTATTTAGTTGCTAGTTACAAAAGGAAGCAAGGCAATGTGCCGAGCTCGCTTAATGGCTTTTGCAAGCCGACGCTGCTGCATTTCTGTTAAACCAGTTCGTTTCCTGGTTTCAATTTGACCGAATTGGTTAATGTACCTTTGTAGGGCCTTAACGTCTTTGTAGTCAAAATATATTGTTCCGGTTGGCTGTTTTCTACGGGCCATAATTGTTATTTCTCCTTAGGGTTAATTAAAATGGAATTTCTGAGAGATCGATTGGTTCATCGCTGATGTCATCTATGGCAACATCTTTCTTAGCTGGTTGAGACTGATTTTGGCTGTCTGACTGTTCTTGGCCACCGCCACTATTTGAGCCACCATCACGGCCACCCAGAAACGTAACTTCATTAGCTACAACTTCTACCTTAGTTCGTTTTTTGCCGTCCTGTTCCCAGCTGCTACTTTGTAGTCGACCACTAACAAGTACTGGTCGGCCCTTTGTAACGTATTGGTTCACTCTTTCGGCTAAGTTACCCCAAGTAACAACATCGACATAGTCGGTTGCTTCTTGCCAGTTACCATCTGCGCCTTTGTAGCTACGGTTCAATGCTAAGCTAAAACTACATACATTTTGACCGTTTGGAGTGACTCTAAGTTCTGGGTCCCTGGTTAAGTTGCCCATTAATGTAACCTGATTAAAACTTCTTGCCATGATGTCTACCCTCTAATTTCTCAGTTAAATAGTTATTATTCGTTTTTTGCTGCTTCTTGAGTAGTCTCTTTTTTTCCTTTTCGCTTAGCTTTAAAAGCTTCAGCCTTAGCTATTGCTTTTTCGTCTGGCCGAGTAATTAAGAACCTAATAACCTCATCTGTTATGTTCAGAGTAGATTCTATTTTTCTAACGTTAGCAGCTGGAATTTCAGCGCTGTAAAAAACATACACCGCGTGGTCATGCCCTTTAACCGAGTAAGCCAGCTTGCGCTTACCCCAATTGTCTTCGCTTGTTATTTTTCCACCGTTTTCGGTGACAATTTTTGCAACTTTTTCAGCTGCTTTGTCCAGGTCAATTTCTAGATCTGGATGATAAAGTATGGCTAGTTCGTATTTATTACTCAACTAGTTCTCCTTCCGTTGGTTAATTTGCCTACACACTCTTAAAATGGTCGTAAGCTGAAGTTGATAGTTTTGCTAGTTTAACAGCTTTACCTCTGTTAGTCAACTAGTTTTAGGGGCCTTTAATTAAATTTTGTATTCGACGTGGATCCTGGTTTTTACCACTACCAATAGAAACCAAATAAAGTAGTGATGCTCTGGGTAAATTTGAGTAAGCTTCGGCTCCAACTAGAGACAAGGCACCAGCTGGCTCTAGGGTAGAATTTGGATTTTCACGGTAAAACTGGCCAATGAGCCGTGGACTGACCACCAAAAATTCATCGACATATTGGTTAATGCTTCTGGCGCAATAGTCGCCAACTAAATTAACCCTCGTTCCATCGACTTCTTCATTTGGCCTGGTTGCTTGAATACGACAATATGAACCATCTTGACCTGGCCTGCTTGTTGACGAGTAAATACGCGAAAAGCCCTCATAGTGCATTTGCCGTGCACTAGTACTGACGCCAAAACTAACTGCCGCGCTGTCCGAACCTTCTACCTGGACACCAACAACTTTGACTCGACCGTCAGTTAATTCTTTTATACTCCTAGAAACTCCGCCTATGAGACCGCCACCGCCAACTGGCACAAAAACAACTAAATCGTCGTGGTGCAAGCTCTGCTCTCTGAACTGTTCGACTAGTTCTTGGCCAATTGTTCCCTGACCGTCCATAATGTCATAATCATCGAATGGGTGAATAAATGGCTGGTCATGGGAAGCAGCATAGCGCCTAGCGATTTCTGTTGCTTCGTCGAAATTACTACCTATTAAATGAATCTTAGCTCCTAGTCTACCTAAACCGTCTAGCTTCGATTGTGGAGTACCCTCTGGCACAAATACCTCAGCTGAACCACCCATTTTACTAGCCACCCAAGCCACTCCTTGGCCATGATTTCCAGCGCT
>JAGORN010000001.1 GCA_018062805.1 Candidatus Saccharimonadota bacterium | reverse complement strand
GTCAATGTCGCACAATATATCTTTTACGACTTTATAGTAGCCAGTAAAGATGATTGCTTATGCGTCTTATTGTAGTGTCTAACAGATGAAAAGCCGAAATAAATCTTTAGAAGTACCCTATGCATTAACAGGGAGCACTATTTAAATATAAAGATAAATCTATTTTATAAAATGTAGGGCAATTTATATATTATTAATAAATATTTTTATTTAAATGTTGAGCCGTAAACCCAGAAGAGAGTCCTTGACAAAAAAACTATTTTATTATTATGATATATATTTTTCTACGGCCCTGGTGCACTACATGGGAAATATGAACAAAAAATATGAACAAAAAGCGAACTAGAAGTGGTGAACAAAAAGCGAACACGCATTATTTGATTTTTCCACAGTTTTGTTAATTTATATAGTTTTTTACGCATGCGCTAATGTTTGCATAGGCTCCTGGTGCGTAGTTAAGGAGATATTTTTCAAGCAATTCACTAAGCTGCCTCCCCCGCTACGCCTGCTTGTCAATTTTTTTAATTCGTATTTAAAAGAGGTAGTAATTTAATTCTAATCTGTTAGGAAATGCTAAAAAAGACAACTTTTAGTTATAAATATTATTTGACGAAGACTTTATCGGCAAGTCGAGCGTCCACGTATTCGTTAGGAGGGTTAGATTCTATATTGACAAGAGTAGCTAAATAGGCACCATACTGTTGCTCGATAGTTTCTGGGTCGAGTAGTAGTCTAACAAAGTAATTACCCCTCGATTCATCTCTTAATAAGACTTCCTGAGGCTGAAGTGGAATTTCATAAGTTACTTTATCTGAACCATTGGTCTGAAATATTACCTTCGATAATGCTATTGCTTGAGCTGGAGTTAAAAATTGCTGGCCTTCTTCTAAATTTATGCCTGTTTTATTGCTAACCACAGGCAGTTTATTCAAATTATCGGTTGACTCCCCTAGCGGCAAAAGCACCCTTCCCTTGCCACTCAAGACGTAACGTTGGTTGTCAGAATTAGAAAAAATTGCCAGAGCGCTATCGGTAGTTATTTTAATATCTGGCTTACTGCCAAGTACTGGCACACTAACATCTACCTGACTGGCCTCAGGTATAGATTTTTTTATCTCACTGGCAATATTATCTTTATTAATAGTCACTTTTGAAGCATTCAGCCAGCTTTGGCCTAAAATATCATTAACTATTTGGCTGTAGCTTTCTGCTGAACGATATTTTGTGCCCTTAACAGTCAGGCTAGCTTGCTGTTTTAAAACTAACGAATAAACCACAAGCACAGCCACAGCTGCTCCAACTAATACTAAAAACCAATTTCGAGCCACTAGACGTAACCGTCGTTTAAATGTTTGGTGCTTAACGTCTTTTGCTCCTTGACGCTGATAGTTATTAAGCTGCTGGCTTGAGGCTGCATAGTAAGAGTAAACCCGTTGTCTTTTATTGTGTTCTTCCCCAATTGCCTTTTTGTCTGATCGTTTTTTAAATTTCATTACTTAGCCTCATTTAATATTATTGTGGCTAAGTGTTGGGCAGCATTTGGATAAGCAAATTGTTTAATGTTAGAGCTCAGACTTTGACTCAATTTATGGTTGCTGAGCAGTTGGTTAATTGCCTCGTAAATTAATAAAGCATTTTCTGATAATTCATCTTCGTCGATAACTAGTGCAGCCTGTTTTTCTTCTAGAACTTTGGCGTTTTTTGTTTGATGACCACCTGTTAAAACCGGGTTCGGTACCAAAACAGTTGGTCGTCCAAGTGCCGCCAGTTCGGCTATAGTGGTAGCACCAGACCTTGAGACAACTACATCACTTATTGTAAAAATATCACTTAATTCACTAAAGTATGGCGCAAGCTCAAAATAACGATCAAGCTTATTTGTCTTTATATAATTGCTAACTCTTTTAAAATCAGGCTTTCCTGTGGCCCAAAAAATAAAAACTGAGCCCTTGGAGTCTCCGATTAATTTGGCAACAACAGCTAGCAAGGCATCATTAAGACGGACTGCGCCTAAGCTACCTCCTACAAAGGTAAGTACTTTAGTATTTTTAGATATTTTATATTTACTGCGCAATAAATCTGTCTGTTTAGCGCTTTTACTATGAAAGTATTTCTGGTCAACAGGTACCCCAGTTTCAATGGTAGATTCTTGTCTATAATACTGAGCGTAAACTTCTTTTGGCATAGCCACAGCGGATTTTTTTGCAAATTTCGACAGTATTCTGTTCGTTAGTCCAGGTAAAGAATCACTGTCGTGAGTAACGATGTTTATTCGCAATAAGCCAGCCGCTAAACCAACCGGCAAGCCAACAAAACCACCTTTTACAAATACAACTGCTGGTCGCCAGCCTATCAGGTAATAAAGTGACTGCAAGATGCCAATTACAACCAACAAGATATCTCTTATATTCCTTAAAATTAAGCTCGGGTGACTCAAATACCAACTAAGGCTTCGGCCATGAAAACGACGCAACTTACCAGCAAAAATATTGTACTGTTTATCGATATTTTTATTAGACTCAATAAGCTGCTTAGACTTTCTGTCAGAACCTTGACCAATATAGCGAATGACACTGTTTGGTGCTTGATGCTTAAGCTCGTCTACCACTGCTAGCAAGGGAGTGACATGACCAGCCGTACCACCGCCAGTAACAATTATTTTAATCTGCTTATTTTCCATTTACCGCTACCTTGTGCTAACAGCATTTGTTAAGCGTCTTGGAGCATTACCGCTAGCATTCGCTCGGCCTGTTTGGGGCGAATTTGGTAGTCGCATATGAGTATAATAAGATACATTAAAGACAAGGCCCAAAGCGGCCATTGAAAATATCAAACTTGTGCCACCGTAGCTAACAAACGGTAAAGTAATCCCTTTTAAAGGTAGTAACCCAACCATCGCGCCAATATTTATAAACGCTTGCACCGCCAGCCAAGCAAAGACACCGACGCAAATCAACTGATAATATAAATTTGGCGCTCTTTGCATAATATTTAATATTCTAAGAAGTAGGGCACCGAGAATGCCTATTAAAGTTACCACTCCTATGAAACCAAATTTTTCGGCAAAAATAGCAAAAATAGAGTCATTTTCTGCCTCTGGTAAATAACCATAGGCCTGAACGCTTCTACCTAGCCCAAGGCCCATCAGACCACCTGAGCCAACAGCAATTAAGGCCTGGCAGGCATGGTAGCCGTCGTTTTGGCAGTCACTTTCTGGGCTTATAAAAGTCATTAGCCTATCTCGCCTATAAGGTGTGCTTGAAATAGCTATGGCAATAAGAGACAGACCTATTAATATGGCAATTAAAAGTTTTTTCATGGGTAGACCGGCCATAAACGCCATAACCCCACAAATGGCCGCCAGCACAATTGCCGAGCCTAGGTCTCTTTGCAAAACAACAATTATTACCGCAAAAATAGCCGTGACAATGACTAAGGGCTTCAGCTTCTTGAAGTCGTTTAAGTCGCCTGCCCTTGCAAGGTTGGCTAAAAAACCAGCTAGCATAATAATTAATATAAATTTAACTAATTCAACGGGCTGGAACGAGAAGAAGCCAAACTGAATCCACCTATTTGCTAGACCCCCGAAGGCAATGGTTGCTAGCGAAAGTAAGATAGTCAAAATAATTAAGGGCTTTTGCCACTTCTGCCAATTTTTCAAAGGTATTTTAGCTACTGCAAAAAAAGCCATAACTCCTAAAATGATGGCTGTAAACTGCCTAGTTACAAAATAGTTATCACTAACATCTCCACCCTGGGCTGCTAGAGCTGGACTAATTGAATACATCACCACCAAGCCAGCGCCCAGTAAAATGAGGGCTAAAATTAAAAGCATAAAATCAGGTCGGTGCCTTCTGGTGTATTGCTCGTCGGCGACTAATGAATTTCTTCCGCCGTTATAAGGACGGACTTGGCTCATTAAATGAAACCTCCAACAATAGCTAGAACTAAGCCTGTAACTGCAGCAACCTGGCCTATAACCCAAAAACGCATCGTCACTTTTGTTTCTGGCCAGCCTATTGCTTCAAAATGATGATGGACCGGAGAGATACGAAATATTTTTTTACCGTTCCGCAGCTTTTTAGATATAGTCTGAATAATAACCGAGCCTGCTTCTGCAACAAAAACAATTCCAATAATTGGTAGTAAAACTAGAGTGTCCGTAATCATGGCCACTACACCAAGCGCCATACCTAGCGCAAAACTACCCACATCGCCCATAAAAAATCGGGCTGGATAAATGTTGAACCAAACGTAAGCTAGCAACGAGCCGACAACCGTCATACAAAAAGCGGCAACCCCGTTTCTACCTTGCAGTAGTGCGATAACTGCATAAGCGGCAAAAGACGTAGCCAGCAAACCTCCTGCAAGCCCATCTAGCCCGTCAGAAATATTGACTGCATTAGCAGTTGAAATAACGACCATCATAAACAGCGGTACAATTAACCAGCCAATGGAGACATCGCCAGCGCCCGGAAAGTAAAAAGAATTAATGTCTAACTTAGCATAAAACCACCAACCAGCAACTAAAGCGACGGCGGCTACCAGCAAAAACTTTATCTTGCTGCGCAGGCCAGCGACTCCCTTACCATCTCCTTTAATATTGATATAATCATCTAGCAGCCCAACTAGCCCTGCTGCTACCATAGCAGCCAGCGGTAGCCATGTTTGTTCGCGAGATAAGTTAAAAATTAATGTAACTAAACTTACGCCAATTATTACAATTAGGCCAGCCATCGTCGGAATATTACGTCTATGTTTAGCTGCGTGAAGTTTTTGAAATTCAGTTGCTTTTTCGCCAGTTAAAGTTGTTGTCCGTGGCTTCTTCCACCACTGATACTTGTAAGATATATAAGTATAAATTGGCGTAATTAGCATACTGACAGCAAAACCCATTAGTCCCAGTAAAAAAATCGCCTCTATAGTCGTTGTTTGGGTGGCAAAATCTAAATCGCTCATGCTTATCCTTGCTTACGTGGTGTTTATATTGCTTTTATTATAGTCATAATTATACCACTAATTACCGTTCGGTTTAATTGAATATGAATCTAGTAGCTTGTTGCTAATTTCAGTCCAAGTTGTAGCTGCTTCAGAGCTAGCAAAACGAGCGCTTTTTGGCTCATCTAATCTGACAAGTAAGATGTAAGTTTTATTTTGGCCAGATATAAAACCGACATATACTCCATTATAGGCATCGGTTTTATAGTTTCCGCTACCATCGGCAATTTCAGCCGTTCCCGTTTTTGCGCCCAGGGCATAACCTGGCCTAATAGCAGCTTTATTGTTGGTCTCAAGAGCAGTTTTTAAGATATTTTTAACTTCACTGCTCGTCGTGGGCGATACCACACTAGAATTCAATAAACTAGGTTTTTTAACTTCATTTTCTACAGATTCTATCAAAGTGGGCTGGTAGTACTTACCACCATTTACGAGACTAGCATAGGCACTAGCTAATTGGATTGGCGTAACAGTCAGACCTTGGCCAAACGACATATTAGCGTAACGGACTCTTAGGCCATAACCTTCGTCTGGGCCAATAACTTTGCCGGCCGACTCGCCTGTTTGCTCAACTCCTGTTGGCTCGTTAAAACGATAGCGGTCAGTTAAGTATTTATAGTATGTTTGGCGAGCTTTATCGGTTATATCACCGCTACCAAGTGACTTTAAAATATGAACCGCGCCTGTGTTTAAAGACTTAGTAATAACATCTTGAACACTATAAGTTCTAGCTCCCCAGGGATACGAATTATTAATAGTTCGGTCGTCCACCTGAACACTCATCGAGTCATAATAAGTACTAGTAGGGTTCAAAGTACCTTCATTCAATGCAGCACCGAGTATAAGTGGCTTCATCACTGAGCCCGGCTCCCAAGCACCACTAACCACCAAATTGCTAAACAAACTGGCATCAGTCACTTTTTGGTAATCGGTAGGGTTAAAACTAGGTAAATTAGCCATTGCTTTAACCTGCCCATTGTCGGCATCGATTAAAACTGCCGATGCCTTAGAGACTCTAGTCCTAGTAATTGCTCCAGCCAATGCATCTTCAGTAATTTTTTGCATGCCAATATCTATAGTTAAATTAACATTTTGGCCATTTTGAGGCTGTCTTTGAATATTATCGTTATTAACAGCTAGTGGCACTCCCCTGATGTCGGTTATTGCCTTCAACTGGCCACTTTTACCTGCTAAGACATCGTTTAGAGACTGTTCTATGCCATATTGTCCTTGCTGATCGTCATTAACAAAACCTAGAAGTTGCGAAGCAAATTCACCTTGCGGGTAGTTTCGTATACTTATTTCTTTAGCTCCAACCCCTTCGTCTTTGAGTGACAAAATTTTATCTTTTTGGTCGGCTGTCACTTTTTTAGCTAAAATTACATATCTTGACTGTTCATTATTCAACTTTTTCTCGATATCGACCTTGTCTAGGCCCGTAAGTTCAGATACTTTCTTGGCAACTTCAGCTTTATTTTCAACAAACTGCGGGTCAGCATAAATTTCATACCTATCTTCATTTAAAACTATAGGAACCTTTTTATCACCGTCCATGGCATAAATCAGCCCCCGCTTAGCCGGTATTTCATATTTTTTGACATGTTCAGCTAGAGCCTGCCCTTGGTAGTAGTCGTGTTTAATAATTTGGATGTAAAAAAGCCTGCCAATTAGCAAAAAACCAAGCCCAATTAGTATGAACTTAATTAAATTAGTCCTGCCGTTTAAATGACTAGCACCGCTGTTATTGTCCAAATTATTTTGGCTGTTTTTATTTAGCTTAACATACTGCATCTACCCTATAATTATACCATTCTACTCTATGAATAGTTAAACTTACTCGAGACAGGCTTAAATGGAGTTAATTGTTAACAAAAGCTGTGGGCTTGGTTTCGACCATGTTTTGAGCGGTTTGACTGTTTTTAATTCTGTCTAGGCTTTGCAAGCGCTGAGCATCAACTTCGAGACTGGCATATTCTTCTTTGAGCTCGACTTGTTTACTGCTAAGTTCACTCACCTTATAACCAAGAGCATTAGTTTTAGTTACTTGGGTCAAATAAACTAGCCCAAGCAAGCAAGCGACCAGTATTAGAACAATTATATTGGTCACTGGGCCGAGTGACGGTCTACTTGTGCTAATGCTAACCACATTGCGATTTTTCTGGTACGCACTGGCTCGTGAAAGCGATACATTTTTTCCGTATGTCATATTTTTTATATTTTTCGTTTTTATTTTTGTTTTGGTCCCTGCGCTACTGTTGAAGGTAGCGCAGGTGGCTGGAGTCACTTAAAGTACGTGTACTTGTACTTTGTGTGATACCGATCGACCAGAGATTTTAATTCGCATCACTGGTCCTTTCTGTTGTTTTTATTTTTGCGGCGACCCGAAGTTTTGCGCTTCGAGAACGCGGATTGAAAACTAATTCTTGGCCACTAGCAGTAACAGGGTTTTTAGTTAAGACTGTAAGTTCAGCGTCGTAACGGTCGCCTCCTAGTTGTTTGAAAAAATTTTTGACTATTCTGTCTTCCAAACTGTGAAACGAAATGATTGCTATTCGTCCGCCAGGTTTTAATAGTTTTACCCACAAAGGTAAAGCTTGCCTAAGCTGACCAAGTTCATCGTTGACCGCTATTCTGAGCGCCTGAAAGGTTTTTGTTGCCGGATGTTTCTTACTGTACTTCTTATTTACTGCGTTAGCTATAGTTTCTGCGAGTTGCTCGGTACTGCCAAAAGGCCTACCCTCAATAATGCTCTTAGCAATTCTCCGATGCATAGGTTCTTCGCCATAATCTTTTATTATTCGGCTAAGCTCTTCTTCGCTCCATTCATTGACTATGGTTGACGCACTAAGTTCTTGCGACTGATCCATTCTCATGTCTAGAGGCCCATCGAGCTTAAAACTAAACCCACGACTCGCTATGTCAAGGTGCGGTGACGATACGCCTAAATCAGCTAATATCAGATTAAATTGCTTTCCTTCACTTGCTAGCTTTTTCGCAGCTGATAAAAAGTCCATCCTCATAAACTTAATATCATTGCTAGCAAATTTGGTTGCTAAGTAATCTTGCGCCTTTTTGTCGCGATCAACCAGCACCGATTCAGTGTAGCTATTTGTTATACTCAAAATTTCAGACGAATGACCCCCGTAGCCCGCAGTTGCGTCTAATAGAGACTCACCCATCTGAGGTTTGAGTATAGAAATAACTTCTTTAATTAATACTGGTTCATGCATACTTTTTATTTTTGTTTTTGCAAGGTCACCGATTCAGTAGCCAACTTTTTGTTTTTTTGTTGTTTTTGTTTTTGTGTGTTAACGATTCCTTAATGTTGACTGCTTTGTATTCAAACGCGAATTTGAAAAATTTGCTTGTAATGCCAACTGGAGTTTCGTTAAAAAGTTTTGAGAGACTTATGTGTGAGGTGGAGTTTTGGGAGGTGTTTTGACTTTGAGTAAGGTACGAGGGATCTTTATAGTTGTTCCCCATGAATAACTGTTGACTACCGAATCGCTAATCTCGAGTCGATTCGGTTTTTGTTATTAAATTGTTAAGGTGACTGCAAAAAGCAAACTATTTGGCTTGAATTCGCCAATAGGCTCCAGCCCGGACCGCAATAACTTCTTTTGCAATGCCTGCATACTCTATGTGATGTTGCTCCAGGGTAATTCTGCCCTGTTTCTCATCTAGAGCACTCGCAACCTTTCCGGTGCGAAACTGTACATTTAAGTCGGCTACCTTCTCGTCGAGAATGTGGCCTGTTAGTTCGGGTTCTACTTTTTGTTCCCAAACGACTTGTGAGTACATGTGCAGATAATTGCCAAAGCCGCGAGTCACGACTACACCGCTTTTGAACTCATCTCGAACCTCGGCTGGAATTGTCAGCCTTCGCTTGTCGTCAAGCTTTCGTTCGAAATAGTCTACGGTGGCCATTTTATTAAATCTGCTTTTTAGTGGTTTTTTGTTTTGTGGTGGTGTTACCCACTGCTACCCACTGACAACATCATACTACCCACAATTACCCACTGCAAGTACTTTTTTCAAAAATCGTGCTTCTTCTTAGTCTGTTTTCCACATTTCGTTCGTAACTCGTTCATTAAACACCATATATAGCGTTTTAAATAAATATGCTCCTTAAAAACTTAAGGAGCATATACTGCAAATATACAGTTAATAAACTAGTTAACTGACAAAACAATATCACCTAATAGTTGATGATACCGTGCGTCTTCTCTTTCATTATCTAAGGCTCGGAGCTCCTCTTTTGTTAGTGGAGCTGCACGACCAGCAACATTACCAAGGCCGGCCACAATGGCTTCGAACCTTTCGTGTGTAGTTGTTGGACTAAGCTCAAATTTTTGTGCCATGGTCGTCATTTTTGTCTCCTTTTTTTTAAATTTACTATACCCCTAGCCTACTCCCGTGAATTACTATTGTCAAAAACAATTCATTCTCCGTAAATATTCATAAGTTCTCTGGCTACTAAATCGGGGTCATGACGAATGTAAGACCTTGTGCGCTGGATCTTGTCGGCGGAATTAGTCTTAGGTAGCTCTTTTGCGAGTAAATTAGAGCCCCTGACTTTATAATGTTTGCTCTTTTTAGCTAATAGGCTATACCCAACCATATACTCAGCATCTTTTATGTACCTTGCTTCCAGATTTTTGCTCGGTTCCTCGGTATTAAAAAGAACCAAGTCAATAAATTGCTTTCCTACAAATCGCTCAAGTTCGCTAGCGAAATCATCAACCATGAAGCCATCGGTCTGGCCCGGTTTTGTTACTAAATTACATACAAAAATAATTTTTGCTTTTGCCATCGTTAAGGCCTCGGCCATACCATCTACTAGCAAAGCAGGTGCCAGGCTCCCATACAAATTACCCGGAGCAATAACAATCATATCTGCGTCAAATAATGCTTTCTTAGCCTCTGGATTTAATTTTGCCTTAGGTGCTAACTCGAGTTTTGGTCGCTTTTGGCTAAGGTTAAAGTTCATGTTGCCTATTTGGTACTCACCAATTATATCTTTTGCGTCATTTTTAGTTTTCATGACTAACTTAACAGAGTCTAGTGTTACTGGGATAACTCTACCCTGAACATTCAAAACTTCATCAGCAACATCAATTGCTTCGGCAAAGCTACCAGTCATTTTTTCGAGAGCTGTTAAAAATAGGTTGCCAAAAGCATGACCATCTAAACTTCCGCTGTCAAACCGATAATTAAAAAGATCTCTCATTTTAGGTGAGTTAGATAAAGCCACCAAGCACTGGCGAACATCCCCAGGCGGTAAAACCCCCAGTTCGTCCCTTAATTGACCCGTAGAGCCTCCATCGTCAGCCATATTCACAATCGCTGAAATATTCTTAGAATAATGCTTAAGCCCACTTAAAATAGTAAAACTACCAGTACCGCCACCAATAACCGCTATCTTCGGATCAATTAAGTTAGGCATTGGTAGCTATTATACTTAAAAATATGACGAACGGCTTGATACTTGAGCCTTTTCTATTCCTCGTATCGAGTTCTACTGGGTTTATTGTAATTTTTATATATCTCTGTAATCCTACTTGCTAATTCAGGTCGTAGTTTATCTTGGTCAGGAACAACCCAGTCTTTTTCATCAGGTATGCCCCGTTTTTGTTGTTCTGCAAATCTACGCTTACTCGCTATGTCTTGGTGATAAGCAATTTCCCAATATGAGGCAGTTGCCTCCAAACCTAAGCTTTTAGCAGCTTGCACTCTGCTATTTTCTCTTTTTTTGGCTTCGATGTCTCGCCAACTACTATTTTCATCAATACCAAGAGCCCGAGCTTCCTGACATCGTTTTTGCCAATCGTAATAGGCTGCCACTTTATCGAACTCATTTTCTGCCTCAACTACTTTCGGCTCTACTAAGTCAATTATACCAGCAGATGCTTCAGCAAATGTTTCTTCCAATTCTTGTAAAACATCGATCGGCACTCCCGGCTCGGTGTCAATTCTTGGCGGGCTTACTTCAATTACTCCTAAAACCGGTTGATTTTCAATTTTTTCAGCTGACATTTTTGTGTCCTTTGCTTATATAGCACCTGGTATACGCCTCCTGGCTACCTTTGTCAAGAGTTTTGGATACTTTAAGGTAGTTGTTTGGTTGATAAAAAAGTTTCACCATGAGTACACACAAAAAATCAAGCATACCTAAAAAACCACCCATTGGTGTATCGGTGTAATATAAATTCATGATATTTCTCGCTTTATTGACCTGGGTCTTCGATTACTACAGTAACTTGCTTATCTGGCTTTGTAGGGGGGTGATTGCTCTCATCGGACAACCCTTTGCCAATACCAATAGCCACTACGCCGGCCATTACTAATGCGGCAAAAGCTGGTGATAATTTATAAGCTCTAGATTCTGTTATGCGATCAATGACATCTTGTCGACTTTGACCTGTTTTTGCATCTTGAGTGCTAATATTTTCCATAATCAACAATTATACTACTTATTAGCTTTTTTGTCAAGTCATTTCTCTAACGCTTTTTTCTTTATGTCGCCACTACTAAGAACTGAGCTAACCTAACATTCCCTTCACGACTCTAGCCAATTTCTGGGGCTCTTCAGATGGCGTGAAATGACTAGCACCAACCATCGATGCCTGAGCATAAAATGGTGAGTTTTTGACAGATTCATGAACAAGCTCATCGGGGAACACAGTATCATACTGAGAAACTATATTAATTACAGGAATACCTAAATCTGCTAGACGCTCAATCTCGCGTATCGATTTATTGCGTGCTGCGTTAATTGCGTCAGCGGTTAACCTAATTGCTTTTGATGCTAAGCTCCTAATTGTTCTTTTTTTCCCCAACGCTTTTTCTCCAAAGCCCTTACCACTTTCTTTTCCATCTTTGTATGCCTTCGCGACCCTAGCTAAAATTTTTAAACCATCGTCCTCTATGAGCCCAGCGCCATTAGCCATTACAATTGCTTTAATTTTACTTCTTAACTCGCCGTCAAGCTGAAGTACAGTATCAAGGGTAATGGCCGCCCCCATTGAATGTGCAACTATTATTATCTCTGACTTAAGTTCACCTAACGCTCTAATTGCCGCCTCTACATCTTCTACTCTAACTTCGTCTGTTCTAAGAGTTTTACTAAGAGGAACTTCAGAGTAGTCCATAGTTGCCGTGTCAATTCCTGCTTCCTCAACAAATGCCCTCCTAAAAGGACTGTTAGTATCTGCAGTAGATAAGAACCCCCCAACAACTAAGCATACTTTATGGGTATTCTCTGAGTTATGGGCACTTTCCATATCAAGAGTAATATGAGTTCCGATATCGTTCGTTGTCTTTATTTCGGTAACATTACTAGATTGTGGTTCAAGGTCGGTGCATGTCATTTTTTATTTTCGATTTATATTGTTATATTTTACACTAAAATAGATTTTTAGTCAATATAGTTTTTATGTATGTAGCTTGCCCACCAAATGGCACTGGGTCGGATGGTTCTTTTCATACCGTTAGCCCTATCCACTTCTACCAAACCAAACTTGGGCCACCAGCCGTAGGCCCACTCAAAATTGTCGAGTAAACTCCAGTGCAAATAACCAATAATTGGTATGTCTTGTGACTGAGCTGTCTCAATAGCCTCCATAGTCTCAGCCAACCAGCCTTTGCGGAATTTATCGTCTGCATCGGCCACCCCGTTCTCGGTAATAATTATTGGCTTACCAGGGTAATGATGGGCAATGCGTTGCAATAATGGCAAAATTCCGGCGGCGTTCATGTACCAGCCGAGGTCGCTAACAGGTTTAGCCGGGTTAATTTTTTGGAAACCTTTGTAGTAGTCGGTGAAATAATAATTAACACCCACAAAATCCATTTGCCGTTTTATTCTATTAAGCCACCACCAGTTCCAACCGTAACGCATAATTTTAACTACTAACTCGTCTAGCCAAAAGTCAGGTCTAAAAGCCTGGATGTTGGCAATTTGCTGGGCAACCCCTATTTGAACAGCCGGTTTATGAGCTTTTATAATTTTATAGGCCCGCTTGTGGGCAATTTTCAGATTGTTGTAAACCCAAAGTGCTTTAAAACGATTTTTCTCTTGAGGTGGCCAAACGCCATCGCTGTAGCTCATGCCCATATAAACATTTGGTTCATTTAGCGTAATTACAAACTTGACTTCATCAAGTAACTCGCTGGTCACTTTTTGAATGAATCTATCGAAATATTTAAGGTTTGCTCTACTTGCAAAACCACCTTTTTCGGCAAACCAAACAGGTACCGTCCAGTGCCAAATATTTAAAAATGGCTCGATGTTTCTTTTTCTTAGTTCCAAAATGTAGTTTTTGTAGTGCCTAAAAGCACTTTCATTCCACTCGCCCTCATTAGGTTCTAGCCTGGACCATTCAATGGTAAAACGAAAGCTGTTCAAATTAAGCTGTGTTAGTAGGTCGAAATCTTCTTGGAATCTTTTAAAGTGCTCTACACCAGCGCCAGACACATAATTATTAGGGTCGGTTGCTTCGGCTTTAATTTTTGGCCAATTAGGTAAGTAACTAAGTCTAGACCTAGCCGTTTTAGCTAGTTCATGAGCATGAGCCAGTTCCCACTGAGTCCACTGGTTAACTAACCCACCCTCTACCTGATGAGCAGCCGTACTAGCACCCCAATAAAACTTATTTTTAGCCATTAACCTAAATTATACTACCTATTAGTTTGCTAGTTTAGTTTTTATATAACAGATTGTTAGACCTAATGACATCTCCTTGTCCATTCTTATGAGTCCATTGAGTAGACACATGCATAGCATCTGAAATCTTGAAGACTAACGGCTTCGCTCCAACTAGCTGGCCATGTTCATTTGTAACTATATGTGGGTTCTGCGGGTCAAAAATATAAACTGTACCATCGGCCTTTTTGATTTCTACCCACGCATGAAATTCACTGTTTTCATTGTTGTCATTAACAGTAAGATCACCAATTTTGAGTACTGAATCTATTCCTAAGTAAACAAATAAATTATGACAGACTGCTGCCCTCTCCATGCACATGGCATTATTTTTCAAATCCCTTATAGACACTTTTTTTTCTTCAGTAATTGCCTCGTCGTCAGTAAAATCGACTTCATCTAGGTCAAGAATGTCAGCCATTAGGCCGGCCCTATCTTTTGGGCTACCACCGACCGTGTTATTAAAATACTTGAACTGCACATAGTGAACTGCGTAAAGAGCAATATTAAAAGCCCTATCTTCTGGAGTAAGCTCAGATTCATTATCAAATTTTTGCTTAACTAGCTTGAGCGCCTCTGGTAAGTCGTAGTAAATTGACTCATCGTCTAAATGGTATGGCTTTGACAAAAGCATGGCGTCTGAATAGATTTTAACTTCAGGTGTTATGAAAGCACTTATACTGTGCCCAGAACCATATATGGCTTCGGGCTCATCTTGCATATCAGTTGCCTGCAAATTATTTAGTCTATTCAAAATGTAATCATCACTTTTAACCGTTTCGGTAATAATTTCAATGCAGTTATATAGCTGAGGAGTTGTAGCCTCCGTCTGAGGTATTTGGTTGTGTTGATTTTCTGACATTTTTGTTTACTGATTTATGCTATTACTATAGCATGTTTTCGATTAAATTACAAGAAAGTTGGTATTATACTAGGTGAAAGGCCACGGGCTCAGTTTTTGTGCCAGGGCGTGTTAACACCGCTAGCAAGAAAGCCGCTGTGGCCGAAGTTATACTTTTCACTCTCCTTTTGGTGGGAGCCTGTTGTAGGCTCCCACCTTTTCTGAGGTCGCACACAACTCCGCTTAGTTTAGCGGTACGGCCGTTGAGTTACAATCAGCCAGTGTGCATGGTGAATCGCTGACTGAGCGCGCTGTTCGTCGCGCTTTGCCGCAATGTCCACCGAAGATGACTTGCTGAGTACGTGGGTTACACGTGCAAACAGCTTAATCATTTTTTCTCCTTAGGGTGTAGAGAATGGTATTTATAATTATAGCAAGTTTTAGCTTAACCTTAAACCCCCTGGGGTATAAAATAGCGAATTTTACTAATTATTATGCTTTTTTAGAACTACCAGAGACTCTATATGGGGGGTTCGAGGGAAAAAGTTGAAGCCTTGGGCGCTAACGACTTCATAGCCACCATTAACTAGTGCCTTTATATCTCTAGCTTGAGTGGCCGGATTACAACTTAGGTAAATTATTTTTGGTGGCTTGGCATCCAGTAGTTTTTCGGTGACTTTTTTATGTAAACCAACTCGGGGCGGGTCGACAACAATTACTTCATTACCTGTTATATATTCTAAAGCCGCCTCGGCCGTGGTGGTTACGACATGGCAATTTTTTCTACCTAACATATTGATTTTAGCTTGGTCGGTACTTTCTTGGCTTGTCTCTACCATAGTTAGGTCATGATTGTCGCCAATTACACTAAGCCCGATGCTTCCTACCCCGCTATATAAATCTACAACCTTTTTAATGCTCGTAAGTTTTATTTCACGAGCAATTATTTCTAAAACTTTTTCGTAAACCGGAATATTAACCTGGAAAAATGACCTCGTTGAATACTTAAACCTCTTTCCTAGTAAACTATCTACTAAAGTTTCATTGCTTTCTTTTAAAACCTCTGTCGTTACAGATGCTGGACTTTTAGGGTTAGAATAAATTATTTCAAAGATAGAATTTGGGTATTCAAAACCACTAAAAGCAGAGGCAACACCAGGGTCATTTACAAATAGGCAGATGCCAACCTTTCCAGACTGGTCGCTACGGAGTATAACGCTTTTTAAAGGTCTAGACTCAATTCCTTGGTCATTTATGTAATTAATTAGCGCTTGGCCAGCTTCATTTATGGCCTCAGTCGCTAGCATACTGCCTTTAACGGCAATTTTTTGGTGGCTTCCTCTTTGGTGTAAAGCCAAGCTAACCTGCTTAGTTTCGGTAAAATACCAAAAATTATATTCCATTTTGTTTCTGTAACCTAAGGCCTGAGCTGGCTGGTAAAATTCTTTCCATGTTACTTGTAAGCCCTCTCGTCTGAAGGTTTCTGCAAGTATTGTTTGCTTATATTGACCCTCGACTTCGTAGTTCAAAATCTGCCACGGGCTTGTTGCTAAATATATGTTTGATTCTTCAGGCTCAATTCTATCTGGGCTAGCCTCAATTATCTCTACAACGAAGCCTTCTGCCCAGTCTTTTTTATTTTTTACTACTTTAACTTTTACTGTTTCACCCGGCAATGCTCCCCAAGCAAAAATTTTTTTACCATTTTCTGCCTCACCAAGACCTTGCCCACCGTGAACGAGCTTTTCTATTTTTATTATTTCTTCTTTATGTAGTCGCTTTTTTCCCATATAACTATATTATGACCAAATTTCGGTAATTTTAAAAATGTGCATTCCCTATAGTTATATTGGTTTATACTTTTATGTAATGAGCACTACCAGAGCAGACTATACCTACCCAGAATGGAACACTATGCAAACCGCTGTTATTGGTACAGGTTTTTTTGTCAGAAAACTAACACCGAACTTTTTTGAAAGCTGGAAGGCTAAAAGAGCTGCCGAAAATATAATTAATCATCATGAAGAAAACAACAGAGATAAATTTTTTCGCGAGCTGTGCGATGAAGAAGATTTTAAAAGTCGAGTACCAGACTACTTACCAAGAAGTGCCGGTGCTATGGAAGTGCCTGTTCTGCAAGCCATAGACGCATCGCTCGACATACTAAGAAAAAAAGACCCTTCTAAGCTAGAGCCATTTAAGGACCTGATTTTACATATAGCAAACGCCACCGCCGACAGCGTAGATGGAATTTCTGAGCAAGAACAACACGCCATCGACTCTATTTATACTGCCCTCCAAGATAAACAAAACTTCGGTGACCTAGACGATTTAACTAACCCGTTTGAACCAGAACTTAGTTAATTTTTAAAATTTTTATAACTCGTTATGTATTAGTCTATCGCTTTTATTTGAACTCTGGCGCTTCTATTAGGCCACTTAGGTTTTTATACTCTGTAAGATTATTTTCGTAAATTGTCGGTGGGTTACCCTTTTTTAGGTATGTCGGCCAGTCCGTTTTTACAACTTTAATTTTCTCGCCTACATCTATTTTTTGTTCCTGTATACCAACAAACTCCCAGGCCACAAATAAATAGACGAACCATTCAATTTTGCGTTGAGGCTGTCTGACGTTTAGCAACTTCCAGTTTTTAAAACTATAGCCAGTTTCTTCTAGCATTTCTCTTTTTGCGGCGTCTAGCGGGCTGGCATCTTCAGGGTCAATCCGCCCACCAGGTAATCCAAAGTCTCTTTTAGTGCCGTCTGGCTGTTGTTCGTTCAGGACAATTAGTGACTGGCCATCAATACCTAGTACTTGAACAGTGTCGGTTCGTTTCGCCATTTCGAACTTCCCTAACGAGCCGTCATACATCTGTTGATTCCATTGGTAAATATCGAATATTTCGCCTGCAAATACTTTTTTTGCGCTTTTAGGAACAAGCCTATATTCTTTCGGTAAAATTCTGTTCATTAATTTATTCTACATTACTCGTCTTCAGCATCAGAACCAACATGTTCTTCAACAACCTTGTCAATTAACTTACTAAGGTATTGTAACCTTTCTCAACTAGGCACGGGCTCGGACTCTTTTATGTCCGACAAAGCCCGTTTTTCAGCCTTTTTCATTTTTTTCAATTTCCCAGGGGTCTTATCTGGCAGATCTTTTACTTCATTGCAAGCTCCATCGAACTCATTTATGAGATAATGGTTCAATCTGTAGTTAAGTTGGCCATTTTCGACGTATACCGTATGTGATATAAGCAAATATTCATAGTAGTCGTGTTGCTTCAGGTCCTCTACCTCGCTGATGCAAATTTGAGTATTGAAACTATCGACAAGATCTCTTGCCTCGTCTAGCCAGTCTATATCCTCGCTTATTTCAAGCTGTAATCGTCCGCTACTTAGTCGCCTACTTACAGAACCCGGTACAATAGAGTAGTCAATCATCTCTTCCAAGACAACAGCAGCTATATCCTTCAAATATTCTGAAAAATCCTTAACATCTTCTTTGGTTAAAGCGGTTTCTATGTCTGAATCCCAATAGCTCTCAGAACCCATAAATTCACTCATATTTACAAGATACTCTATTTTTTTATTTTACCAAAAAGTTTTTTTAAAGTATTTTGCGCCTCAGTGCATACTGGGTAATAATGTAACCCGGTAATATTGGCAGCCAGTAGGTTATGAACCTATAAACAAATGCGACAGCCAAGGCTTGCTCAGTTGGTACGCCAAACTGCGTCATAGTTAGGGCTAAGGCAGCCTCTGCACCTACTACTCCACCTGGAAGTGGCGTAGCACTCGCTCCGAGTGTGCCTAGAGATATCGTCACAATAGTAGCTATGAAAGATAAATGAACCCCCATTGAATTACCTGCCGCCCACAGAGCCAACATGTAGCCAAAAGTAGTTAATACGCCAAAGCAAAAACCATAAAATAGGTTCTTTTTCTTAGTTTTATATTCTCCCAAAGTATTAATCATATCTTTAATGAGTTTAGTCACCTTAGTTCGAAAGCTTTTAACAGTGTAGACGATGATTGCTATAATTATTACAAATAAAGGTATTAAAAATATAAATTTAGGTATTTTAAAACCTTCGGCTAGTGACCGACCCGAAATAAGTAAAGCAAACAGCGTCAGCGCAACGTTACCCAGAAAAGTGACAATAGCATTGGCGCTTAAAACTAAGCCAATTTCTGCCGCCTTATGGCCAGAATTTTGCAAGACTTTGCCCATTGTAGCCAAACCGCCAACACCAGCGGGTGTAACCCTAGAAGTAAATAAACTAGCTGCTTGGCAAACTAACAAATTATAATACTTTGTTTTTCGCAGACTAATTTGCCAATAAACAGCAGCCGCAGAAACTACCGACAGTGCATGAAAAACTACAGCTAGGGCTAGCCACTCTGGGCTCGCCTGCTTTATATAGTCGAAACTTTTGATAATTGAATCTTTTTGCCACAAAATGAAACCTGCCGCTAATATGCTCGCTAAAATTGTTGCTATGGTTCGCCAATTTTTTGTCGGCTTTTTGTTATTCTCTTTAGACACTTATTCAACTACCTTTATTTCAATAATCGATTCAATTGGTAGACTGACTTTTTCATAAAAAGGGTCCAGTGTTTTCATTAGCTGGTGGTTTAGCAATCCCAGCCGCATCTACTTGTAAGCTAAGCGACCTAATATCGTCTTTCACTGTAGACAAATAACCAATGCCAACTGCGCCTCCTGCATGTAAAAGCTCGCCAAATCGCCACTGAGACAAGGCACCTGTTTCTGGATTTTGTTTCAGCACAAATGAGCTTAACGAGTGGAACAAATATTCATCACTTAAAAAAGCTTGCTCCGCTTGTTCACTAAACATACTAATAGCCACTCGGGCTAATTTATCTGCTTCAGACTTATTTTCTATTGTTGCTATTTCTTCATTGAAAACCGTCAAGCCTTCAATGACTGTCAGTTGTTCTCTGTTGGCTGTTATCATGAACAGATTATACACCTCTAGAGACTATTTTTGTCAAAAAAGTTACCTACCTAGCAGTTTGTTGACTTGGTCTTTATTTATGCCGTTAACTAAGTTTGTAAATCCCATGGCCTGCAAAAAGCGCATAGATGAGTTGCTTCTTGAGCCACTTAAGCAATAAAGAATAATTTGGGTATCTTTTGGCACATTATTTAGCTGAGGTGCACCAGCCATTAGTTGGCTTGGAGGTATATTAACAGCACCCTCAACATGTCCTCTGGCAAATTCACTTGGTTCCCGAACATCTACAATTAAAGTCTTCATAACCTAAATATTTTACACCAATTTTGGCCTGAAAGCATTATATATTGCACTCAAAGCTAACTTAGATGCTACCACTTCGAGTTTTTCAAAATCGAAATTAGTTTGTTGTAATCTGTCGGAGTTTGATCCTCTCATTTGAGCTAAATTTTGTAGAGATTCATTTATGGGTTTAATACTATAAATAACTGACTTGGGGACGAATAAAACAGCCTCTTTGTGTTTTCCTCTTTGAGTATTTTGAACTTCGAGCGCAGCAAATAATCCTCTTGGCAGAGGCACTTCTCTGAGGGCAGTTTGACCCAGACTACTATGTATATAAGCTTGCAAATTCTTGTCTTGACCTTCTTCGTACTCAAGCACTTCTCGAAGAAAACTATATTGCTCAGGCTGCTGTACATTTCGGTTTATCTCAATTTCTATAGGTTTCAAACCAGGTTTTCCTTGACCGCGCAAAACACCGTACACAGTCAATGGTACCGGATATTTTCTGGCATAATCTCTTTGCCCAACAAAAGTTTGATAAAAATATTTATCTTCATGCAAATCGGCATAAACTTCGTCTAAAGGTTGTTTATAGCCTAGTACTTTCTGATCTTTTAGGCTAGCTAAAGTATTGTTAAATACCCTACTAGTTCTGAGGTTGTTTTGCTTACGAAAATCTGACATCATAACGAAGTAATTAAAACATAATAATGCTCATACTACAAATATTGCAACTTTACTCTAGTTTAATTGAGTTGCTTGTTAAAAGCTTTTAGGTGATTATTAGACCCTTTTAGCAGACGGTTATAAGTATTTTTTTCTGCATCGGTAGTACTTTTCGAAATAGCATCTTTTAGGTCAGCAATGTCAGTTTCTTCGACAATTTTGCCAACTTCGAGCGCATCTTTTTGGCTGGTCATACCTTTTGCATATAATTTGTTATACAAAGCTTGCAAATCTGAGTTCGTGAAAACTCCCTGTTTGTCAGATACAGTAACATTAACACCTAGCGAGCTGAGAAGCCTGCTAACTGCTTGCTGATGCTTGGTTTCGCTCTTTGATATGTTACTAAAAATTTTAGTTCCCCATTTATCATAAAAGGCGCTGTACAGGTCGTGGGCTAATTTTTCTTCTTCTAGCATATAGCTAGCCGTGTTTTTCTGGGATTCATTAACGTCAGCCTGAACAATTTGTTGTTGTCGATTTTTTCCGTTCATACCGTTTCCATTGCCATTACTGCCTCTTGCTTGAACGACACTAGCGCTAGAAGCCACTAAAGCAATTACCGCTAAACTACTCAGCACAGTTAAACTTGTCGTTTTTTTCACAATTCCTACGATTCTAGAGAGTTACATTTCTCTGTCTACGCACTATGCTCCTCCAACCTGAAGTTCAACTGAATTTTTGATACAAATTTCTAATTGTATGGTTGATTTCCCTGTAACCATTCTGCTCAACATAGTCCCAAGCCGCCTTGTATGCTGGCCACTGTTGGCACTCGCTCACATCTCTTTCTAGCCTGTAAGGTTCATTCAAAACATCTAAATAAATTGCTTTGAGCCCAGCATGAACCATAATGTGAACCAAAACTTTTGGCTCGATGTCTTTACCAAAAAGGTCCTTCCATGCATTCAGTAAATTATGTCTCGTTAGGTAGTTTACTTTATGATTATCGTTGAATAAATTATGAAAAAGTTCGTGAGTCAGAATATCAATAAAGGCATCGGGCTCTGACCTAAAATTTAAAATAATTGGAATGCTCATGGGTGCAAAAAACGGCGCAACAATCGAATCTATAACCGGACGATAAAAATTTAGCTTGTAAATATCTTGCATGCCTAGCAAAATTGTTTTTTGCTTCGGCTCCCATGCGTCTCTATACTCTTTAATTCTATTGTTACAAAAATCTATAGGTTTAACATGTTTTTTATAATTTTTAGCCAAAATCTGTGATTCGTTATAGTACAAAAGATCAGAAAATAGAATTCTTACTTCTGGCACAAAATTACTATTAAATTTACTCATTTTTTTGCTAACCTTGCCTAATCATTTTTATTACTAACATTTTAGCCACTAAGGGGTGGCTGTCATCTAAGTGCAGCTCTTTGGCTGGCTCCGTGCTTGCTATTTCAAAACCATATTTTTCATAAAACTTTATAGCTCGCTCATTATAGTTAACCACAAACAAGTCACACTCCACACCCTTACCTAGCCATTCTATAAAACCGTCCATAAGCAACCTACCATTACCCTTACCAATATAGCTAGGTTCTAAGTACAAAGCTCCCAAAGTGGCTTCGGTGGCTGAATTTTTTTTGCCAAAAATCATTCCAACAACTCGCCCATCTTCACTAGTTGCTACCTTGGTGTATGCATTTATGTCATCTAGTTCAGCCTTAATTCTATTCAGTTTTTCGGCTTTATTCTGTTTTTTCCGGCGGTAAGCAAAATAATCATTAATTAAGTCAGGGCTTACAGCGTACTCTTTACTTTCGTAGCTATCTACCCAAGAATTTTGTCTCACCCTGTCTACAGCGTCAACATCTTCTAGTTTCATTTCTCGTATGTATATTGTATTCCTTTTAATATCAGAACCTTACTTGCTCTATATTTACTCTTTGCTTTTATTTTAAGCTTGTAAATATAAGTATAACACCGCTAGCCAACATAGTTATAGAAAGCACTTTAGCCGTCCAGGCGTTACCTTTTTTCACGACAATTCTAGCACCAATGTAACCACCCAAAATTGAGCTAACTGTCAAACTAATAGTTATTGGCCAATTAACAAAACCAGCAACTATTACACCAACCGCAGTTACACTGCTACCAACAAGCCCAGCGACCTTTCTAGTTAAGTTAGCTTCTATAACGCTATGACCACAGTAACGACTCAGCACATAAGTAAATAAAGCCCCTACTCCTAGCGTAAATCTGGCAACCACAAAAATTAGAGCCAGTAACATGTAACCTTTTATTTTTTGTTTATTGGTAGTTTCGGTGCTTTCTATGCCAAAAGGCTTAAAATGCATAATAGGGGTAATTAAAATAATGAATATTCCTATTATTAAGCTATATAAATAGCTACTCATATGAGCCAATATGAACGGAACACCTAGGCCTGTCAGGCTACCAAGCACCATTAAGACTAACAAGGTTTGCTTATCTTTTACATGTACCCCTTTTAGGCCTAATATGTTTCCACTACTAAAGCCTAGGTTAGATACCGTTAAGGCTGCGCTTGCAGCAACTGGCGTAACATCAACGCCTAGCATTAGCGGAAGAATTATATAATTACCTCCACCTTGGGCAACCGAACTAAATATTGCTACCAAAAATTCACTAATAGCAATAATAACTATATTTATAAAATCCATGGCAAAATGCGAATATCATTCGCAAAAAGCTAAAAATTCTATGTTAATGTTTTTATATAATTACTAAACTACTATCGTCGCATGCTATCTAAGGCCGCCTGAGTAATTGCATCAGCCTTAGCCTTTTCCATTAGGTCATATGCCGTTACGGTATCAGCTCGACTTCTAACTAACACAGCGTTTGACTCAAAAGTATATCCCTGTCTTCTTGTGCCATCTTCGATGCCTGTTTGGCAAAATTCCTGGATTGTCTGACTTTTAATAACCTTATCTATTATTTCATCAGTCATGAGGTGTTGATCTCTAACCCAGTCAGCTCGGCTTCTAACTAACCCAGCGTTTGACTCAAAAGTATATCCTTGTCTTCTTGTGCCATCTTCGATGCCTGTTTGGCAAAACGCCTGAACAACTTCGCCCTCAATGACTGCTTTTAGGGCTTCTTGCTCCATTAGACCATTAGATGTCACCGTTTCAGCTCGGCTTCTAACTAACACAGCGTTTGACTCAAAAGTATATCCTTGTCTTCTTGTGCCATCTTCGATGCCTGTTTGGCAAAATTCCTGGATTGTCTGACTTTTAATAACCTTATCTATTATTTCATCAGTCATGAGGTGTTGATCTCTAACCCAGTCAGCTCGGCTTCTAACTAACCCAGCGTTTGACTCAAAAGTATATCCTTGTCTTCTTGTGCCATCTTCGATGCCTGTTTGGCAAAACGCCTGAACAACTTCGCCCTCAATGACTGCTTTTAGGGCTTCTTGCTCCATTAGACCATTAGATGTCACCGTTTCAGCTCGGCTTCTAACTAACACAGCGTTTGACTCAAAAGTATATCCTTGTCTTCTTGTGCCATCTTCGATGTGCCCAGCCATTTTGCCCTGAAAAGCTTCTAAGTTAATAATTTCTCTTGGAAAATCTTTGTAAGCTTCTACTCCGCCGATACCGTCTATGCTATTTTCTAACGCAATCTTAGTTAGGTCTTCTTTGTCACCAGCCTTAATACAAGTTTCAATATAGTCACTAACTAGTTCTCTTAGTGCCATCCGCATTTGAACAGCATCTTCAGGGCTCATTTTCCTAGTTACTCTTCCAACTTCTTCCCAAGATTCATCTATGTCCGCGCTATAAACTTTTGCCACTGCTTCGGTTCCGTCTCTAAGTAACCGTTCCCTTCTCTCTAGCTCTTCAGGTGTTTTTAGGCCGAATTCTTTACTAGTTAAAACGGTTTCGGCAATTTCTTGAGGCGTATCTTCCGAGCCAGCTTCAACCGCCTTATTTATAACAGAATCTACCGTTAGCGCCTCCTCATGGGCCATGTCCACTGCAGTCATTTCAATAGGCGGTTCAGGTTTTGTGAACATAATTTTTTCAGTAAAAGAACGGTTACCCAAATCTGACTTATAATCTGTATTTTCTTGTTCATTATAAATATCTGCTTGTTGTTGGAATTGTTGTTGATATTCTGGGTTAGGCTGCTGCGGAGCTTGCTCATTATTTTCTTCCATGTTGAATTTTTCCTTTTATTACCGTTACCTGTAATTTTACAATAAAGATTATGTTAATACAATTTGGACACTATGAACCCATTTACAAAACTCTATAGTTCAGTTTCTAAAAAAATAGAGTTTATTTTATTGGTGGGCGGACCATGCGAGTTTGGGGTATCACACCTAAAAATTTTTCTATCTTTTCATCTGTTTTCTTAAAACCATACCGTTCATAAAAACCAGTTGCCCTTTTGTTATATGAAGCCACTTCTAAGTGGCTGGGTTTAGTACTATCTGCCCAATTAAGAAAATGGCGCATAAGTAAGCCCCCAGTTCCCTTGCCAATTTGGTCGGTAGACAAATAAATTGACCGAAGCTCATTAAACTCGGGCTCTTTTATGCCTTGTAAAAAACCTAACATTTGGCCGTCTGGAGCTCTAGCTAATATAAAAAGATGGTTCGGGTTATCTTTATTGTTTTCTAACTTTTCAACTATATATTCCGAGCTGAATGTTTCAGCCGTTTCATCCAGCCACTGCTGGCTGACTCCGTTTTCTGGCGATAGATAAATTGCCCGCCAAGTATCTTTCATTATATTATCAATTTCTTCAGCATCTGCCGGCACTGCAATATCTATAAATACTTGCTTGGGCTCTTTATTCTTATAACCATAAGTTTCCATCTTTTTCTCGATTATAATTTATTTTTCGTCTTTTGGGTTTCTTTGCTCTGGGATATTTCCATGATGAAGCTCTAACGAATCGTCTGGATCTAAAACACCGTCACCATTGTGATCGGCTTTTTCTATTCTTTCCATTAACTCTAGTTCATAAGTCGAATATTTTCGCTCGCTTCTTACTCTTGCTAGTTCTTCGTATGCTTCTGGGCCGTTTGCTTCTCTTAATAATTCTTTTAGTGACATTTTTTGGTTTCCTTTTTTATTTTCAAACTGTACTATACATTATACACTTTTTTTGTATTTTGTCAATATTATAGTATTTGTGTGTTATAATTTTTTCAGCACCTTACCAACTTAGAGAGGTTAATAATGGAGGAATACTTCGTCATCAGTGCCGTCGGAATTTTGGTCTGCGCGGCCCTAGTGTCGCGCAAAAAGAAGTCTGTTCTTGACTGGGCGCTTGCTAGTGTCAGCTTGTTCGTTGGCGTCTTTCTACTTGCCGACCTGTGGCGGTTCGGTCTGGCCAACAAGCCATTCTGGACCGTCGTCGTAACCCTGCTGTTCACTGGCGGAGTTGCGTTTGCTGTTCGCCAGCACTTCCGTCGGCGTAGGAACCGGCACGACAACCAACCAACCATCCACATCCACAACCATCCACCTAACTGAGGAGGTGCAAAAAAGGCTAAGAAAAGTTTTTAGGCGCCAGCGTTCAACCGCTTGCCCACTAACCTAACTTAGCCTTTTAAACTAGTTAAAATTTGTCTTAATCTATTTTATTAATTCGCTAATTACTGCTCTACTTAGAACGTGCTTTTGTTCTAGCCTTGCAGATTTATTCTTAGCAAAAGACTCAGAGTGGACAGTTTCGTTCTCTATTAAATTATCGCCTACTCGTAAAATTGCAGCAGACGGTACACCGAAATGATTAGAAACCGCGAACAGCGTAGAAGCTTCCATTTCAACACCGTAGTAACCTTGTTCTGACCATACCTTGACATCAGCTTCTGTCTCGGCAAGCATAGCTTGGCAAGTCATGGTGGGACCCTCAAAAACCTTAAAGTTTTTCTCTAGTTCAACCTTTAGCTTCTGTCTTATGGATGCCTCACTGGGTTGATGTTCGCTATGTTGCCTATCGTACATAAAACAGCTACTGCCATCTGATTTACTCTCAGTTGACAGAATAATATCGCCACTATATACGCCTTTCTTCAAACCACCACAGCTACCTATTAATATATTTTTTCTAGATCCAAAGATGGTCGCTAAATGAGCATACTCTGAAAGTAAAGCTCCCCCATAAATTACAAAAAACCAAATAACTTTGCCATTTATTTTAAGCTCGTAACCTAAGTTCAAGAAAAAAGAATCTTCAAATTTTTTTAATTCATAAGCAAGTTCCGTTTGGTCTAAGGCCGCTTTCAAAATACTAACCTCTCGGTCAGCATTCCATGTACCGTGGACAAACAAGCCGTCTACCTTATAGTCTGATGGTAAATTTAAAAATTCTTTATACTCTGCTGGACTTATATTTTTATACATAATTCTAACTTTCTAATAATTCGGAAATCTTGAGGCGGCTTTGATTGGTGGTGTCGCGGTCGCGGACAGTTACGGTGTCATCCTCTAATGTTTCAAAATCTATCACTACGCAGCGTGGCGTGCCAATTTCATCTTGACGGCGGTAGCGTTTACCGATGTTGCCGTTGTCGTCCCAAGCCACATTGCCATGTATTTTCTTAAGAGCAGAATAGACTTCACGGGCTTTGGCGACAAGCTCAGGTTTGTTTTTAAGTAGTGGACTGACAGCAAATTTTAAAGGTGCTAAATGATCGGGCAAAGCGAGATAAACCCTCTTTTCACCGTTAATTTCATCTTCTTTATATGCTTCTGACAATACAGCCATAACTGTTCTTTCCACTCCAAAACTTGGCTCAATAACATGGGGTACAATCTTTTGGTTGGTAACCTTAATTATGTAGTCCACGCTTTTGCCGCTATGGTTTTGAATATTCATAAGATCAAAGTCAGTTCGATAAGCTAAACCTAACAGCTCTTCCTTGCCAAGACTAGGATAGTCGTACTCAAAGTCAATTGTACGCTTGCTATAGTGCGCTCGATCATCTTCGGGCACCTCAAGTTCATTAATTTTGCTGGACGAAAGACCTAGTTTACTAAGCCATTCCCTAACTAATCCTACCCATTTTTCAAATTCTTCTTGCCAATCATCGGGGTGAACAAAATATTCAATTTCCATTTGTTCGAATTCTCGAGATCTAAAAATAAAATCTCTTGGGCTTATTTCATTTCTAAATGCCTTGCCCTGCTGGGCAATACCAAACGGTAAATCGGGGTAAATAGTGTCGACGACATTTTTATAGTTAGTGAAAATACCTTGCGCGGTTTCTGGCCTTAAATACGCAATACTGCCTGGATCATAAGTAATTGCCTTTTTGCCCTTCAAATTAACTGAAGGATGAGATTCACCTAACGGTTCACCAATTGCTATCTCTTCATTACCTGCAGGACCGACGAATGTTTTAAACATCATATTAAATTGCTTCGGTTCACTAAATGTGCCACTTTGTCCGCAAGTTGGACATTTAGAAGTGTCTATTTTATCGGCCCTGAAACGACCCTTGCAGTTAGAGCATTCAACGAGAGGGTCTGTAAAAGTATCAACATGGCCACTAGCCTGCCACACCTTGGGGTTCATTAAAATAGCCGCGTCTACACCGAAAATATCTTCTCGGTCGGTCACAAACATTTGCCACCATAAATTTAGTATATTTTTTTTCAGCATAAGACCATAAGGGCCGTAGTCCCAGGTACCTGCTAGGCCACCATAAATTTCACTGCCCTGAAAAATAAAACCTCGGCGCTTGGCTAAACTTACTATATCTTCCAGAGTTGTTTTTTTATTGTTCATCTATTTACATTATACTTTATGAAACAATATAAACGATCTTAAATTTAAAATTGAGCCCAAGCTGAGCTCCACTATCCAATACAATCAATGCTACTAACCGCATCAGAAGCTTATAGCCCATTTATGCGTAGTGTTGACTAATTCGTATACTTAACTATCTATTCTTTTTATCAAGCTTAAGTCCTCTGTTTTCTCGTTTTTGAGCCATAGATGACGCAGCACGGTCAAAAGCACTTAATGCAGCCGACATAATAGAATGCTCATCTTGCTCTGCTTGAGTTAATATAGAGTTCCATTTTTCGCCGTGTATTGTTTGACCTAATGATTCACGGTGATATCTGTTTTGCTTTATTCTATAATTAGATTCCATATATAAAAATTGTCCTTACAAATACTAATTATTATTCTGAATATTAACCTTTTCATAATACTCTTTTTCTTTTAGTTTGTCAATAGATTTTATGTTTTGTCAAATATAATGTTTAGTACTTATTTCAATTGATTGTCTTTATACTATGAATCTAAGCTGGCCCAAAATGTTTTCGATTCCTTCATGCGGTTTCTTGAAGCTTATTTACATACCGTATGTAATACTTCTCTTAATTTTGCATTTTCAGCTTCTAGTGTAGCAATTTTTTCACGGGAACGTTGTAAAACTGATGAAATATATCAGTATGCATTTGATCTTTAACAATTTCTAAGCTGCTCATCTATAAATAGTAGCTACGCACCCATGACCAAAAGCTCGCTATCGCATTTTCTCTGTTATCATTTATCAGTGCCTAATCTGGAACGGTCCACATCAGCGCAACTTTATCTGGCACTGACTCACCTTGTTAATCTTGGATTGATTCACTGCCAATTTTGTTTTTTCTTTTTCTATAATATTGCTCATTCTAATTAATATGGTAGATTTTGTTTTGTATTCGTCAAACTTGATGTCAAAAACAAGTTATAAAATTTGTTTGTAGCTTCAGTTAGCTTAAGTGGATTTTTGAAAACGACCGTAAAGCCGGCAACAGGTCGGCCGTTAAGTTGTCGACCCCTTCTATTCTCGCCAGCTTGCTTGGTAAATTGACTCTGGCTAACCTTAAATATTTAATGTGGGCTGGGTCATAAACACCATCGGGGTGTATAAAAAAGCCACCACTTTCTATGTCGAATAAATATTTTGCATTTTCCTCGTATGCTTGAGTGTCGACTTGCTCAGCTAAATTTAAACCAATACCCGACAGATCGGCAAACTTAACTAGGCACCAAACTTCGACAAGACCTATATTTTGGCTACTATTCACTTGTTCTAGCGCCGTTTTTAAAAAATCGAAAAAGTCACTGCTAGAATTATCGGCCACTTTTTTATCTATTGTTTTTAAAATTTGCTGGGCCAGTTCGAGCCGACTAATATCGGTTAAAAAATTTGTATGATGCTTAACTATTTTGGCACTCGTTATGGTACTTAGTTCGCCCCTGCCCGGCATAAAACAAATTTCATTGACGCAAAAAGGCTCTATGCCAGCGGCCAATTTACTCTTTGGCTTTCTGACTCCTCTTGCTAGTACCGAGACTTTTCCATTATTGTTGGTTATGAAAGAAACTACTCTGTCGGCTTCACCATAATTGGTTCGCCTAAGTACTATTGCTTGGTCAACAACTCGGCTCATGCATCCTCCAAAATAGTATTGCAAATAGCAGCCAGTTCCTTAACACTAGTCTTTGCCTTTTCTAAATAACGGACTACTCCAAATTGTTGCCAGGTAGATTCATCTAAGCCAAAAGCATAACTCGGTACCGAACTATAGACGACCACTTGTATATTAAGCCAATCTTCATAAGAGCGAAGCTCGTGTAAAAACTCTATGCCACTATGGCTGGAAATTTTTGGTTCTAAAACAATTATATCTGGCTTCAGCTCATCGGTAGAATGAATTGCTTGCTCGGCATTTTTAGCCCAAATAACCTTAAACGATGCTTGCTCTAACCCACTAGCGTAGCTAGAGCCTAAAATTATATCTGGTTCAACTAATAGCAAAACCATGTCAGTTAAACAAGACTAAGCTGGTGACTTAATGGAACGTAAAAGCCAACCCCTTTTTGACCTTTATGAGAGAAAGTCTGCAGTTCTGAACTTAACAAACTAACAAACTTCTGAGCTAAAACAAAACCAGCTCCAGAGTCAGAGGACAAGCTTGGGGCTGACATTCTAGAACTGTTAGCTAAAGTTTTAGCTTTATTTATGTCAGTTAAGCTAATGTCTAAGTCGCTCGAAAAAATGCCAATTCGCTGAATATTGATGTTAGTCTGCTGCACTGAAACAGTTAAAGAGGTGGCTGGCTTATTGGTCGCTGCCGTACAAGCACCAGATAGTAAACCAAAAACAGCAGCTTTAATAGCCAGTTGATGCGAATAGACTAGGTCAAGTTTGGGGCTAGTGTCCATGACAATATCGACTCCAAATAGTTTAGCAACACCCCTAACCTCGCTGGCCGCATCGGCCACTGCTCCAGCCGCCGAAACGCTAGTTAGCTCAAGTTGAGTCTGGCTAGCATAGCTAGCAAACAACACAAAACTAAGAGTACTTAAGGCTTGACGGCTAATTTTTTCAATTTCGCGCTCACTGTTTCCTCGCTCAGCAAGGGCTTTGATTTGCAAAAATTTATCTTGAAAGTCGAAAAACAGTGGATTATCTAAATTTATGTTTTGACCCGTTTTAGTAGACACCTTAAGCACCCGTTTCTTTTTTACCTACCCTAAAAAATAATAAGTTAATGAAACTATTATACCATTTTTTAGTTATTTATGGGTTAAATTTAAGATTTTTAACTACAAAATTATTAAAGTCATTTTTGTAGCCATCGCCCTCTGTCCAAATTTTGAGTACTTTGTCGCGAACAGGAATAATGATGACGGAACCAGTTTTCTTGCTATCAATTTTGCCATCTATTCGCACACCAGTTGTGCCACCAGGTAAACCAGTCAAGGCTGTAGCCGTCGCTTCGCCTTTTTTAATTTGTTGGGCGAATGAGTCGTTAACTTGCTTATAGCTTTGTTGCAATACCTGAGCTCTGAGCGCAAAGTTGGTTGCATTTTCAGAGCTACCTTTTTCGGTAGGCACAAAATTAGGGTGAAAATAAGCATTAAGGGGCGTACCTGAGCTAGCATTTTCATCTATGTAAGCACTCCATGTTTTGGGGTAGGTTATGAAGACACTACCCAGGTCGGCTGGCGAAGTATAGCTCACAAGAGGTTCTTTCTCTTTTTCGGCAAAAACTGTTTCAAGCTCCTTTTTTTGCTGTTCCTTGGCCTGTTCAACAGCAAAGGCTGACTTTTGATCGCTGTTATTTTTATAGTCCGATGCTTGCATATAAAACACCAATGCTAGAACAACACTGACAATAAAAAGTAGTGTCATAACAACTAAACCGACTATTAAACCAACTGGTGGTTTATTAGCTGGCAAACCGTTAGGAGTAGGAGGCAGCATTGAAGCTGGAGCTAGCTGGGGCGTAGCATAAGGATTTGGCGGGTATAACTGATTGTTTTGAACCGTATTTGGTGTTTGTTGCTGAGGTTGCATTATTCTTATGCTAACATATTTTGATAGCAAGAGGTAGCTCAACTGTAAATGAAGTTGGCTTAAATTTGTTTTCTGGCATTAGCCTCTGCTTGACGTCGTAAACTCTCATTCCTATCCCATTCGGGCGAACCAGGTTTCACTCTGTTCTTTTCCCATCTTTTCATAGAAGCTAAAAGCCATCGTTCTTCATCAGCTAAAACTCTGTTAGTTTCAGGCATGATACCTACTTGATTAATCAATTGAGCAGTTTCTGGGATCATTTTTTCTGACATAATTTTTCTATCCATTAAATTAATTACTATTTAACTCTTATTATAAACAACTTCTGACTTATTTCGAAACTTTTTTCACTTTATATACTGGTTTTTTCGATTCTGCGCTAGCTTCTTCATCTTTTAAAAACTTATAGGCATGAGCCATGCTAAAAAAAGCAATTCCTGCTAAAGCTGGTAGACCTATGGCGAATCTTGCCTCTTGGTCAATCAGGTCGTTTAAATAGTCTATTTTTGCCTGGGTTGGCTCAACGATGTGGCGTTCTTGTGGGCTATAACTTTCAAGGCTTGCTTGTAGGGCACTAACTTCTTGACTTTTCTGATCTACGTCGTATATTGCGCCGAGCCCACCCAACATACTTACACCGAGCAAGACACCTGAGCCCGCAAGTGTCGCTTTGGTAGTTTTCGATACTTTTTCTTTGTTTTTACTCATTTTTGATTATTCCTTTTTTATTTTAAAACTATTCTCAAATACTAGCATTTTTTTGTATAAATGTCAACTAGTTGTACTGGTATAAGTAGAGTGCTCCTTCGGTTTTTTGGGGTACTTTGCCAGGAATTTCAAAAGCATAAGAAACTAGCTTGATAGGTTTTTTGCTATAGCGCGCTTTAACTTTTTGATCTAGTCTACTCATGTAGCGGGAGTGCAGAAAAACAAAAATAGCGTCTGCCTCTGGCCACTTTTTGTGCCAAAAATTACCAAAATGGATTTTTATTTTATGCCTGTAGCGGAAACAGATTATTTTTGAAACAAAATATAAAATTGGGTTTAGCTCATAGCCCACGACGTTAAGGCCTTGTTTGGCAGTGGCAATTAACATCCGTCCGTCACCAGAGCCAAGTTCAAGCATCGTCTGCCCTGGCTTTAGCCCAAGCAGCTCCAGGGCTTGCTGTTGTTGCTTGCCTAGCGTTGGTAAGTACGGGGCACCGAAAGCAACCACAAAGCCAAAACAAAAAATAAGAATTAAAACTACTACCAGAAAAAAAGTCATTATTTAACTTCTATTTTTAGTTGCGCGGACTTGTCTTTTAGATACTGTTCAATTTCGTCAATAATTTTGATAGCCTCTTCGTACTTTATACTAGCTTCTTCAAAGTCTATTTCCTCGGACTCGAACCAACTTATTATTTCATCTAGCTGACTTTTTTTTGTGGCATAATTGAATTTGGTCATTTTAAAATCTCCTTAACTTCTGCTTTAGCACTACCTTGATAAAATATTAGTTCAATATTTTGGCCCACATTTAGGCTTTTTGAATTTTTAACTACAGCTCCACCAGTTTGCCTAACAACGGAATAGCCCTTTTTTAAAACCGAGCGCGGGTTAAGTAGCTTTAGTCGGTGCTTAGATAGGTCAAGTTCAGCTTGAGCGGTACGAAGTTTAGCATTAAAAATAGATTTTATATTTTCTAGTGAGCGCTGGTTGTTCTCGAGGTTAGAAGTAATAATAGTTTTAAAGCTTGAGCTTAGTCGTGGCTTTAGCCCCAAAATCTGGCGAGCTTCTGCTTGCCTGTCTGGTACAAGTAATTCGGCTGCATTACTAGGAGTGCTAGCCCTTTTGTCGCTTGCTAGCTCGGCCAAGCTTTCGTCAACTTCGTGACCAATGGCAACCACAGTTGGAATACGACTAGAAGCTACTGCCCTAACTACCCGCTCATCGTTAAAAGCCGACAGGTCGTCAGCCGAACCGCCGCCCCGGGTAATAACTAATACATCTGCTAGCACCTCGTTAGCGTTGGCGTTATTAATAGCATTTACTAACTGCGTTGGGGCTTGATCGCCCTGAACTAGCGAATCGTATACAGCTAAGTTGGCAAACGGCCAGCGGTGCGACAAAACTTTAATAAAGTCGGCGTACGCGGCCGATTCTAAAGAAGTAACTAGGGCAATGTTATTCGGTGGGTATGGTACACTTCGTTTTCTAGCTTCTTCAAATAGACCCTCTGCTGTTAGTTTTGCTTTTAGGAGGTCAAACGCTTTTTTGATTGAGCCTTGGCCACTTGGAGCTATAGACTGAATGGTAAAATTGAACCCAAATTGAGAATGCATGGTTGCTCGACCACCTACTACTACTGTCATTCCTTCTTCTAGCGGTCCGGGCATGGCATAGACGCTACCAAAGCAAGCAACTTTGCTAGACGCATCTTTGATATCGAAATATAGCCATTTATTTTTAGAAATTCTAAAATTGGCTAGCTCACCTTCAATGTAGCTAAAGCCAAAGGCAGTTTCAAAAACCTGGTTAGTAATTGCCACAAAGTCAGTCGGCGTAAATACTAGCTTACTTTGCTCGTTCAACTTTTTGTGCCTGACCTTTTCTAATTGCCATCTGATAAAGTATAAAGCCTATTGGAATAAAGATAATGATTGTAAAAATACGGTAAATTAGGGTTGCTGAAAGGGCCAGTGCGCTCGGTACGCCGGCACTAGCAAGCGTAGCAGTCATAAGTGCTTCGTAAATACCAATGCCACCTGGAAGAACCGAAACTAGCCCCGCAAAACTGGCTACCGAGTAGGCCAAAATAACCGCTCCTGGGTTGATTACTTGACTAAGCGCCAAATAAGCCACGTAAATAGTCGCCACTTCTGTCACGTTAATCATGAACGACCAAAATAGAGGCTTTTTTAGTTTAGAGCGCTGTTTTGAAATTTTTTCATAATCTTTATGTAAGTCCTCGAACAAGGTTTCAACTTTCTGAATATTAATAAGGTCTCTTTTTTTAGTAAAAGGCTTAAGTAAAGCATTGGCAACTTTCGGTAAGAAACCAGTAAAGGCTTTAATGCGTTGGCTGTCGCTAATGATAAAAATGCCGACGGCTGAACCAAAGAGCGTCAAAAAAGCAATTGACAAGGCAATATATAGCGTCACTCCACCGGCCAGTTGGTCGAAACTGAGCATAAATAAGCCAAAAAATAATATTACCAAAAAACTTATGAAAGTTAAAGCAAAACGCATGACTTGAGCTAGAGTAGTTCGTGCAACCGGAACACCAAGTGCTTTCAGCCTAACTCCAAGATAAGAAAAACCAGCCACTCCACCACTAGGAAAAACATGATTTACAAAGTTTAGCTCAAGGGCTATTTTAAAGTACTGCCACCTATTCCCTATTTTTTTTTGGCCGGTAGCCTTGAAATAGTCTTTATAGAGCATGCCAACTGAATAAAAATTTAGTAGCTGAAGTGGAATCATTAGAGCCAGGATTGACCATTTGGCACCACCTATCTCCTCTAGCCCGTCGACAATATCGGACCAAGAAAAATACAGCAAGATAGCCAGTGCAACAATAGTTATGGCATTTATAATAATGCGCGTCCGTTTTGAAAACATATGAGCTAATTATAACCTAGTTGTAATATACTGAAAGAACTGTATGAAAACTTTTGCAATTCTTGGACGCCAACCAAAAATTGGTCTGGCAGAGCTAGAAAGTCTGTATGGCGCTGATTGTGTTGCTGTTTTTAGCGATAACTGCGCTTTTGTAGAACCTGAAATTGACTACCGCGCTAGCCTAAGGCTTGGCTCAGTGGTTAAAGTAGGTAAAATTTTTACCATGGGTAGTTATGTTAACTGGGGTCACATAACAAACCAAGTTGTTGATCTTTTTAAAGATTGTTCTAGCAAAAAAACTGAAGGTAAGTTAACAATCGGCCTCAGTGTTTATGGGCTTCGAGTTAGCAACAAAGATATAGAAAAAACCGGTTTGATGGCGAAGAAAATTCTCAAAAAAAATGGGCAGTCCATACGGTTGGTACCAAATAAAAGTTCTGCCCTCTCAAGCGCTCAAGTTCTGCACAATAAGCTAGATGGCAGATCCGGTATAGAAGTTGTCGTATACGCCACTGGCACTAAATACTTTATTGGTACAACTACCTACGAACAGGATATTGAAGCCTATACTGCCCGCGACCAAGCGCGACCAAAACGAGATGCCTTTGTCGGAATGTTACCCCCAAAATTAGCTCAGACAATAATCAATTTAGCTAATGGTAAATTAACTGCTCAGAAAAACTTATCGGAATCTACCCTACTCGACCCTTTTTGTGGCACTGGAGTAGTTTTGCAAGAAGCACTTCTAATGGGATATTCAGTGGTTGGAACAGATATCAGCTCAAAAATGATTAATTTCAGTCAAGAAAATATTGAGTGGCTTAAAGAAAAATTCCAAAGAATTAGCCAAAGTTCAGTCGATATTGAAAAAGCTGACGCCACTAACTTTTCTTGGCCTCAAAAAATTGATTTAGTGGCCGGTGAAACTTACCTTGGCAGCCCAATTTCGATGATGCCCGACCCCTTGAAGCTATCAAAATTACTTGCTGAAACCGATGGATTACACAAAAAAACTCTGCAAAACTTAAGTTCTCAACTGAAACCAGGGACTAGACTTTGTTTGGCCGTGCCAGCCTGGCGAATAAATAATGGCTTCAAACACTTGCCAACTCTTGACCAACTGAGTGAAATCGGGTACAATCGTATAGATTTTAAGTACGCTAAAGCTAAAGAATTAATATACATTCGCGAGAATCAGTTTGTTGGTCGAGAGCTAGTAGTACTAGAAAAGAACTAACCATATTTAAGGAGCCCTATGTCACATGTTAAAGCTGGTGGAACCAGTAAAAATAATCACGATAGCCCCGGCCAGCGACTCGGCGTCAAGCGGTTTGGCGGTCAAGCGGTTCGTGAAGGCGAAGTTATTGTTAGGCAAATCGGCCGAACAAAAATCCCTGGAACTGGTACTTTTATGAGTCGTAACTTTACTATTCACGCTGCTAAAGACGGTGTAGTTAGCTTTAAGCAAAGAGCAATCCGAAAACATACTGGTAAAACAACCAAACGAACCGAAGTAGTCGTCGAATAAAAGTTTTTAACTCTAAATTATTAATAAACCACTCATTTTATACGAGTGGTTTATTTTGTTGCTGGCTAACCTTCTCCGGCCATTTGTATTAGTGCGTCAACCGTACTATGTTTAAAAATTCCTTGTTTTTCGCCATAGCTAATATTGCCCCAAGAAATACCGGCTTCTTGTAGCTTACGCCAATCACTTGGGCGTAGTTCATCGATAATTTTATCGCCTATCGCCGAACCATATGCCATGGCCGTAAAAAGCGGAACTCTTGCGTAACCACTAGCTAGGTCGTAAGAAAGCTCAATATAAACAGGAGAATCAATATACACGCCTTTCCATAGTATTAAGCCTTTCTGCTCATCTGATTCTGTTCTATCGTCTCTTACTTTTGCTGAGCCGGTGATTTCGAAAACAACTTTAAAAGCATCCTCAATGTAATTTGGGACTTTTCCCACTAAATAACCATTATTCTGTGCTCTTATCGCTGACTTAATGCGCTTTTCATCTTCTTCATTTAGAATACCCGCAGGCGGCATAGACCCTCGCTGTGATGGTGACAATAAAAATATCCTACTCATTTCAGACCTCGCGAGCTTGAAGTATCCGTCTTCATCAATTGGCGAACCCAGTCTCCTTGCTTCATCACGAGCATCTTCCGGCAATTGATACTGAGGAGTCATAATGCCAGCAATTTTTCTAATAGCAAACAGAATTTGGTCTAGACACCACTGCTCTTCTTCTTTTGGGTGAGCTTCTTTGTATTCTTTGTATAACGTTGCCTCTGTTTCGACTTGATATTGTGGCATTGAAAAAAAATCTGTTTCATATTTAAAAAGATTAGAATATAAATGATTTGAGGCGCCCGCTAGATACTCTCCTGGAAAAAAACTATTGTTCATTAACAATATTTTGACACATATTTTATATTTGTCAATAACATGCTAGCAGATTGTAGCTTAAAACGAGCTTTTTGCTAACTTTATAAAGTTGTTCAAATTGTTGCTAGTTAATGCCTAAATGGTGCTTGATACGTTCGACAACATCGGCAATGACGACTTGGCTTTTTACTAGGTAGTCATCTACACCTAGGCTGTGGGCACGCTCTTTGTCAGCGTCCTGGCTTAGTGCCGTAAGCATAATAATTCGAACATTTGTGGTTTCAGGTGTATTTCTGAGTATGTCGAGTACATCGAAACCACTCACTTTAGGCATCATTACATCTAGCAGTATTAAGTCTGGTTTAAATTCTAAAGCTGCCGCTAGTGCTTCTTCACCGTTAGCCACCCTCTTAACTTTGAAACCTTCGGCGTCTAACCTAGTTTCATAGACGGCCGCTAAAGCATCGTCATCTTCTACAAGTAATATTTTCTTCAATTGTTGATTTTCGTTTTCCATAAGCTTTATGTTAGTCTATTTGACTACTAAAAAGCAAGTTTTATGACTGTATTTACTAACATTAATTACTGTTTTAGTAATATTATTGCCTCGTCGAGCTGTGGGTCTTGTTGATTTTTAATATTTTCATCGGTCAGCTCGACATTTTTATCGGGCATAATTCCTTCTTTGTCAATATTCTTGCCATTAGGTGTAAACCAACGAGCTACTGTTACCTTTAATATATTACCCCCGGGCATATTAGTCATTTCCTGGACACTGCCCTTGCCGTAAGATTTGGTGCCAATAATAGTAGCTGCGCCATTATCTTTTAACGCTCCAGCGGTAATTTCGCTAGCGCTAGCACTACCCTCGTTAATGAGAACTACTGTTTTTGTACCGTTTAAGACACCTGTTTGTTGGCAATTGTAATCTTTTATGACCACCCCACCTCGTTTTTCTTCCAGTACAGTCTGCCCTTTTTTAAGCCACAAACAAGATACATCAACCGCTGAATTTAAGTAGCCCCCCGGGTTACTGCGGACATCTAAAACAACTTGGCTGACATTCTTAGATTTAAAATCATTAGCTGCCTCGGTAGTTAACTTACTGGTATCATCGGCGAAACGAGATATTTTAATGTAACCAATGTTACCGTCTAGTACCTTAGATTCAACACTAGCGATAGTAATAGTTTCTCTTACGATGTCAAAAGTTAACTTTTCTTGACCGCGAACAACGCCAAGTTTAACTTTTGTGCCCTCAGGACCTCGTATTTTATTAACAGCTTCATCTACAGGCATGCCAACTGCATCTTTGTCGTCAATAGTGACAATAATATCTTTTGGTCTCAGCCCGGCTTTTTCGGCTGGCGAACCAGCTATAGGAGCAACCACGGTAATGTATTCGTTGTCTTTTCCTAGCTCTGCACCAATACCGCTAAAGGATCCGTTCAGCGATTCTTCTAAATCGGCTGCTTGCTCGGCGTCTAAGAAGGTTGTATGAGGGTCGCCAGCTGCCTCAACTAATCCTTTTTTAAGACCTAGTATCAATTTTTCTTCATCTAGTTTACCGTCGTATTTTTGCTTCAATGTCCGATAAACTTCATTAACGCTGTCATAGTTAAGCCTGTTAGGTAAATCTTGATTAGCTTGAATAGATCCACGGTTGAAGCTAAGGCTGACTTGTCCACTGCCAACTAAAATACCAAAATAAAAAAGCCCAAAAGCAACTAAAATAGAGGTGAAACCACCAATTATCCACGGCCATTTTTTCTTTTTTACAGGCGAAGTTTTCTGAAAATCCCCAAAATTATTCATACCGCTCTAGTTTAACATAACAATAGTTATTTGCGCCTTAAAAAGAGTTGAAAATTACGGAAATGTAATGAAGGTCATTGGGCCTAGTGCCGAATTATCGGCCGACAAGGTCATTTCGCTATATTGGCCCCATTGTCCATTGACAATGTAGTTGTACTGGCTAACCGTTACTGTTCGACCGTTGACGGCCTCGACATACATGGCGTGGCCATAAACTCCATTATAAGTGATTGCTACGTCGCCTGGGCGTGGGTCGCGGTCGACTTCGTAACCGGCGGCTCGAGCATTACCTGGCCATTGGTTAGCATTACCTCGGCCACCCCAGTAAGGCATGTGCCTACCAGACTGCCAAACTTTAAAAGCGGTGTAACTAACACATTGACGGGCATACATGCCCCAAGAATCTATTGGTGGATTGTTATAGTCGGCGTTGGCCCATTTAGCTGGATAGCCACCATTACCTGAACCAGAAATGATTGATACACCACTAGCTGCCATTCTTTCGGCAATAGCAGCCATGACTTGATTTTGTTGCTGCCTGAGTGAATTTGCTTGGTTACGATAGTTAGCTTCCTGGCCTTGGGTATCGGCTAAAAGCTGATCTTTCTCGGCTCGAGCCTGAGCTAAAATAGCTCTAGACTCTTGTTCTTGCTTAAGAAGTTTAGCCTGTTCATTGCGCTGACCTTCAATTTGTTGCTTTAGAGCTATGACCTTTTCGGTAGACTCTTGAATGCTTGACTTAAGCTTATTTAAATATGCTTTATTATTGAAATACTCATTGAAATTACTAACACTAACTAGTAACTCAACAGACGAAGCATCGTCTTTTTTATAAAGCTCTTTAATAGATGCTTTTAACAGTACTTTTTGGCGATCTAATTCTTTTTGAGCGTTTTGAAGTTCAATTTCAAGCTGAGCCAATTTATTCTGCACTAACCTAATTTGAATATCGGTCTGATTAATTTGAGAGTCGAATTCAGCAATCCGCGCTTTCAAGGTCTCGCCTTGAGCGGCCAGTTCGGCTGCCGCTTGGTTATTTTGAGATATTTGAGCGCTCAGCGAACTTGCCTGTTGCCTTAGCTCTGCAAGCGAAACTGCTTTAGCGTCCTTGTTATTAAAAGAAAATATCGGCGCTACAGCAACAGTTAAAGCTAAAACGCCAGCTACTGTGGTTAATGCAATTTTTTGTCCGATTTTTTTGTTTTTTGGCATTGATTTGTTTCGCAGCTTAATTTTTTACCCCCTCATTATAGCATTAATACGCTTATGGTTCAAGCCCGTGACATGGGCTTATCGAAGTCATCTAGTTACCAGTGCCTTAGTCTTAAATATTTACTTATGGCCAGTGAGCTTGAAATATAGCCGACAATCATACCAAAAAGAACCGAGCCGAGGATGCAGAGGGCCATAATTTTAGGGTCAGTGAAGAAATCTCGGGTATAGGAGAAATCACTATGTGTAATTACCCGAACCGTTGCTAGTACTATAGACGAGCCAATGATGCCAGAAACAATGCCATATATTGCGCTCTCTACCAAGAATGGACCCTTAATGTAATTACGTGTTGCTCCGAGTAGTTTTTCGGTTCGTATCTCTTCTTGCCTGGTAAATATGGCCATTCGAATGGTGTTGAAAATAATAAGGATGCTGACGCCAACAAAAATTGAAGCAGCAATAATACTAGCCCTGGTGATGAAACGTTGAGCATTGGCGGCGTCATTTATTGTTCGCTGGACATCTTGTTTACCAACGTTTAAGTCCTCAATGTAGTCTTTGTATTTATCCTGTCTAGCGATATCGGCGACCGAATTAATAAGACTTAGGTCACTAACGCTAACCTCCAAAGAAGCCGGCAAACTATTGCCACCAATTAGCGCCAAACCTTGTAGTAACTGTTGATCGGTTTTGTTAGTTTCAATAAAATCGTTTTGGGCTTTTTCGCTAGATATATAAGTTACCTCAGCTACCCTAGAGTCTGACTCAAACTCTTTTTTTAGCTGAAAAATTTGATCTTCTTCAGTTTCTGGCAAGAAATAGACTGCAACTTTTATGTTTTTAGACAACTCAGAAATTGTGTTTTGAGTAGCCACGTTCATAACTATAGATGACAAAATAATTATTATAGAAACCACCATAACAGCAATAGCGGCAATACTTAGCCAACTATTACGGACAAAATTCTTAACACCAGCAATAAGTATACGGCGGAGAGTAATTAGCTTACGCTTCATCTTCTGTACCTTCCACCAGCTTTATCGCTAACTATTTGGCCATCTTGAATAGTAACCACTCTCCTTCTTAGTTTTTGGACAATTTCTTGGTTATGAGTGGTTAAAAGTACAGTGGTACCATAACGGTTAATTTTTTCCAGTACAGCAATAACGTCCCAGGCGTGTTTTGGGTCAAGGTTTCCGGTTGGCTCGTCGGCAATTAGAATTTTAGGCTGTCTAACAACGGCTCGCGCGATAGCCACCCGTTGCCTTTCCCCACCCGAAAGCTCACCAGGGTAACTTTTTTCTTTGCCACTTAAGCCGACAATTTCTAAAACTTTAGGAATTGTGTGCTGGATTTCTTTATTACTCATGCCAACAATTTCAAGTGCAAAAGCTACATTTTCGAAAACTGTTTTATTGGGTAGCAATTTAAAGTCCTGGAAGACTACACCAATTTTACGTCTTAAGTATGGAATTTTACGGTCTTTTAAGGTCGAATAGTCAATGCCGCCGACAATAATTTTGCCAGAAGATGGCTTTTCCTCACGGGTTAACAGTTTTAATAGAGTCGATTTACCTGCTCCGCTCTGCCCAACAATAACCACAAACTCTTTCGGCTCGACATGCAGGTTGATGCTCTTAAGTGCACTACCTCTTTTATTATAGGTTTTTGTGACGCGGTCAAGTAATATCATCGTTCTTATGATTATAACAAAATTGAGCTGTTACTCAAAAATCAACAAATATGCGAGCTGTCAGCGGCTTAAGCTAGCCCCAAACTGTAGAAAAAGCCCGAGTTAGCTCGTCATCTAAACCTGCGTTAGCGATATTTTCATCATAAAATTTACCAGCCCTCAGTTGCCTAGTCTCTGCTGTTTCGTTTTCATCTAGCGGTTGTTCTAACATTTCTCTATATGTACTTACTAGTTCAATTGCTAGAGTCAGATTGTCACGCTCTGGTGCGGTTGGTTGTAATTCCATACTACAAAATTTACCTTTTTATATAACTATTATATATTTTAAATCCAAATTAGTGAAAATATAGATTTATATTCGAGCCCTAACTTTATAAATTTATACACTAACATTGACTTTATAACATTATTGTAGTAATATATATTAACAATTTCATAAAAGAAAAATGATAAAGGAAAAAATAAATGAGTATCCTCGAAGCCTTAAAAGGAACATCACAACCTCAGCCATCGGCCGATAAACAAGCTCCAGCCCCACCACTAACTAGTGACGAGCAAGCGACGCTAGACAGACTAGAACAAGATTTAGCTGAAGCCAATATGGAAGTAAAAGAAGAGTTTGACTATGCCCTAAAGCGTAGTAACATTAAAGACCCAGAAATGACAGATTCTTTGCATAGAGGTGTTGAAGGAGCTCGAACGCTACGTAGCTTAGCCGAACAACGTCTTGGTGAGTATATTGCTAAGAAAAGTTAACTTTTATGATACTCAATTTACTACCCACCCTTTTAACCTAAAAACTCGAAAGACGTTCTTGCCTAATGCTACTAGCCTTTAGTTAAGGTAGATTCTAAATATGCTTTTATGAATTCGTCTAGTTGCCCGTCAAGTACATCTTGGACATTACTAGTTTCGTATTTAGTCCGAGTATCTTTGACCATATTGTATGGGTGCAGTACGTAGTTGCGAATTTGGTTACCCCAAGCGGCTTGCTCGTTAGGGCCTTTTAGCTCTGTAATATTTTCTTGGTGCTGTTCAAGTTGCAGTTGAACTAGTTTAGAACGTAGTATTGTCATAGCAGTCTCCTTATTTTGCAACTGCGACCGTTCGTTTTGGATAGACACGGTAATATTGGTTGGCAAGTGTGTAATGCGAACCGCGCTGTCGGTTGTATTAACGCTTTGTCCACCATGGCCACCGGCCCTGAAGACATCTATTTTTAAGTCTTTTGGATCAATAATGGCCTCTTCTGGTTCATCTATTTTAGGCAGTATATCGACTTTGGCAAAGCTTGTTTGTCTTAAATTGTCGGCGTTAAATGGACTAAGCCGAACTAAGCGGTGAACACCGTGCTCACTTCTTAAGCGACCATAAGCCATTGGGCCATCAATTTCTATAGTGGCTTTTTTGAGACCTGCTTCATCTCCAGCCGCTTCTTCGACAACAGTGGCAGAAAAAGCTTGGTTTTTTTCGCAGTAGCGCAAATACATTCTAAGTAGCATAGCCGCCCAATCTTGAGCATCGGTGCCACCTGCGCCCGAAAATATTGTCATGATAACTGCATGGTCATCGTATTTTCCACTAAAAAGTAAACTCTGTTTTTGCTTATTGTAGAGCTTTATGAGCTCGCTCAGGGTTTTTGTTAGTTCATTTTCTAAACTTGGGTCGTTTGTTTTTGCTAGCTCAATTGCTTCTTGCAAACCGAAATTAATTTCTTGCCACGGGTCTATTTGGTAGTGAAGCCTGGCAATTTGTTTGGTTATTTTTTGGGCTTTCAAATTATCTGACCAGAAATTTGGTTCGGTCTGCTCATGTTCAAGCTTTTTTAGCTGGCTGATCATTTTTGTTAGTCCAATTTTTTGAGTATCTTTTTCAACAGCTTGCTGAAGCTTAACTAGTTGTTGGCTTAAATTTTGCATAGTTTAGCCTAGGTAATGATTTGTTAGTTGCTCATAAACAAGATCAATTGGCGATTTGTCTTTCGTCTGCCTCATGAAGCCAATGCCCCAAGCCTGCGACTCGAGCATTTTATTGACAACTTTTTTCATGTCAGTTGGTTTAACGGAAAAAATTTGTTCTTCTACAGCTGGGTATTCCTTAATAATATCGCCCACTAAATATGCGTACTGGTACCAATCGGCCAGTGCGCTGACAGTTTGTAGAGATTTTTGGAAACTACCCCACTCGTATGCCTTGACTCCATCTAGCTCGCTTTTAGTTACTTTACCTTTTTGAATATTGGACAATTCTTTGGTGATTAGCTTGAAAAGTGGTACTAAATTGTTCGATTGCACTTGGCCGGTGACAGCCCAAATATGATTACTTTTTGACCGATAGTAACTGCCGTCAATGCCGTAAACTAAACCACGCTCCCGCGCCTTACCAAATACTTTAGAATGAAAAGTCGAAAACAAATAATCTTGGACGGCATACAGGCTATATTTTTCATGCCTATCTAGCAAACCATTAAAAACTGAGTTCCAACGATAATAAACGTTGTCCAGGCCGTCTAGTTTGATATCGAGCGGCTTTTCGAGCTTGCGCGGCTTTTCAATTGGCAAATCTATTCGCTTGTCACCCTTATTTAGCTCGATGTTTTCAAGACGGTCGATGATTGCTTTTTTATGTCTAGCTAGCGGACCAGCAATAATAAATCTCATGTTAGATGAAAAATGAGTTGTTTGATAATGATTTTTGATATCGTCTAAAGTTATTTTAGATAACTGCTTAGTTCTAGTTGTATAACTTTTGGATACAAAACCAAGCGCATCTTCAAGCTCTAGCATAAGCTCAACATCGTGATAGTTTTTTCGCATTTTAAGTTCTTCACGGACATTGGCTACTTCCGACTTGAAATCTTTTTCTAGAAACAGAGGTGATTCAATGGCTACACACATTAGGTCTAAAATTCTAGTTGTTTCAAATTCGGCACATTCGGCAATGTAGCCCATGTGGTAATCGCCTGTATAAGCGTTGTTGTAGGCTCCGTGCTTGGTGAATTCTTGGCTGAAATTGCTAGCTTTTTTGAATAATCTATTTGCGCCAAGTGCTAAGTGCTCCATAACATGAGCAGTGTCCATTTTACCCTCTGGCGACAAATAATAACCCGCCCTAAAAGCAATGTCCATGTAAGTAACATTTGTTGACGGAGCATCTATCAGCAGACCTTCAACGCCGTTAGATAGTTTAACTTCTTCTACCCAATGCTGCATGAAGTTCTAGCGCCTACCCTTTTTCTTGTTTTTTCTTTCTGCTTTCCGAGCTTGTTTTTTCTTTTTTGAGCTAGCGCCAGCTTGCTTTTTTGGCTTATTAATTACAAAGTCCTCTTCTGAAAGTAGTTCAGCTTCGGTTATTTGGTCGGCATTGTCGACGGAGCTTTTAGCTGCCCTGGTTAGTTCAGTTTCGGTCATTGTAAGGTTGTTTGGCTCTTGGGCTAAAGGCACGGCATGGTATAGATTTCTTAGGACTTCTCGTCTTAGCTGATGTTGCATTTCTTCAAACATGGCCTGAGAACGGCGACGATATTCAACTAGTGGGTCACGCTGACCAACACTAGCCCAGTGGATACCTTCTCGCAAATGGTTCATGCTTTCAAGGTGTTGCATCCAGGAATTGTCTAGTATTTGAAAGTATACGTCGCGCTCGATCATGCGCATAATTTCTGGTGTGAAAGCCATTTCCCTAGCCTGATAAAGTTCCATAGCTTCTTGAGCGAGGACTTTTTCAAATTTGTCGGCGGGCGCATCAAACAAGCGGTCTAAGGTTGGTTCATCGAACGGAAATACCTCGGTTATTAGTTGTTCATAGTTTTCATCATTACCTGGCAATGACGATAAAACTTTGGCTTCTTCTTCGATAAACTTTTTAATTCTTTCTTCAATATTGGCATTTTCTAGCAGAGCTCGCCTTGTTTCATAAGTAACCTTACGATGACGGTTCATGACATCGTCATATTTAACGACATTTTTACGAGCGTCAAAGTTAAAGCCCTCAACTTTTTTCTGAGCACCTTCTAGACTCTTGCTGACCACTCTGTTCTCAAGTGGCATATCGGCATCTACTTTTAGTCTGTCCATTAGACCTCTAATCCGGTCGCCACCAAAAATACGCATCAAATCGTCTTCGGTACTAACGTAAAACTGAGTGATGCCCGGGTCACCCTGACGGCCAGAACGACCTCTTAACTGGTTGTCAATTCGTCTCGATTCGTGCCTTTCACTACCAAGTACAAACAAACCGCCGAGTTTTTTAGTTTCTTCGGTTAGGACAATGTCAGTACCACGACCTGCAATATTAGTTGCTAAGGTAACAGCCCCTTTTTGACCGGCTTTAGCAATAATTGAAGCTTCTTTTTCATTGTTTTTAGCGTTTAAGACTTCATGTTTTATGCCTGCTTTATTGAGCGCAGAACCGATTTCTTCATTATTTTCAATGGAAACGGTACCTATTAGCACTGGCTGGCCTTTTTCATTGAGCTCTTTAATGTGTTTGACAATTGCTTGAACTTTAGCTTCTTTTGTCTTATATATTCGGTCTGGTAGATCTTGCCTTTTTATTGGTTTGTTGGTCGGAATTTCAATAACATCGAGCTTGTATATTTGGTGGAACTCTTCGCTCTCTGTTAGAGCAGTACCAGTCATGCCGGCTAGTTTTTCATACAAACGAAAGTAGTTCTGGAATGAAATGGTCGCTAGAGTCATTGACTCTTCCTGAACCGGTACGCTTTCTTTAGCTTCAATAGCCTGGTGAAGCCCTTCGTTGTATCGCCTACCAGCTAGCAAACGACCGGTAAATTCATCGACAATAACTACTTCGCCATCACTCGTTACTACGTAATCTTTGTCGCGAATAAACAGAGTTTGGGCTCTTAAGGCTTGGTCGAGATGGTAAATGGTTCTGATGTTGTCATCGGCATATAAGTTTTTAATACCAAGTAGTTTTTCGACTTGGTCGACACCTTCGTCTGTTAAAGCTACCTGTTTATGTTTTTCGTCAAGAGTATAGTGTTCTGGTTTAAGTTGAGCGGCAATTTTAGCGAACTGAGTGTATGCCTGCCCGCTAGCAGTGCTTGGAGCGCTAATAATAAGAGGAGTTCGAGCTTCATCTATCAGAATTGAGTCAACTTCATCGACTATCGCGTAGTTGAGCTCGCGTTGCCGAAGTTGGTCGACCTCCCTAACCATGTTGTCTCGCAGGTAATCAAACCCGAACTCATTATTTGTTCCATAGGTTATATCAGCGTTATAAGCTTCTTGCCTAGTACAAGGCCTTAAGTGCTTAAAGCGTTCATCAAAATGATTGTCATTCAAAAATTCTGGGTCATAAATGTAGCTGGCATCTGGGATTATAACCCCAGTAGTTAGCCCTAGAAAATGATAAACCTGGCCCATCCAGCCAGCGTCACGTTGTACTAGATACTCATTAACCGTTACTACATGAGCACCCTTACCAGTTAGGGCATTCAAGTAAACTGGTGCGGTAGCAACTAGAGTTTTACCTTCACCGGTTTTCATTTCTGCAACATTACCTTCATGCAGGACTATTCCACCAATCAGCTGGACGTCAAAATGACGCTGACCTAGCTGGCGGAAAGCCGCTTCTCTGATTACCGCAAAAGCGTCAGGTAAAATTTTATCGAGTGATTCTTTTTTAAGCCTATCTTTTAGAACTTCGGTTTGCTTAGCAAGAGCCGAGTCGGACATTTTTTTATATTTTGACTCGAGTTTATTTATTTCATTAACTCTTTTTTTGATACGTCGAATGGTTGCTTTCTGATTATCACCCAACAATTTTTTAACAAAATTACTCATTAGCTACTTTCTTTAACCCTTTCCCGTTTTGGTCTATATGAGACAAATTACTAGGGAATATTGTAACACAATATTACTTACGAAATGTATAATTCTAGTCTGTTTGAGCGCTACTTTTAGCAATTTTCTGCCAGACACGGCGGATTCGACCAGTTTCTTTTTGGGGCGAACGCTTATGGGCATCTTTATACTTTTTGAGCTGAGTTTTTAGTTTTTCTTCGACTATGTCAATTGCTGCATACATATTAATAGTGGTTTCGCTGGCTTGGATTTTTTCGCCTGGTAAAAACAAAATTACTTCACAAGTGGCTTCTTTACGAGCTTTTACTTTCGTTTCTTTGAGCTTTACTTCGGCATGAGCGCTTTTGCGAGCGTGCTTAGGCATGTAGCCATCAAGTTTGGCGATCTTTTTTTTGACATATTTTTTGACATCTGGCTCGACATCGGTGTGGATGCCGGCAATTTCTAATTTTTTGATCATAATATCTCCCTTCCATTTAAGTATGGTTTTAAAACTAAAGGAATGTTAACTTGGCCATCGCTGGTTTGATAGTTTTCAATAATGGCCGCCATGATTCGCCCCAATGCAAAAGCTGTGGCATCGTTAGTGTGGACTAATTCTCCGTCAGACTTGGTATTTAATCGTCGCGCTTGATAGTCAGTCATATAGTCAGCAGTGTGTGTTTCGCGGTACTTGTTTTGGCTCGGGAACCAAACCTCAATATCGACGGCTCGAGCATCTGGTTTACCGATATCGGCCGTACATTTTAGTAGCCGCTGATATGGCAAGTTAAGCGCTTGAACCATGTGCTCCTGAAGAGCGATGAGCAGCTTATGCTCAGACAAACCGGTGCTAGAATCACTAAAAACTTCCATTTCTAGCTTGTCGAACTGATGCATTCTGATAATACCTTCCATGTCTCGACCGTAAGTTCCAGCCTCTTGCCTAAAACTGGTTGAATAGCCAATCAGCCTAATTGGTAATTGCTTGGGAGGTATTGATTCGTTAACGTACATACTACCAAGCGTGTGCTCAGCACTGCCAATGAGCCACATATCGTCCTCGAAGCCAAGCTGATAACGATCTTCCTGAGGTTCCAGCCTGTCCATCTGGTCGTATATTTCACCCCTTATCATTACTGGAGGCAATATTGGCGTAAAGCTTTTTGGCTCAATGTCCAAATTATTCTCGGAAATTATTTCTGTAAGTAACTGCTCATTACCTAGCGTGTCAAAAACATAATTTATTATTGCAAACTGGAGCCTGACGAGTTCGCCCTTTATATAGGCAAACCGACTACCTGTGACTTTAGCAGCTCTTTCTTTGTCGATCCAGTCATGAGCCTCGGCAATTTGCCAATGATTTTTCACTTCAAAATCTAGTCTTGGCTTTTCACCCCAAGTTTTATCGACCACATTGTCTGCTTCACTGGTACCGACTGGTACATCTTCTAGAGGCAAGTTCGGTATATCTTTTAGCAAGTAAAAACGCTCAGTTTCAGTCTCTTTTAAGTACTTTTCTTGCTCGGCTAGTTGCACTTTAAGTTCTTTACCTTCGTCTATCAATGCTTGATCAGGTCGTCCATTTTTCATTTTAGTTGCTACTTCATTACGTTTTTGCCGAAGAGCTTCAACCCTAAGAAGTAGTTCTTTTCTGTCGTTATCTAGTTGCAACAACTTATCGATGTCTACCTTGTATCCTTTTTGTTGGACTATTTTTTTAACCTGTTCTGGGTCGCCCCGAACTATTTGGATATCTATCATGATTAAATTATAACTCTTTTAGTTTTAAAAATCTTTGAACTTAAGACTTTTTCATGAAACTATTTTTTAGTTTTAGTTAAGTGGTTGAGAGTTAGTTCGGTTCTTTGGCGGGCGTAAGCGCAGTATTCGCAGTCACCCCCCATAATGCTTTTACCAACTGGAGGCATGTCTGCTTCGAGGCATTCTTTGGCTTTTAAAACTAGGTCATCTACCCATTCGGTACTACCAATGTGTTCTATTACTACTGTTTCAAATTTTAGAGTGTCATTGAATTGATTGAGTGATGAATCGGCATTAGTGTACACGAAATAACCATGAGGGCTAACTTTAAAACCGTTTCGCTTGAGTAACCATTGGTATATTTCTAGTTGTCGTTTATAGCTTTGTTGCCAATCGGCATCTAGGTTGACGGTCCCTTTTTTAGAGGTGGCTTTATAATCTACAACTATAAGTTCATCGTCTTTATTGACCCAAACATCATCAACTGCACCAAAAATAATCAAATTAGTTGGTTTATGAAGAGCTTGAACGCCAGTAAAATTTTCCCGCCATTTATTTAAGTCCTTGTGGCTAAACGGAATAGCCTCAATTTTATTTTTAACCATTAATGGGTGAGGCTTTTTTTTGAGCCTATAGCTGTCAAACTCGTTTTTGAACAGCTCGTCTATGGCTTTATTAATTTGAAAAGGCGGAGTTGAGGGCCGCTTAATTTTAAGACGAGCATCAAGCCAAAAACACCTCGGGCATTGGCTAAAAAGCTCTAGCTTGGAACGGCTAAGTTTGTAAGCTTCCTTTTGACCAGGTTTGTATGGTTGATTATATTGTTGCCAGGCCATGCTAGCAATAATTGTAACAGACAATTAGGCTGCTGGTTGGTTGGTTTGTTCGGCTTTTGGCTTCAAAGAATGAACTAAGTTTATAACCTCGTAAATGGGTTCAGCAGGGTGTTCTGACTGGATACTGTTAGGTAGCTTAGCTTGGCTATCAGAATAGCTGTGCAGTTTAACCGGTTCGTTGTCGAACTCTAGTTGAACAACCCTTGTTTCTTCATGACTAGAACTTCTAGAGACAAGGCTCATAACATACTGCCCAAGTCCACTACCAGAATTAGCAATTTCAACAGTTGTACGTTCGTTGCTAACCATGTTACAGATCACCACACCTAGTTGGTACTCGTGTCTATAAAAAGTAATTCTTGAACCCTGCTCATCGAGCTCTAGAGTTTTTGAACCTCTTTTTTCAGGCGGTAAAATTTTTTCAAATTCGGCGCTAAAAATTGCTACTGCGCCTAGTATTTCCTGCTTTTTCTTGTTCTCGGCAGCTTCGACTTCTAACCAAAAATCTTCCAAATTTGGGTCTACTACTCCTTGGTGTTTTTCAGGCTTAAACAGTTTCACATCCTTCTCCTAAGACCTTTTTAGTAAGATCTTCCTCTTAACTCTTATATTATATCATATTTTTGAATATTGTGCTAGTAGTTCAACCACTCATTAACTTCGCTACAGCTACAATTGCCGCTGTTTCTGCCCGAAGAGTAAACTGGCTGATATTTATATGGTTCAAACTATGTTGCTTAAATAGTTCTTTTTCTGTGTCACTCCAACCACCTTCTGGACCGATCAAAACCCCTAATTTGTCGACTCCCGAAATGCTTAGTTGGTTTGATTCGTGTTGCTCACAAATAAGCAGTGGCATTTTTGTAACATATTCGTTAATTGCCTCGTTCAGCTCTATAGGTTCACGGATTGCAGGTATATCTGCGCGGCCCGACTGCTCGGCCGCCTCAATGATTATTTTTCTGGCGCGCTCTTCATTGAACCCCTGCCTTTCGTTACGTTCAGAATAAATTGGTACTAACTTATGAACGCCTAACTCGGTCGCCTTCTGGATGACCCAATCGTTTTTATCCTTCTTCAATATAGACCAGAATAAATATACCTGTTTTGTTGGCAAATTACGGCTCAGCTCGGTCATCATTGTTAGCTTAATTGAACCTTCTTCGATAACCGCTATTTTATACAACCTCTCTTCTTCGTCGTTGAATAATATAAGTTCATCGCCTAGCCTAAAACGGAGTACCCTTACCCATTGGTGCAAGAGCTTTTCATCATGAATCCAAACTACCTCACCCATGCTTATAGGGCCAAAACGGTTGTGCATGTTAGTGATGTAAAAACGATGTAGCCTCATGTTTGTTTCTCTTAGTAAGAGTTAGTATACTCCTATACTTTTTGAAGTACAAAAAAACCTCCCCGGGCGGTAGGGAGATTTTTAAACTTGCATGAAAACAAGTTTGGCTAATTTCAAATTAAGTATTCTTCGGGCCTTTTTGGGTGTTTAAGATGGCGTGAATTTTGTGGCCTATTTCTAGCATAAACGCTGTTGTGGCGAAGCTGTTTTTGAAGAACTTGCAAGTCTTCGTTTAAGCGACGCAAACGGTTTTTGATGTGCTTACCTGCGCTTCGTCTCATTCCTGCCCTCCAAACTAAATTAGTTAGTAGTGGTACTAAAATTGTAGACTATGAAACTACTGCTAAACAAGATAGTATATACTTTAGTTAACCAAATAACTTCTTTAAGTTAAAAATCGAATAGCTCAGAAACAAAGCTATCTTGCCTGCGGGCACCGGAAGAATAAATTAAGTTTCTACTAGATAAACCAACGTTGTCCATGATTTTGTCTAACTCATCTCGCTCTAGCCAAACACCTCGGCAATCGGGGCAGAGCTCAAGCTCTACCCCAGCCCGGTCAATGATGGTTAGTCGACTGTTGTCGACTGGGCATCTCATTATATATTTCCTCCAATGTAATCGTTAATCAAATTATTGCGGTGCTTAGTATATCTCTTCTCATACGCATATGGCCTAGCATAAACACTCTGTTTAGTGACTTGCTTTTGTAGCACCCTCAAATCTTCTTTTAAAGTCCTTAGGTTACTACTGATCCGCTTACCAATTCGCTTCTTCATTTACTAACCTCCTCTTATTGACTTAGTTTTTTTGTACCTGTAGGCGCAGTTTAAAGGAGACTAAAAACTGCGGTCTACTTTTCATTGGTACTCTATCTAAATGTTATAAGCTTTTTGTCGCTTATGGTTCTAATTTATAGTCTTATACTTAGAAATTACTGAGACTATAAATAACTAATCACTAGCATGAGCCACATATAAATACTTAAAATTGGCAAAACTAGCATGATGAATGGACTAAGGGATTTACCTTTCACCAGAAACTTGTCATAGAATACGAATATTAAAATTCCAACAATTGCCCAGCTAATATAATTGTAAAGTGGAACAACATTACCAGGCCAAAACCAAAGCTTATAACTTATAGCGAATTGTTCTAAAATTAAGTCGAAGCTGATGAGTAAAATAAGAGCCAATGCGTAAGTTATCAACCTGTTTTTACGATAAAGGCCGGCAATTTGCCAGGAACTTAGGCTGACAATAAACCACAGCAGGCCGATTATTATTGGTGTTGAGAAGATTTTCCAACCCAGTAAGTTTCCATAGCTGTAGTCTCCAAACAGCAAGCCTGTTTTTATACCAACCACCTCAACCAAGTAGCCAAAAATTGTAACAATCGCTAAAGACCAATATTTAATTTTTAATGGCTGGTGCCAAAAATAAAGCATCAGAATTAAAATAACGCTCAAAATAACCGGTGTAAAAAGTAAAATAAACTCCAGACCAAAATAATACAAAAATACACCAAACACTAAAAATGCGAGTACTCCACCAGCAGCCAACCATTCATTTTTCGGTTGAAAAATATTCTTGTATTGCTTGAGCATAATTTCAGCTACCTAGAAAATGTCCGGGTAAATACCTTTAGTAACTTCGTCAATTTCGCTCTTTAGCTGGGGGAATGGTACGCCTTCACGGGCGCTAACACCCTCAAATACCCAAAAGACCCTTTCAGAAAAACCCCAACCACAAGCTGGTGGCATGCCGTATTCAAGCATTTCAACATAGTCGATATCGAGCATCATTGCTTCTTCGTCTCCTGCATCACGCATTTTTTGTTGCTCTAGAAAACGGTTTAGCTGGTCAACTGGGTCGTTGAGCTCACTAAAACCATTACCTAGCTCACTACCAGCTATAATAGGCTGGAAACGCTGTACGACATTTGGGTTCACTAAGCTAGTTTTAGACAACGGACTAATAAATTTAGGAGTGTTAATTAACCAGGCCGGGCCTGCAATGTCTTTTCTAATGTTTTTCCATAACTTGTCTATAATTCTTGCTACATTGTCAGATTTTTCAACTTCGAGATTATTTTCTTTAAGAACTTGGGTCACTTCTTCTAGAGTGCAATTAAAAACATCTACCCCGTATTTTTCTTTAATGATAGTCTGGTAATCTAGCTGTTCCCAGTCTTTAGCAAGATCAACTTCAAAATTGCCTAACTTAAACTTGAGTGAATGAAAAGTTTCCTTGAGTACATATTTATACATGTCGGTCATGAACTTCATGCCGTCTTGCCAGTCCCAATAAGCCGCATACCACTCCATAGCTACATGCTCAGGCAGGTGTTCATCGCTATAGTTTTCGTTCCTGAATCGTGGACCAATGTCATAAACTTTTTCGTAACCACCACCAAGCAAACGCTTAAGTGGCAACTCATGGCTAATTCTTAGGTAAAAGTCTTGGTCAAGGGCATCCATATGGGTGACGAACGGGTTGGCGTCTGCCCCACCAGTTGTATGCTCTAAAACAGGGATATTTATTTCATAAAAACCATTTTGGTTCAAAAAATCTCTGGTAGCTTGCCAAAACTTACTTCTTCTAATAAACCGATCTCGGACATTATTATTGACCGCCATGTCGACGTAACGACGACGCATTCGCTCTTCTTTGTTGGTAAAGCCATCTTGGTCTGTTGGCAAAGGTCTTAAGCTCTTCGTTAGAAGCCTAAGTTTCTCGACCGCTACTGAGACTTCGCCAGTCTGAGTTTTTATGACCTCCCCGCTAGCTTCTATAAAATCGCCACTATCAAGTAGTGGAAGCTGTTCTAATCCCAACTGACTAGTTTCAGGGTCCAGAGAGCCTAGGGTATCGTTTTTCAAAAATAACTGAAGTTCGCCACTATTGTCTTTAATAACAATGAAAGCTATTTTACCGAATTTGCGGATACTTTTTATACGACCAACTACACTTACATTCGAACCTTCTAGCTTGTCGAATTTAGACTGAACCTCGGTGTTATAGTTTGTTCTCGTAACACTAGCTGGGTAAGGGTCGACTCCTAACTGCCGTAGCTCGTTTAACTTTCTTAAGCGCTCGTCTCTGAGTTCTTTTAAATTAGCCATATAGTTTAATAGTATACATGAGCAAAGCTAGCTTAACCCATAAAAAGTAGCTTAGAATTTAGATTTTTTTAGCTAATTTCAATAATTTTATATGTTAGGGTTTCTGTCGGCGTAACGATCTCGACATTTTCGCCAACTTTTTTACCAATGAGCGCTTGTCCAATTGGTGATTCATCGCTAATTTTGCCTTCTAGCGGGTCCGCCTCTACGGTACCAACAACTTGAAAAGTTTTTTCGCCTTTAGCACCACTAAGCTTAACCTTTGAACCAATATGAACCGTGTCTTCTGACTTAGGCGCCTTTATAAGCTCTACGTTTTTCAGAATGTGCTCAAGTTCGGCAATGCGAGCCTCAGCCGTAGCCTGTTCGTTCCGAGCAGATGCGTATTCGGCATTTTCGCTGAGGTCGCCCATTTCGCGAGCTGTTTTAATGCGGTCAGTTATCTCTGGTCGCTCGGCAATTAGCTTATCTAGCTCGGCCTGCAACTCTTTAACACCATCTTTAGTCAGTTTGTATAACTTCTTCATTTATTGTTCCCTCTTTCTATTGAAAATAACGGTTTTATTGGTTTGTTTTTAGGATACCGTCCACCACTTTGGTAACGGTAGTATACAGTAAACAACCTAGCTTGCCAATATTTTAAACAACTCATTTTTATTAATCATTTTGAGGTCATTGTCGGTTCTCTTTTTTAGCTCATAAACACCAGATTGGATAGTTTTTTGACTCACAACCAGTCTATAAGGAATACCATAAAGGTCAGCGTCGGCAAATTTTTCACCTGGACGAACTTGCCGGTCGTCCCAGAACACTTCAATAGCATCGTTACTTAGTTCATCGTATAACTTCTGGCACTCTGCTGAAACTTGGTCATCTACGCCAATTTGAGCTAAAAAGACTTTAAATGGCGCTACTGACTCAGGCCAGACTAAACCTTTGTCGTCGGCAAATAATTCTGCCAGCACACCCATTAAGCGACTGATGCCTATGCCGTAACAACCCATTATTATCGACTGATTATCGCCGTTTTGATCGCTGTAGTATAAACCGAGCGCATCGGTGTATTTAGATTCGAGAGGGAAAATATTACCAACTTCAACCGCCCGGTGCATGGCATACTTTTTACCTGTCTCAGGGTTAATATCGCCTTCTTTGGCAACTTTTATGTCATAGTATTGAGCCGGTTGTTTAACATCTCTTCCCCAGTTCACGTTAATTGCATGATAGCCAGTTTTATTGGTACCCATTTCAAAATTCATTAAATTTTGGCAAGATTCATCTACAAAAATATCCACTTCTGCTGGCAGATTAATTAAACCAGCGTAGCCAACACTGGCGCCTGTTATTTTTTTGACCGTTTCTTCGTTGGCTAACAACAACGAACTAATGCCAGCACTTCTGGCTAGTTTTATTTCGTTAATATCATAGTCACCACGAACCACCGCGGCAATCATTTTACCGCTAGCTGAAGTGTAAAAAATTGTCTTGGTTGTTTGCTCGAGCCGCAATTTAAAATGCTTGGCAAGCTCAGTGGCCCCAATAATATTTTCTGCTTTAACTTCCTGAAAATCGGCTAAAGGCTCGTCTTTTAAATCTAGATCTAGGGCCTTAGAGGGCGCCACTTCTTGATTGTAATAGATATTATCTTCTTTAACAAAAAAGACTTTATCTTCACCTGCTTGGCTCATGGTCTGGTATTCGTCGCTTAATTTTTCTGTAAAATAGCCTCCGTCGGCTTTGGTTCTGAAGGTAATATCACCAATTCCTAGTCGGTCATAAACTTTTGTGTAGGCAGAAGCAATTTTCTCATATATTTCTTTATGTTGAAGGTCGCTGGTGGCAAAAGAATAAGCGTCCTTCATGACAAATTCACGACCCCTAAGCAAGCCGTTTTTAGCTCGCAGTTCATTTCGAAACTTATTTTGAATTTGGTAAACCGAAAATGGCATATCCTTGTAGGATTTTAAGTATTGACTGACAGCATCGACGACTGGTTCTTCATGCGTCAAGCCAACACCTAGCTCAGCACCACTGGCTAGTTTGGTCTTGAACCAATTGTCAACCTTGCTGTCGTCCCATCTGTCTGTTTTTTCCCAAAGTTCTTTTGGTTGCAGAGTGGTCATCATTAATTCTTGGCTATCTACCGCATTCATTTCTTCACGAACAATTTGCTTAATTTTTTCTAGTACTATAAGGCCCAGTGGCAAATATACGTAAACCCCAGCCATTTCCTTGTGAATAAAACCAGCCTGGATGAGTAACTGAGCATTTTTAGCAGTTTCGTCTGCAGGCACGGTTTTACTAGTTTTTGTGAATAATTTTGTTGCTCTCATGTCTAGCAATTATACCAGACCCTCACCACAACCAACTGGACGCAATATTGAATCAATATTTATAGTATTATAAAAAATGCTTCACTTTTCTGTTTTTTTCGTATATTATTCCTATATGATCACTTCAAAACAAAGAAAAACCCTTAAGTTCATAGAGCAATACACGCTAGAAAATGGCTATTCCCCGACCTTGAAGATAATTGCTGAAAGCATGGGAGTTAAATCTCCCTCTACAGTTCATCAGCACGTTAAAGAGTTAATTAAAAAAGGCTATCTAAGCCAAGGTGATAACTATGGCGAGCTCTTAATTTTAGAAAAAAACGAACCGACACTACTTAAAGTACCAATTATCGGAACAATAACTGCTGGTCAGCCAATAGATGTCTATGAAGAAGTTGAAAATGATTATATCGAAGCTTATAACCTCTCAGAGCATGAAGAGTTTTTCGCTCTAAATGTTGCAGGAGATAGCATGATAGACGAGGGAATTTTTGATGGCGACGTGGTAATTATTAAAAAACAGTCTAGCGCACAGAACGGTCAAACTGTCGTTGCAATTATCGACAACGAAAAAGCGACTCTCAAAAAACTATTCCGAGAAACTAATGGTTTCAGACTCCAACCAGCAAACCAAGCGCTATTGCCTCTTTTTCGGGAAGAAGTAGAAGTTAGAGGAGTTGTTTATGAAATAAGAAGAAGAATTAACAACCAAACCCCGAAGACTGCCGTGAAGCCGTATAAAACGCTAGATTTATTTGCAGGTATTGGTGGAATTAGGCTCGGTTTTGAAAAAGCTGGTTTTGAAACCGTTTTCGCCAACGATTTTGAAAAATCGTGCTCATATACCTATGATTTAAACTTTGAAACAACAAAGCTGACGGTCGAGGATATACGAAAAATCGACATAGATGACCTACCAAAATTTGATTTATTACTGGGTGGCTTCCCTTGCCAAGCTTTTTCAATTGCAGGCCATAGACAGGGTTTTAAAGACGAAAAAGATAGAGGTAACCTTTTTTTTGATATTGCGGAAATACTCAAAAAAAAGCAACCTACTGGCTTCTTGCTGGAAAACGTCAAAAATTTAAAATCTCACGACAATGGCAACACTTTCAAAGTTATTGAACAAGTTTTAAAAGAACTTGGTTATCATATAAAAACAAAAGTTCTTAACAGTATGGATTATGGCAACGTGCCTCAAAATAGAGAAAGAATATATATAGTCGGGTTCAAAGACAAAACTAAAACTGAGGAATTTCAATTTCCAGAAAAAATTGATTTAACCACCCAAGTTAAAGATCTTTTAGAAGCTACTGTAGGAGAAAAATATTATTACGATGGTAAACCACTATACAATAGAATTAAAAATGATGTAAACGAAGAAGGTCAGGTTTATCAATGGAGAAGGCAATACGTTAGAAAGAATAAGAAAGGAGTCTGCCCGACCCTAACAGCCAACATGGGAATGGGAGGCCACAACGTGCCGATAATTAAAGATAAAAAAGGTATCAGAAAACTTACTCCAAGGGAGTGCTTTAGGTTACAAGGGTTCCCAGACGACTTCAAGCTACCTAAAAATCTTGCCGACTCGGCACTTTATAAACAAGCAGGAAACTCGGTCACCGTACCGGTCATCGAACGTATTGCTGAATCTATGATGAAGGTACTGTGAGTGTAAACTATTAACTATTCATACCGACAAATTCATCAAAGGAGCCGAGTTTTCTTAAACTAAGTTCATATTCATTACTGTCTTTTTTAGTTATTTCTACGCTATCAATCCCTACCCTATTTAGCATCTCTCGTGAAACTAACTTTCCTGGTTGAAAATTTAATCCTTTTCTAAATAACCATTCTCCCAATTCAGCATTCGGATCACTCATTAAGGCTTTACCATTATCTTGACAAATTTTAGCACTTACCACTTTTTTATTAGGTAACAGTAAAGAGAATTTAGTATCTCTTGCTGGAAAAAAATCGGGAAATTTTTTGTGAATGAATGCAGGTACTGATATGTAAATCTCAAATAAATTCCTAGGTCTACCTTCAGCGTTCCATTGGTTTAGGCCACTACGCTCTGGCACTTTACCAGTTCTAGTAGAGTAAAGAGGTAGAATAACAGACGCCTGCTCACTAACGGTATTATCAATTTTTAGTTTTTGAGTTAGTTTCTTCAGGGTTTCTAGCGGGCTGTCAACAATTTTGACATCAAAAACTTCTAGGACGCTAGATTCATTAAATTGTTTAAAGAGCGTACTTTTAGACACATTATATTTATAAGCTTCTATGCCGTCATCAAAATTGATTATTTTATCGCCTTTAATATTTTGGATATCATCTACTTGTATTAAATGCATAGGCTCTTCGATTATTTTGAACTTTCCAACGTCTCGTACTACACTGTGGTAAATCGCACCATTCAAATCAAATGTATCTAGAGCATAACTTATTCTATCATTGCGATAGTTAGATATTGCTTTGATATACTCTTTTTGACCTCTATTAGCTAGTATATTATCTAGTTCAACCTTCAAAGCATTAAACTCAGCAACTTTTTGATATGATTTTTTGCCATTATGACCAACAAATGTTTTTAAACCAACGCCTTTTTTCTTAAAAATAGAATCAATAGCTATATCATTACGAGATACGTCAGTAGCCCCGAAAGCTTGATTGTATAGTTTTTCGGCAACCCTGTAATAAAGATATGGCTTTGAGCTATCGCTAAATAATTTACTTAGAGAGCCAACAACTTTGAGATTTTCTATATATTCTTCCATTTTAAAAAACTTCTTTAAGAACAATTGTAACTCAATTTACGCTATATCGACATGCCAAATAAAAAAACTACTAGCGGTAGCAACTATTTTTTACTTGATGACGAAGAGGGCCATAAAGGCGATGAAATTTTTGATGCCATGTAGTAAAACCGATGCCCATAAATTGTTGGTTTTTTCATACAAAGCAATCATAACCATAGACAGTACAAAAGTATCGAGCGCAACATTCCACTGCCCGTGAACCAAACCAAAAACGCTACTGACAAAGAGTGCCGAGCCGAGTTTGATATTTTTTTTAGCTACAAAAACGGCCAGTAAGCTCATAGATATAATTACTAAACCGGTAGCCGGGTTAGTTGTTAAAAGTGCTGTCAAGCCAGCCATAACCACACCGGCGAGTATCACCTGTTTAGTAATGAATTGATTCTTTAGGCCCCTGTAAAAAAAGCCTCTAAAGACAATTTCTTCTGCCAAAGGTGGAATTAGCACCAGACTTATAAATACGGCCACCAACTGCCAACCTGCTACCACCCCAAAGCCAAGTTCTTGTTCCTGGTTGAGGTCAAAACCAGGTACTAAGCTAGCTAGCGACAGAACAGTAGCGCTAATAATCAAATAACCTAGACCAAAAATTATCAACCAACCAAAATCGGTAGGCTTTAAAGCTCGAAAACCTAAAGAAGCTAGTTTGAGTTTTTTCTTTTTCAAATATAAAACAATGACAGAAACCATGGTTACCGCCGAAAAAGCAATTAAAAAGAAAGAGGCCCAGACACTGTCCTCGAAAAATACGCTTGCTTCTTCTTTGCCATTAACTAAATAAACAAAACCGTAAGGCAGTAAAACAGCTAACTGGGAAACAATGTAGGCTAAAAATGTTAGCCAAATAGCCGGTTTGGCACCCCATTTCACAGTACCTTTTTTAGTGTTTGGTTCTACTAGTTTTTTATTTTTATCGCTCATTAGTAAAATCTTCGGACATCTACAATAGTGATGACAACAAATAGGAGTATTAACAGAGCAAAGCCCGTTCCGTGAATCAGTTCTTCTCGTTTGGCGGTCAAAGGTTTTTTCATAGCCCTAAATAGGAGCATCACAAAAGCCCGACCACCGTCTAAAGCGGGTATAGGCAAAAAGTTCATTATAGCCAGAGTTAAACTAATAAGCGCTATAACAAATAGAATGAATTGATAACCTAATGCTGTTCCCTGTTGCAAAATAGCAAATATGCCCACAGGGCCCGAAACATTTTCGCTAGCTTTAGATGCTTCTTGCTTGGCGGCTGTACCGTCGCCAGTTACGGCATTAACAAATGCTTTTCCGAGCGCTGCCAGTGAACTACCAATTGCTTTTAAGGTCAACCAACTAAATTGAACCGTGCTACCGACGGCCACGACAGGAGCTGCCCAAGTGTAAGTCGCTAGCTTGTATTCGGTAGGGACAACACCCAAATAGCCTTTGGGGTTATCTGTTTGTTTACTAGCTTCTACCTCCTGAGAGCTAAGTAAGGTAGTTTCCGACTGCCGAGTATCTCCTTTATGAATAAAACTAATTGTAACTTCTTGACCAGCGTTAGACTTTGCGGCGTCAATTAGTTCCTGGCTGGTACTTATTGACTGGTTGTTAATACTTTTTATAATGTCCCCAGAAACTATTCCAGCGCTAGCGGCCGGCGAACCTTCGTCTACAAAATTACTGACCACGTCGCTACGGCTGATTGTTTCGTTAGACTTAACACTAAACTGATTTGGCACTAACTGTGGCATGCCTACCCACGCAACAATCGTAAATAAAACCACCGCCAGTAGGTAGTTAACCAGCACTCCAGCCAACATAATTTGGAGCTTGGCGCTAGTACTTACTGAACCGAACGCACCTTTTTCTTTGTCTGCATCGTGCTCGCCTTTCAAACGAACAAAGCCACCAAGCGGTAATAGGTTAACGGTGTAGTAGCCTTCAAAAATTCCCTTACCCATTTTGCGACCAAAAATTTTTGGCGGAAAACCGACCCCGAACTCTTCAACTTCGACACCTTTTTTCTTGGCCACTAAAAAGTGACCGTACTCATGAGCTACAACTAGTAGCACAAAAGAAAATAAACCAAATATTAATAAACCCACTACTTCCTCCTATTTTCCGAATCTTCTTTTTCGATTTTCATAATTTTCTAAAGCTTCTTCTAAGTCTATTGTACTAAAGTCTGGCCAATATTTATCTGAGAAATAGAGTTCGCTGTAAGCCGCTCGCCATAACATAAAATTACTCAGTCTTTGTTCACCAGAAGTTCTAATAATTAGATCAACAGGTGGCACTTGCGGTTGATACAAATATTCACTAATTAGCTCTGCATTTATATCTGCTTCTGTGTACCCATCGCTAAATATTTTCTTGAAAGCTTCGGCTATTTCTACCTGACCACCATAGTTGAAACAAAGAGCAAGTGTACCAGCGGTGTTATTTTTAGTTTTATCTTCAGCGTTTTTGAGTGCTGAAATAAGTTTTTTACTCAGTTTTTCGGGAGTACCAAGCCATACAACTCTGATATTTTTTTCATCTAGCTCCTTTAGGTCTTTAGTGACCATCTTGAGAGCTAGGTTCATTAAATAATTTACTTCTTTTTTAGTTCTGTCCCAGTTTTCAGTAGAAAAGATATAAGCCGACAAAGTCCCTACACCCCTATCGAAAGCGTGAGTTGCAATGTCTTTTAATTTCTCGTAGCCTCGCCTGTGACCCTCTAAGCTGGGCTTACCTTTTTCTTTGGCCCAGCGCCTATTGCCATCTAGAATAATGCCAACATGTAATCCGTCCGCAGCTTTTTTTGTCTCAGTCATATATTAGACCCTATTTTACACTAATAGCAGTACCTATTAAACACTTATCTGTGTATTTTAATTATAGTTTTAACATATATTAATGTGTTATTAAGGTTACAATTTAAAAACTCGGTCAACTAGTGACCGAGTTTTTAGTTTATTTACCACTAGGTTCTAGAGCTCGCCTAGAGCAATTCGGCTAAAGCGTCTTATAACGATATTTTCGCCTAAAATTGCTATTCCCTCTTTTACATATTGGTCGACTGTTTGGTCAGGGTTTTTGATGAAGGGTTGGTCAAGTAAACATTTTTCAGCAAAATGTTTCTTCAGCATACCCTGAACAATTTGGGGAACCATTTTTTCTGGCTTGCCTTCTGCTTTTACTTTTTCGCTAAACTCAGCTTCGGCTTTTTTCTTAACATCGGCTGGAATGTCATCGGAACTGACGTATTCAGGACTACTAGCAGCAATGTGCATGGCGACGTCTTTAACAATTTCAGTGAATTTTTCGTTCCGAGCGACAAAGTCGGTTTCGCAGTTTACTTCTACTAAAACGCCAATTCTGTTGTCGTGCAAGTAACTACCAACTACTCCGGCCCGTGCTTCGCGCTCACCGCGCTTTTCGGCCTTGGTTAGACCTTTCTTGCGCATTGCTTCAAGAGCTTTGTCAAAGTCACCGCTAGCGTCAACTAGGGCGTTTTTGGCATCGGTTATACCAACACCAGTTAGTTCGCGTAATCTTTTAATTGTTTCAATGTCTACTGCCATTATTTTTCCACCTTATCTTCTTTATTGCTTTTTTGAGAGTGTTTGCCACGTCCAGCTTCAACTGCCTTAGCCACGTAGTCAGTTATAAGTTGGATTGCCTTGATGGCATCGTCGTTAGCTGGGATTGGGTACTTAACTAAGTCGGGGTTGGCGTTGGTGTCTAAAATTGCTACGACTGGAATACCAAGTTTGTTAGCTTCTTTAACAGCGTTAGCTTCTTCTAGAATATCGACTACAAAAAGCGCTCCTGGACGACCATTAAGCTCTTTTATACCCCCAAAATTGAAGTTCATTAGGTCAATTTGTTCTTGGTATCTTTGGACTTCTAATTTGTTATATTTAGCAGCCAGCTCACCAGTTGCCATTTTTGTTTCGAGCTCTTTAAGCTTTTTAACTCTAGTATTGATTGTATTGGTGTTAGTTAGCATGCCACCCATCCAGCGGTTAACGACGTAAGGCTGGCTAACACTTTCAGCAGCTTGTTTAATAATGTCTTTGGCTTGCCTTTTAGTGCCAACAAACAATATTTGTCGGCCACTGGCGGCTGTTTCTTCCAAAAACTTTAGAGCAACTTCAAGCTCCTCGACAGTTTTTGTTAAGTCAATAATGTGGCTATCCCCTCTTTTAGAGTGAATGTACTTAGCCATTTTTGGGTGCCACTTACTTGTTTTATGGCCAAAATGAGCACCAGATTCAAGTAGGGCCTTAATGTCAACGTTAGACATATCCTTGTTCTCCTTCACCTTTTCACTTGTTACCCCGAGCGGGGAGGATATTACAAAAAGGTTGCTTCGTTAAATTTATAATCAACAATTACAATAACAGATACGAAGATTATTTACAACCCTAGCAATTTCAGCCGAGAACCACCACGTTTTAGTTCGCACTTGATCACTTGTAGTATTAAATTAACCGTCGACAAAATAATCAACCTCTGTTATTTTATTGACACCAAGCAACTTCTTAGGTACAATACGACGGTTATAAAAATCGACTGCATGCCAACGTAGCAACATGCTAACCGACTAACTTTAATACCTAACGCTACAGAGTGAGACCATGAAAAAAGATCTACACGACAAAAGCTACCGCCCCGTAGTTTTTAAAGACCTGTCGAACGATTTTTCGTTTTTGACAAAATCTACCATTAAAACCGAAGAAACTATTAAGTGGAAAGATGGCAAAGAATACCCACTAGCGACTGTCCACATTACTAGCACTAGCCACCCGTTCTTTACTGGCGAAGAAAAGATCCTTGACGTTGAAGGCCGAGTCGACAAGTTTAAGGCTAGGGCCGAAGCCGCCGCAAAAGCCAAGGCTGCTAAAATATCTAAAGCCGAAAAAGCTGCTAAAAAGCCAGCCAAAAAAAGCGCTGAAGATAAAGAAAGGTCTAGCGAACAAAAAACCAAGACCGAAGACAAATAGTTATTGCTTAAAAAACTAGCGTCACTCTCCTTAAGAGTGGCGCTATTTGCTAGAGTTTAGAGTACAATAAGTAATTGAAAGATGACATTTCTGTTTTATGGACAATAAAATTCTTAGTTTAAAAGACGAGTTAACCGAGCTTAATAGTAAGCTCAAAGACCCTTCTATTTACAGCGACCCAACCTACCCTAAAATAGCTAAAAGGCAAAGTTACCTAGAAAGCACCATTAAGCTTTACGACCAACTGCAGTCACTGAGGAACCAGCTTATTGGGGCTGAAGCTTTACTAGGCGGTGGCGATGAACTGGCTGAACTCGCCATAGCAGAAGTAGCCGAACTTCAAGAACAAATCACTCAAGCAGAACAGCAACTAGACGAAGCCCTAACCCCTAAAGACCCGAACGATGAACGTAACTGCATTATAGAAATAAGAGCTGGAGCCGGTGGCGATGAGTCGAGCTTATTTGCCGGCGAACTTTACCGAGCCTACATTAAATACTGCGAAACACATAGTTTTAAAGTCGAGCTCATTAGTGAATCGCCCAGCGAAGTTGGGGGTTTTAAAGAGATAATTTTTGAAGTAAAGGGCGATGATGCCTTTAAAACCTTTAAATTTGAAGCTGGGGTGCACCGAGTTCAACGAGTACCTGCAACAGAAAGCCAAGGCCGAATTCACACCAGCACCATAACTGTCGCCGTTTTACCAGAAGCCGAAGAAGCCGATGTCGAAGTAAAACAAGAAGACCTAAAAATTGATACTTACCGAGCCAGTGGCCATGGTGGTCAAAGCGTCAACACAACCGACAGCGCCGTTCGGATCACTCACCTACCAACAGGCCTTGTTGTTACTTGCCAAGACGAAAAAAGCCAAATAAAAAATAAAGATAAAGCCATGGGAGTTCTAAGGTCACGACTTTTACAAATGAAAATTGACGAAGAGCAACAAGCCCTCAGCGATGCTCGCAAAAAACTAATTGGCAGTGGCGACCGGAGCGAAAAAATTCGCACCTACAACTTCCCTCAAGACCGCATCACCGACCACCGCATAGGCTACAGCCGTTCTAACATTCCTGCTGCGCTAGCTGGCGATATTCAAGACCTTATCGACGAACTAGCCAATGCCGAACGCCACGCCCTCCAAGAGTAATAGCTAAGTAATTACCCTGTTTTGGCTAGTCTTTGGAGGTTATTTTGTGC
>JAGORN010000034.1:2101-5269 GCA_018062805.1 Candidatus Saccharimonadota bacterium | reverse complement strand
TATAGAAAAGATGTAACCAGTGGTCTTTATGGTGGGGATGTTTCCAGAAAAAAGAAGGTTTTAGCCAAACAAGCCAAAGGTAAAAAGCGCCTTAAAAGGTTCGGCAAGGTAGACATTCCAGCGGAAGCATTCACAGTAATGCTTAAGCGTGATTAAACGTCCTTTTGTAGCTTTTCTAAGTCTTTGGTTATTTCATTTATGTGTGTTGCGGGGTTGACGTTTAGGTAGGCTTTAACTATTTCGCCAGCAGGGTTAATAAGGTAACTATTCCGTTTTATACCTAAATAGGTTCTACCAAACATTTTTTTCTCACCGAACGCTCCATAAGCTTTTATGGCAATTGCTTCGGGGTCACTCAATATGGTGAAGTTTAAACTATGTTTTTTAACAAAATTTAGGTGAGAGCTGGGGCTGTCTTTAGAGACACCAACAACTTGAAGGCCTTTTTCTTGTAAATAATCTTTCCAGTCACGAAAGTTGCATGCCTCTTTTGTGCAACCTGGGGTATTATCTTTAGGGTAGAAGTAAAGTAGTAGCCACTGACCCGAGTAATCTGATAGTTTGATAGTTTTTGAATTTTGATCTTTTAACTTAAAGTCTGGCGCTAATTGCATGTAAGTACTCCTTATCTGAATGGTATAAGTATATAACTAGTTAGAAACTTATACCATTTACTTAATATTTTTTGAGCTATAAGCGAAATTAAATAATATAATTAGCACTCTTGACAGTAGAGTGCTAATTTGTTTACAATAATATGTAGCTAGCAGTTTAATAGCTGGAGTGCAAAAATTGTGACCAGTAGACAAGAAAAAATTTTACGAGCTATAGTTGAACAATACGCTGAGGTTGCATCCCCAGTTGGATCTGTTCTTCTTGCCAAAACTTTTGGTGTCTCCTCGGCTACAATTAGGTCAGAAATGGCTAGGCTAGAAGATATGGGCTACATTGTTCAGCCTTACACTTCAGCTGGACGAATACCGACCGACAAGGGTTACAGACACTATGTCAATGGTATGGTTGAACAAGATATTCAACCTAGAATTGGTACGGGGGTGGTCGATCGCAATGCGAGAGCGATTGACTCCCGTATTAAAACAGCCGGCCGGGCATCTAAAACAATTAAGTCCGCAGTCGATAGCTTGGTTGAGATTACTCATAACTTAGCAATTGGCACTATAGGCGATCAGCTATATATGAGTGGTATATCAAACCTGTTTAACCAACCAGAATTTGCTTCAACTAGCGCAGTTCACGAAGTAGCTTCACTACTTGACAACCTCGAGCCGTGGCTAAATGAAGTTGCACCCAATAAACCTTTAAGTGTCTATATTGGCTCTGAAAATCCCGTAGGAAAAACGAGTGGTTGCAGTTTGATAGTTTGCAAATATCGTAGCCCGTATAGCGACAATAGCTATATCGGAGTTGTCGGGCCGACTCGTCAAAACTATGCTCAAACTATGAGTTTAGTAAAACATGCAGGTCAATCTTTAGAAGAAATTTTATAAAGGAGGTTTATGGCAAAGAAGGCAACAAACAAAACCAAGGAAGAAACATTTTCTAAAGCCGACGTTGAGCAACTTATTGGTGAATTAACTGCCGACATTCAACGAATACAAGCCGAGTTTATTAATTATAAAAGAAGAGCTGAAGAAGAGAAGCTACAAGCCATTCAAGTAGGTAAACAGCAAACAATCACGGCTATTTTACCAGTACTAGACAATATTGAAAGAGCAATGGCTCATGCTCCGGAAGACATCGGTGAACATCAATGGGTTAAAGGTGTAAATTCTGTTGCTAGCCAGCTTAATTCTCAGTTAGAGTCAATTGGTTTAGTTAAGTTCGGCCAGCCTGGTGATATGTTCAATCCTGAACTTTTTGAAGCGGTTGCAGTCGATGACACTGAAGGTGATGAAGAAGTTGTTAGTGATGTCATCCAACCTGGCTATCAATTTAACGATCAAATTATTCGACATGCCATGGTCAAAGTTACAAAAAAACAGTCGCCCTAGCAGCAATATCAGGCAGTCAGTATATTTTTAAGAATTAATAATTTAAGGAGAATAATAAAATGGGAAAGATAATTGGAATAGATTTGGGTACAACCAACAGTGCGATGGCGGTTATGGAAGGTGGTAAACCAGAGATCATAGCTAACCAGGAAGGCAACAGAACAACACCTAGTGTTGTGGCGGTCAATAAAGCCAAAGACCGCTTAGTTGGTCAGTTAGCTCGAAGGCAATCGGTAACAAATCCTAAAAATACAATCTATGAAATGAAAAGACTCATTGGTCGTCGCTGGGAAGATAAGGAAGTCCAAAGAGACATTAAACTACTAGGCTATGAAATTGTGAAAAGTGGCTCAAGCGTTAAGGTCAAAATGGGTGACAAAGACTATAGCCCAGAGGAGCTAAGTGCAATGGTGCTTAGCAAGTTAAAAGCTGATGCTGAAAGCTTTTTGGGACAACCTGTCTCTGAGGCTGTCATTACAGTACCAGCTTACTTTGACGATGCACAAAGGCAGGCAACAAAAGATGCTGGTAAAATAGCTGGTCTTGAAGTCAAAAGAATTATTAACGAACCAACCGCAGCGGCTTTAGCATATGGCCTTGAAAAGAAGGGTAAAGACGAAAAGATAGTTGTTTACGATCTTGGAGGCGGTACTTTTGATGTTTCTGTCCTAGAACTAGGCGACGGTGTTTTTGAGGTTAAAAGTACCAACGGTGATACGCACCTTGGTGGTGCTGATTTTGACCGTGTCATTGTCAATTACCTAATGGAAGAATTTAAAAAAGAAAATGGCGTTGACATAACCGACGATAAAGCAGCAATGCAAAGACTCCGCGACGAAGCTGAAAAAGCAAAAATTGAACTTTCAACAACTAATGAGGTCAATATTAATTTGCCATTTTTGACGGCCAATGCCGATGGCCCAATGCACTTTGAAACTACTTTAACTAGGGCTAAACTTGAAAGTTTGGTTAGTGACCTTGTTGACAAAACAGCCATTCCATGCGAAAAAGCTCTGAAAGACGCTGGCCTAAAAGCTAGTGATATAGATGCAGTTGTTTTGGTAGGTGGTATGACTAGAATGCCAATAGTTCAAGAAAAGGTTAAGAAAATATTCGGTAAAGACCCAATGCAAGGTGTTAACCCAGATGAAGTTGT
>JAGORN010000034.1:0-2001 GCA_018062805.1 Candidatus Saccharimonadota bacterium | reverse complement strand
GCTGAAAAATTGAAGAAAGATAACGGCGAAAAGCTGGCTGATGACGACAAAAAAGCTCTCGACGAAGCTATAGAAGAAGCTAAAAAGAGTTTAGAAAAGACCGATAAAGACGACTTAGAAAAAGCAGCCAAAGACTTGACAGACAAACTTATGCCTATTGGCGCAAAACTTTACGAAGCAGCCGACAAAACTAAAGCCGAAGACGCTAAAGATGAAGGCCCGGTTGAAGGTGAAGTGGTCGATGACTCTAAAGATAAAAAAGAGTAGGTCTTTTGTCTAGTATAAAAGACACAAAAGTAGTTGTGCAAATGGCTGGAAAAGATGATTTTCCAGCCATTTTGGCTATGCGCGAGGCCTGCTTAGACTATTTAAAGACTTACCGGGCAATTGTTGAAGACCGAGATTTAGATATAGTAAATTCATATTTATGCGTTGCTAAAATCAACGGCAGGGTTGTTGGATCAGGCAGAGCCGATTTGCTGAAACCCTCGGTGTATAAATTAACTCGGGTTGTAACTAGCGAAGAAGTCAGGCTGGCCGGCATAGGTAGTCAAGTTATAAAACACTTAGAAGATTACGTAAAAGCCAGAAAAGGCCTAAAAGTCAGTTTAAAAACAAGGCAGCAAACAGCCAGTTTCTATAAAAAACTCGGCTACACAAAAGTCGGCAAGTACAAGAATAAACAAGGTACGAACTATGTTTATCTAACCAAGAAGATTATTTAGAATCGTTTTAAAAAATATCAGTTAGCACAATTGCCTAGTAGTTCCATATAAATTACCCACTTGTTTAATTGGAATAACGATTATGCTATTCTTGGTACATAATAGAGGTGTAAACAAAAATGTGGCTTTGGTTTCTTTTGCTTAGCGGTCTAGTTGGCTATTTTATAGGTAAAAATTCGAGTAACAAACTAGAAAAAGATTTGTCCGATAGAAATAATCAATGGTTTAGGTTCATCGCAAGCTACAAAAAAAATGCTAAAAATAAGGCTGAAAAAAATATAATCGACGTAATTTTGAATGATATTGTTAGCCAGGGTTTAATAAGTAAGAAAACTTTTAATGAAAATGTATCTGAAGAGTATTTAGGTAACATAGTTGCTAATGATTTAGAATATGAAGAATCACTAACGCCGGAAGTTAAAGACCTAGAAGATCCAGCTAACTTACAGGTTGTAGCTGCTAAAAATGTCTTAAAAATCAAAGAAAACCAGACTCAAAAGAACATTAATTTAGATAATGCATCGATACTTCTCTATTTAGGGGCATTTTTGTTTGTTTCATCAATTGGCTTATTTGTAGCATTTAGCGGTCTAGGCGGCATATTTAAGACTGTATCTATTTTGCTTGTTGCCCTGTCTATGTATTTAGCTGGCTGCTGGCTTTTCCGCAATAGAACAAGATTTTCGCAAGTTGGCTTAGCTTTTGCTGGTATAGGAATGTCCATAATGCCACTCGTTGGCCTGGCTCTATATCAATATGTTTTGAATCAGTCACAACCAGTTTTGGCATGGTTTTTTGCCTCTCTTTTATCTTTAAGTTTGTATATTCATGCACTATTTTATTTTCGTAAACCTTTTCTTAACTATTTATTTATCTTTACGGCTATTTCATTATTCGAGTCATCGGCTTCTATTATATCGGCACCACTTTACTACTTCGGCTGGGTGATGTCGCTTAGCTCTATTATTCTGCTGTTCATCAGTATTAGTAAAAAAGTCTGGCCAGATTTCAGACAGTCGGCACTGAAAAGTTCACAAGCGCTTGTTCCTCTGGCTGTATTTTCATCTTTATTACTGGTACAGAAGTCTGGAGCTTTACAGCTGGGTGTTTCTTTAGTTATTGCTGGCCTCTTTTATGGGCTGTTGTCATTTGCTAGTAGCCGTGATAAGAGTTTGTATGCCATCGTGAGCCAGATATTATTTATAGGTGCTACCGCTTCATTGGTATTTGGTATCACTTCTAATTGGTTAATTACCGCACAACTAATCATTACCAT
>JAGORN010000012.1:1446-20760 GCA_018062805.1 Candidatus Saccharimonadota bacterium | reverse complement strand
GGGCTTTTGGGCAAATTCGATTTAAACCAATTTTTCAATTAAAATAAGGCCATTACATTTTCCCCGCCTTCCATCATTTATGGTATTCTACTAAAGCCTCGCTGTTTAATTTCGTCTATTTTCTGAGCGTCAATGATAGTGGCTGGATAAAAATAGTAGGTCTTTTCTATTGGCGTCATTATAGTTTGTACTTTCTTTTCGCTCAGTTGCAAAGCTCCTCTAATGATTTCTACTTCGTCGTCATCTAGCTCACTTTCATCATGCTTAATATGCTCGCCAATTATAAGCGACAGTTCATGGCGGCTATGGAGACGTCTTTTTTCGTCCCCGAACCAACGATCTAAAATAAGTTGTAAGGGTTTAGCTATGACGTAAGTTACTATTGTCATCAACCTAAGCAGTGGGGCAAAAAAATAGCAAAAGCTCAAAGCGTTTTTAGTAAATAAAGCTTGTGGCAAAAGTTCGCCGAAAAAAACTAACAGTAGCGTGCTGATAGCAGCAGCTACAAAACCATTCAACTGGCCAGCCAGTACAATCGAGCTGGCTGAAGCAAATGCAACGTTAGTCAGCAAAATGGCTGCCAGGGTTAAGTGAGTTTTGCGCCTAAAAGGCAGTACTGCCCTAGCTTTCTTGTCGCCTAACGTGGCTTGTCTTTCGAGGTCAGCTACATTTAGTGACATAATCGAGACGTTTAAGCCGGAACAAATACCCGAGCCTAATACCAAAATACTTACTTGCAGAGCTAATGAGATACTATCCACTAGTAGTTAATTATACATTATGCTATACGCTCAAAAGCAGCTAAAGCGACTTAACCCGACTGTCCAGGCTTTTTACTAAATCTTGTTGTTCAATAGCTAAGCTGTTTCTCTGCTCAACTATCTTGTTGTACTGGGCTAGCAAACTAGAATATTCATTATATAGAATGTTATATTGATTAACTTGCGCATTATACTGGGGAACCAAAGCGTTGTATCGGGCCACATTACCACCGGCCGATAAACTATTCATATTCTTCTGCATTGCTTCAAGTTGACTAGAGAGCCCGTTTAGCTGAATTTCTAGCCGTTCAATTTCGGCTCGCCGGAGTGTTAAATCGGCATCTAGTTTCTCTACCTGATTTTTAGAATCGGCCAACACTTTTTCATAGGCTTGGCTATGAGCTATTACCTTAGAGCGATCGGCAAAATATTTACTATAATAGGCCTCAAGCTCGGGTCCCAAGTTGGCCACCTCTGTACCTAAAATTGAGTGTAACTCGTTTGGTACAACAGACGGGTCCTGAGAACGATAATTTTCAATTAATGATGTTATCCGTGGGTTATTAATCCGTTGGAAAGCTTCATCTGTTAGCTTGTCGACTCGAGCTCTTTCACTTGCAGACAGTCTGTCGTAAGCGGCATGAAGCATTTCATGGGCACTAGTCACTTCTTCGACTCCGTTCAAACGACTATCGGTAACATCAAAAATATAGATATTTCGACCGGTATAGCAACCTAGGACGATAGTCTGCTCTTTATTGTTACTGCATTCTGTTGAAAACTCTTGGCGGTCAGAAAGGCGTGGGTCGTTGACATAGAAAATTTTCTGGCCTTTAGTGTTCATGCCGCTACTACTAGCTAAAGATGCCACCTGGGGGCTGGGCGTGTAATTTTTGAGTGCGAAATAGTCGTATACTTCATATTTATTGGTCCAAAACCAACCGGCACCAACTACTAAAATAGCTAGAACCATTAAACCATAAACGTTTTTTCTGCTCATATATTATGCCCTAGTATACCAAATGTTACTCCTTAATAGTTGAGTAAGCTAGCGATTTTTTGGCCATTCCCACCTTAATAACATCTCCGGCCTGATATTTTTCTTCTAAAATTCCCTCGGCAATATGATCTTCAATAGTGTCTTGAATTAGCCTTCTAAGAGGCCTCACACCGTTTTTGGGATCATATCCTTTGTTCAGTAACCAGTCTTTAGCGGAACCAGAAATTGCCAAACCAATTTTTTTACGTTGTAAGCGGGTTTGTAGTTCGCTAATTTGAACATCTATAATGTTTCTGACGTTAACTTTTGTCAAAGCTCTAAATATTACCACTTTATCGATTCGGTTAATTAGCTCGGGTCGCATGTGTTTCTTGAGCTGTTCACTAACCAGCGATTTATTTTTTTCATGCAGCTCGTCTAAGTCTTTAGTTTCAGATCGGCTAGCACTAAAACCAAAGAAGGCTTCCTTCTGCAGTAAGTGGGCTCCAATGTTACTGGTCATAATTATAATGGTGTTCCTAAAGCTGACTTTTCTTCCTTTGGCATCGGTCAGCTCTCCATCTTCTAAAATTTGAAGCAACATGTTAAACACCTCCGGATGGGCTTTTTCTATTTCGTCGAACAAAACTAAACTATAAGGATGACGTCTAATTTTATCTGTTAGTTGGCCACCTTCATCGTAACCAATGTAACCAGCTGGTGCTCCAACGAGTCTTGAGACATTGTGTCGTTCACTGAATTCACTCATATCAATTTTAATCATGGCGTCTTCGCGTCCATAAAATTCTCTAGTCAGTACTCGTGCCAGTTCAGTTTTACCGACACCGGTTGGACCCATAAAAATGAACGAGCCGATTGGTCGCTTATCACTACCAATACCGCTACGGTTACGCCTAATGGCTTTAGCGACTACTTCAACAGCTTCGTCCTGGCCAATTACAAACCTTGATATTTGCTTTTCTAACTTCATGAGGTTGCGAGCTTCTTGTTTGACAATTTTTCTAACCGGGACACCAGTAGACTGAGCTACTACCGTCGCTATATCATCACTACTAAGAGTCAATCTTTTATGACCTGCTGTTTTAGCCTGCAATTCTTTAAGTTTTTCTTGAGCAGAACTAATTTTTTGCTTATACCTGGCTGCTTTTTCATAATCTTCGTTTTCTACCGCATCGTCTCGACGCATAGTCAGTAACTTGATTTCTTTTAGTAGATTGCGGTACTCACTAGGTGTTTTACCTTTGTCAACACGTAGTAGTGCGGCAGCTTCATCTATTAGGTCAATGGCTTTGTCAGGCATGAACCGATCTTGAATAAACCTATCGGCAAAGTAAACAGCATCTTCAAGTACCTCATCGCTTATAACAACTCCATGAAATTGCTCGTAGTGGCCTCTTAAGCCTTTTAATATGGTCAGTGTTTCGGGAATCGTGGTCTCTGGCACTACTACTGGTTGAAACCGTCGTTCTAAAGCTGCATCTTTTTCAATATGTTTATGGTATTCGTTAGTTGTAGTTGCGCCGATTACCTGGATTTTTCCTCGGGCCAGTGATGGCTTCAAAATATTACCAGCGTCAATAGCACCCTCAGCCGCACCAGCGCCAACAAGTAAGTGCATTTCATCTATAAAAACAATTGTATTTCTATCAGCCTCGAGCTCAGCCATAACTTTCTTCAGACGATCTTCAAACTCACCCCGGTATTTAGTACCGGCAACCATCGAAGCCAGGTCAAGCATGACTATTCTTTTTTCGAGCAGACTATCTGGAACATCTTCAGCTACAATTCTCTGAGCTAAACCCTCGGCTACAGCGGTTTTACCAACCCCTGGCTCGCCAATTAAGACAGCATTATTCTTAGAGCGCCTATTTAAAATAGTTATAACTCGCCTAATGACTTCTTCACGGCCAATAACAGGATCAAGCTTACCTTCTTGGGCCATAGCGGTTAAGTCGGTGCCGAAATGTTCTAGAGCAGTCTTAGACCCACTGCGTCTTGTCTTGGTAGCAGTATGCTTAATGCCATCATGCTCACTGTCGAACTGTTGTTTTTGTAAAAATTGTTCTAGTTCGTCAACAATTCTGTCGACTTCAACATTCATATCTTTAAGAAGCATGGCAGCGCGACCATTTTTTTGCATCAGTAGGCTATACAAAATATGCTCGGTGCCACAAATATCTTGACTGTAGTCTTGGGCGAAGTCCCAGCTCATTTTTAAAGCTAGTTTAGCAGTTTCACTAAGGCCCTTAGCGCCAATATTGATTGACAGATTTTTAGGAGTTAAGTTGAGGGCCAGTTGAGCCCGTTGAAAATTGACGCCAGCTTTATTAAGCATTTTATAAGCAACCGATGACTCTTGAGTCAACAGGCCAAGTAGTACGTGCTCAGTACCTATATAGGCTGAATTCTGAGCTCTGGCAATTTGATCTGCTGTTTTTAAACTAAGTAGGGCATTGTCGGTTAAATGATTTAAAAATTCTTGAAAATCGGGTGAATCGGGCATACTTGGCTAGTTCCTTTCTTTTGAGGGTAATATTACGGCAGATTACTGAGAAAAACCCAAAAAAATTATTAACTAGTTTAATTATATTAAATTAGCACTCTTTATGCAAGAGTGCTAATTAACTTCTTAACCGAGTAGTTAAAATTATTTTGAGTTTGGTTCGCTTGATTCTTCACCGTGCTCTTCAATAGCCTCAAGCAAGCTAGATTCTAGATCACTTTTCTTTTTCAGCTTAGGTGCATTGGCCGCACCAACAACTTTAGGGGCCTCTGCCTGGGGCGCTGGTTCGCTTTTAGCCACCGCGCTTTCAATGTCAATTTCAAAGCCAGTCAATTTACTAGCTAAACGAACGTTCTGCCCACTTTTGCCAATAGCAACAGATAGTTGGTCTTCGGGCACTATAACTTTTGCTTTTTGTGTGGCAGAGTCGATGACTACTTTTGTGACGTTAGTCGGACTAAGGGCATTAGTTATGTAGGTTTCGGGGTTAGCATCCCAAACAACAATATCTATTTTTTCCTGATCGCCCACTTCGCTCATAACAGCCTGAACCCTAGTTCCATGACCACCAACGAAAGTACCCACTGGGTCAACTCCCTGAACGGTGCTAGCAACTGCAATTTTACTGCGCACCCCTGCTTCACGAGCTATGCCTTTAATTTCGACAGCCCCAGATTCCATTTCAGGGACTTCTGCCTTAAATAGTTGCTCAACCAGCTCCGGACAGCCACGACTAACTACCAACTGAGCTCCTTTGTAGCCTCGCTCTACATCTTTTAAGTAAACTTTTAGCCTCTGGCCAGGGAAATACCTTTCACCTTGAATCTGTTCGCTTAACGGCATAATTCCTTGAGCTTTATTCAGTTCTAAACGAATAACTCGGCCTTCTACTCTAGTAACAACGCCATTTATAACGGTATTGATTTTATCTTCGAATTCAGCCATTACAATTTCTCGTTCAGCTTCGCGAAGTCTTTGCAAAATAACTTGTTTGGCGGTTTGGGCTGCCACTCGACCAAAACTCTCAACTTCTTTTTCAATTTCGACAGTTTCGCCTACTTTAGTGTCTTTATTAATTTTTTTAGCATCGCTTAAACTGATCTGCAAAAAGTCGTTCTCTACTTCATCGACAACCTCTTTAGTTATAAAGACTTTAACGCTACCTGTGTTGACATTTATTTGAGACCTGACTTCTTGTTCCCTGTCGCCATAGTCGCGCCTCCAGGCAGCAGCTAGAGCCTGCTCGACAGCCTCTTGAACAACATCTTCAGGTAAATTTTTTTCTTCAGCAATTGCCTTCACGGCCATAATTAATTGTTTAGTTTCAAGTTCCATAAAATACTCCTTATTAAGTAAAAAAACCGACCTTTTGGCCGGATAAGTACACTATTAATGTATCATAGATATAGCTTTTTTGTAAAATTAAATTCCAGGAAAGGATTTTTTGGTACCTCACTCATGCCTTTTAAAAGATTATATGAACAATTCCAACCCACTAGTTACAATTTAAAACTTAAACTAGATAAAACGAAGCTACGCTTTAGTGGTGAAGTGGCTATTATTGGCCAGGCTAAGGCTAATGCATTAACTATTGGGCTACACGCCAAAGACTTGATTATAAAACAGGTCCTGGTAGACGGAGTAAACGCTACCTTTTCTAAAGATGACAACGACACCCTCATAATTGAACCGGCCGAAAAACCTAAACGAACCACTAAAATTGAAATTAGATTTAATGGCAAAATAACTAAACCAATGCACGGTCTTTACCCTTGCTATACAAAAAGTGGTGACATTATTTTAGCAACTCAGTTTGAGAGCCACCATGCCCGAGAAGTCTTTCCGTGCCTCGACGAGCCTGAAGCCAAAGCTACTTTTGAACTAGAGCTAACAACTGAAAAAAATCAAACAGTTCTTAGCAATATGCCCAAAAGAGAGCAGTTTGAACTAGACGGATCGTTGGTAACCTCTTTTGAGCCAAGTCCAATAATGAGTACCTACTTGCTAGCTTTTGTGGTTGGCGAAATGCAGCAAGTTAGCAAAAAAACCAAAACTGGTATTGAAGTTAATATTTACTCATCACTCGACCACCAAAAAGATAGTCTTAACTTTGCACTTGAAGTAGCAACTAAAGCAACCGATTTTTTCAATGACTACTTCGACACACCCTACCCCTTACCAAAATGCGACCACGTAGCCCTGCCAGATTTTTCTAGCGGAGCCATGGAAAACTGGGGCCTCATTACCTACCGTGAGGTTTGCTTGATCGTCGACCAAGCTACCGCCTCTACTGCAGTCCAAGAATTTGCCGCGACTGTTATAGCCCACGAATTGTCGCACCAGTGGTTTGGTAATTTAGTGACTATGAAATGGTGGGATGATTTGTGGCTGAACGAAAGTTTTGCAACACTCATGGAATATCTCGCTGTCGACCATTTGTACCCGAACTGGAATATTATGGAGTCTTTTGCTGCTCACGAAGCCCTTGGTGCTTTCAGGCGTGACTCTTTAAAAGGTGTTCAATCTGTTCAAACAGCAGTCAACCACCCAGACGAAATTAGCACTTTATTCGACACATCGATAGTCTATGCCAAAGGAGCTAGGTTGCTGTTCATGGCCTACAACCTCATTGGCGAGCAGGCCTTTAGGGCTGGGCTTAAAAACTACTTCAAAAAATATGCATACCAAAATACAGTTGGAGAAAATTTATGGGATGAATTGTCGAGCGCCAGTAAAATGAACGTTAACCAAATAATGAATGCCTGGATTTCAAATAGTGGCTTTCCTATTTTATTCGTCGACCAAAGCAAGCAAAATATCAGTCTCAAGCAACGAAAATTTGAAACTATTGGCACAAAACCAAGCTCAACTATTTGGCCAATACCATTATTTAGTTCATCTGCAACTAGTCCAGTAGTTATGAATCAAGCTGAGCTTAAAGTCCATTCAGCTCAAAAAGAGCCTGTTCTTTTTAATACTCTAGGTGGGCACTATAGTGTTCGATACGTTTCAGCATTGAGCCAATCGTACATTGAAAATCAAATTACAACTAAAAAAATAGCTCCAGCTCAACGGCTATTTTATTTGAACGATTTGCTACTTCAAGCTAGAAACGGTCTTGGTTCAATTACCGATTTTATGAATAGCCTACAAGCTTACGACAGCGAAACCTCAGAACCAGTCTGGAATGTGATGGCCTTAGGTATTAGCGACGCCCGTCGCTTAATTGAAAATGTGGAACCGGCTGAAACACAAATGAAAAATCTGACTTATAAGCTCATCGAGCATGAATACCACAGGCTTGGCTGGCAGAAGAAGAGTCGCGAGCACCTGAACACAACCAAGCTCCGCGAGGTGATTATTGCCTTGGCTGCTTACAGCGAAAATAAGAAAGTAATAAAAACTAGCTTAAATTTATATCGAACCCAGCAGCTAACAAGTTTACCAGCCGACCTCCGGGCAATTATTTTAAGAACTGCGCTTAAGCATGGGCCAGAGGACATATTTAATGAATTATTTGCCATGTACCCAACCGAGAAAAACTCTGAAATTAAACAAGATATTTGTGGCGCCTTAACTAGCACTAAAGACCCACGGCTGGCTAAACGGATAGTCATGCAGTTAAAAGATGATAATTGGGTCAAAAAACAAGATGTCGATCGTTTTATTGTCAACTTACTAGCCAATAGGTGGACTAAGGAATTAGCCTGGAAATGGCTGACGTCGAATTGGGCCTGGATAGAAAAAATGTTTGCCAGCGATAAATCTTACGATAATTACCCGCGTTACGCTGCCAGTACTTTCAATAATGCCGAATGGCTTGAACGTTACCAGCAATTTTTCGGTCCCATGAAAAAAATCGTAGCCCTTAAGCGAAATATAGTTCTAGGCGAATTAGAAATCAAGAACCGAATTAAATGGGCAAGTCGTGACCAACAAAAACTAATCGACTGGTTAAAACAAGCTTCTTAATTTATTTCGATTATTTGGTCCAATTTAGGTGGTTGCCCCTCTACTGAAGCGGCCATTAAACGAGCGCTACCTGTCCATTTTTGGCTGGCCATCCATAATTCGGCGGCAAACTTCATTTGACTTAGTTTTTTGGTAGTAATTGCCTCTAGCCCACTACCCCAATTGCTAATTTTTCGATATTTAACTTCGGTGAAAAAGACAGTGTTATCTTTTTTAGAAATAATATCTATTTCGCACCACTTAGTCTTCCAATTCATACCTAAAATATGATGGCCCTGCTCTTTGAGGTTGGCGGCAACTAACTGTTCGGCTTCAGAACCGATAGATTTTGTTGGTTTATTTTCTGTCACTACAAATTAGCATATTCCAAACAAGTCTAAAATTCCACTTTCCTTAAGTTTCTTATAGGCCTATAAGAAAACCTATGGACTCTAACAATAGGGCCTAAACTTGTTAAAGCAGCTCTATGCCGAGCGGTACCGTAGCCGACATGACAACTAAAGCCATAACCAGGGTGCTTAGCATCCAACTTGCTCATGTACTCATCGCGAGCAACTTTAGCCACAATGCTAGCAGCGCTAACCTCTATTACTAAATCATCAGCCTTTTTTAAGCAAGTTGCATTTTTTAAGCCCAAAAAATTTACGGTTCCGTCAATTATAACTGGCTCCTGGGCGCTTCGGTAAATTTGCTTGTAAGCATCGATCGCGGCAGTCTTTAGGGCCCAAGAAAGACCATGTCGGTCAATTTGGCTAGGCATAATCCAGCCAAGACCAACATCGGCATTTTTATATATTATTCCAGCTAAATATTGCCGTTTTTTGGCAGTCAGTTTTTTTGAGTCTTTAAGGCCGACTACTGGTTTATGTAACCTGACCGCCCCAACAACTAAGGGGCCGGCCCAGCAACCTCTGCCTACTTCGTCTATACCAATCATTAAATATTTTAAGCTCTGTTACGTGGCCGATTTGTAAATTATAGTGTCGTAAAGAGCTGTTATTCTTTTATTCTGTCGCCAAGGGTAGCTTTAATTTTAGCTTCTTCGGCAGCTTCTTTCGCAAGCCTCTCAGCTTCAGCTTTCTGGTGTTCGGCTTCTTTTTTGCGCGCCAGTTCTTCTTCGGCTTTTTCTGCTTCAAGGTCGCGAATTTCGTTAACGGCATGTTTGTCAAAATCAACACCAGTTAAGCGAGTTGCTTTACCGGTTCTGGTTCGGATGTAAGTTAGGTAATTACGTCGCACTTTACTTCTTTTAGTTACTTCAATTTTTAAAACGTTCGGTCCATGAACTATAAAACTTTTTTCAACTCCAACTCCACTAGCAATTCGACGAACGGTAATTGACGATGTCAAACTGTTATTCCGGCTAGTCCGAATAACCATACCTTCGAAAATCTGGACACGTTCTTTATTGCCTTCTTTAATTTTTTGGTGAACCCGAACGGTATCACCAGTTTTAACATCAACAACCTGGCCTTTTTTATACTTCTCTTCAATTTTGTTCACTAAGCTCTGCATAGAAATTCAAACCTCTTTGGTATTACTTGTAAATAAATTTTACTTAATCTGACCTAATATACCACAGTAAACCCCTTTTGAAAAGAGCTACAAAAATATTCTTGGTTTATTTACCTGTCGCTTTTATACGACAATAATGCATTGATTGCCAAATTTTTCTCAAAATTAGACAATTTTTGTCTTTGGTTACTAATCAAACCTCCATAAACAGCAGAAATACCAAAGCCTTGCCGATCTGTAATGATTCCATAACCCAGGCATTCAGTTTTTACCCTACAGTCATGACAATGATTCTTGGCTGCCCTCTTTCTTTCGGACTCCAACTCCGCCGTTAAGGCCAAATAAGATCCTGGTGTTTGGGAGCAATTGCCATCATAAAACCAATTGAAAGGTAAAATTTTAGTTTCTTGTCTCATATATTTATTATACAATATTTCTTATTTAAGACAAGACTCGCATAACTTCCTCTAGGGAAGTTTCACCAGCTAGGGCTCTAAGGACGCCGTCTTGTAATAAAGTTATCATTCCATCTTGAATGGCAATTTGTTCTAGCCCGTAAGCTGTAATTTCATTGATTGGTCTTTTTAGCTCAGCTTCCAGCCCCGGAGTCATAATCAGTAGCTCCCTAACTGCAAACTGTCCACTATAACCGAAAGGATTTTCAGCCGATGAGCCAGGTTTATATAGTTTAATATTTTCTAAACTCGGCCTTGCAACATCTGGTGGCAAGCTACTAATTACGTTTTTTAACCACTCAAGAATATTTGGTTCCGGTGTGTAGGCTTGTTTAGTTGAATCATCAAGTCTTCTCAGGAGTCGCTGAGCAGTCACTAGTCTTACAGCCGAAACAAACAATGGATTATCGCCAATTGAGTCGAGCATTCTAGTCAAAGCGCTGCAGGCCGAGCCGGCGTGGTAAGTTGATAATACCAAATGGCCAGTCAGAGATGATTGCAAAGCAGTCTTGGCAGTGTCATTGTCGCGAATTTCACCAACCATAACCACGTCTGGGTCGAGCCGAAGTACAGCTCTAAACTTAGTAGCGAAAGCAAATTGATCGTCCTGCGAATTCACTGGAATCTGAGTTATGCCACGAATGTTATATTCGACTGGGTCTTCTAAAGTAATAATTTTTCGCTCTGGGTGATTTAACTCATTAATGATGCTATAAAGGGTGGTAGTCTTACCAGAACCGGTCGGGCCAACAATTAAAACTAAACCGTTTGGATGGCTAATAATGTCATTAATTATCGCCCTCTCGTCTTCTCGGAGGTCCAGTTTGCTAAGCTGCATTAGCTCTTCGTGCATGTTAAACAGCCTGAGCACACAGTCCATACCGTGCACCGCCGTAACGGTCTCTACCCTTAAATTAACAGTTACTTCCGAACCATCAGCTAAAATATATTGCCTGTTAATGTGGCCAGTTTGGGCTTCACTAGAATTAGTCGAAACGTTGGCAGCACTAGCCAGGCTCGACACTAAATGTCGATATTTATCGGCACTCAGCTGAGCAATTGGGTGAAGCACACCATCGACTCTAAATCTAATTCTAGCTCCTTCGATATCTGACTCCAGGTGTATGTCAGAGGCCTTAAGCGTATAAGCTTGCTTTACCAGGTAAGCCAACATGTCGTCAGCCCGCACGCTTGATAGTGTTTTAGAGACAGTGCTTAGTTGCTCGGCAGGGTCATTACTGGTTAAAGAAATTTCCTCGTAAATTACTTGCTTTGGAGGGTCGTAGCGGTTCATGAGCTGGCGGTAACCAGCGTCAGATATCAAGAAAAACTCTACTCGCTGATCGGCAAACCGTTGCTTCAAATTTTGCATAGTCGACTGTGAAGTCGTGTTAGTGACCCCAAACTGAATATTATACTGGTCAACAATTAGCGGAACGACACGAAGACTATATAGTTCCTGATTGGTTAATATATTTTTGTAAAGTTGCAACTCTTGGGCTGACGTATCGAAATAAGCCATGTTCAATATTCGAGCACGGCGCAAGGTACTTTGTTCTTCTAACTTACGAGCTTCGTCTGGCATCTTAATAATAAGTATAGCAAACCACTTAAGCTTAGCGATTATTTTATTGAGTTTTTTGCCAGCTATTTTGTTATTATTCTTAAGATGATTGAAGTCAGTCTAATTTTACCCGATATTCGTAGTACTCATAACGTCGGTAGTATTTTCCGGACCAGTGAAATTTTTGGAGTCAAAAAAATATATATTGCTGGCTACACGCCTTACCCGACTATGCCAAATGATGCCCGGATACCTCACTTAGCAAGAAAAATACAGAGTCAAATACATAAAACGGCTCTGGGAACTGAAGCTATTGTTCCGTTTGAAGTTTTCGGGACTGCTAGCGAAGCCATAACTAGTGCCAAAGAAGAAGGAAATACAATATATGCTCTCGAGCAAAATAAAGATAGTATCAATTTAGCGGATGTTCAATTGGACCAAAAATGTGCCTTTATTTTAGGTCGTGAAGTTGAAGGAGTAGCACCAGATGTTCTTGAGCAAGCAGAACAAATAATCGAGATTTCCCAGTTAGGCAGTAAAGAAAGCCTCAATATTGCAACAGCTTCAGCCATTTTGTTGTACGATATATGTATAAACAAACCAATTAAAAAATAAATATGCGCAAAATAAAACCAATAACAAGAGGCCTTTACTTAGCAGCTATTGGGGTTATGGCTTTTAGCTTAATAGGATTTTCAAATATTGTTATTGGCCAAAATAAGGGCATTGGCGCAAATGAAATTATTGAGCTTACTAACAAACAGCGAGAGCTACTCAATGCCCAACCGCTCGCAGTTAATATAGACCTAATGAACGCCGCTCAAGCTAAAGCCGAAAATATGGCTAAAGAACAATATTTTTCACATAATTTACCTGACGGATCAGCACCTTGGAAATTTATCACTGATACAGGCTATAGTTATTTAGAAGCGGGGGAAAATTTAGCTATGACTAACCAGGCAAACGACAGTGTTGTAAATGGTTGGATGAACAGTCCTGCCCACAAAGACAACGTCATAAATAAAAATTTTACTGACACTGGCATAGGTGTAGCTTATTTTGGCGCCTACCAAGGCTATAAAAATGCTTACGTGGTAGTTGCCTTTTACGCTAAACCAGGTTCTGATGCTAATATTCCTGTGAACGTTCAACCGACCTACCCAGCGGGTGAAATGGAAATTGTTAGTAACGATAAAATAAATCAACCTTATCAAACTTTTCTGGTAGTTGGCCTAGTTATCCTGATTGGCGCAGTTATAATCGAAATAAGCCACCTAAGGACAAGCCATAAAAGAGTCAGGCTAGCTGGTAAAAGTAAGTAAACTATTGATAAGGCTAACTTAGCTTAATGTTGCCAGTGCCTACTAGATCAACAAGCTGGCTTTTAAGTTCATCTGTGTAGTCGACTTTCATGGGTAGCTTGATAGCTTGTTTTGAATCACCAATAACTAAAACTGCCTCTATGTCGCCAGGAAAACTGTCCATTGTTTTTTTTAAGTTCTGGAGCACCTCATTGTTGTCGCTACTTATAAGTCTTATAAATAATTTGCGATTTTTTTGATTATTAGCTGACTGATAGCTATTAGTTCCATCTACAGAAGCTGCCACAAAGTTATTTTTTTTGGACTCTGTTTTTTTACTTTTTTTGGGGGCTTTGATTTTTAGCCTCTCGCCAATTGGCTGGTAATTTTTTGCATCTTCTAGACTAATAATTTGGGCGCTATCTACTAACAATTTGGCTTCAGTCTGAGCTTGCCCGAGTTTATCAGTCCCATTGATTTTGCCACTGGCAAGTATGACTTTATCTCTTTGCCAAATATCGCTGGATGTTTTGAAAACGGTCGGAAAAACAACCAATTCTCGTTCATCTCCAGCAATATCTTCGAGTTTCACAAAAGCCATGGCTTGACCATTTTTGGTAGTAATTTGTCTAATGTCAGCAATAGTACCGCCAACAATAGCCTGTTTTTTGTCGTTTTCGGGCGTTACTTCGCCCAGTGGCACTGCTTTTTCACTTAAAATTGCATCAAAAGCTTCTAGCGGGTGACTAGACAAGTAAAGCCCCAGGAGCTGTCTCTCCCACTGCAAATATTCGTGCTCGCTGTAGAGCACCGATTTTTCGGGTATAGCAATATCTAGTTTAGGCACAACCGCGCTTTCATCGGAACCAAATAAGTCAGTTTGGCCCTCTTCGATGTTCTTGTTTAGCTTAGCACCTGTTACTAAAATATCATCTAAAATTTCAAGTAGCGCCCCGCGCTCACCAAACCGGTCAAGAGCACCGCTTTTTATTAAACTTTCCCATACTTTTCTGTTAACCAATCGCCCATTTACCTTAGTAATAAAGTCGACAATAGACGTAAATTCCCCCTGTTCCTCGCGAGCTCTAATAATTTCGGCCACCGCGCCGTGTCCAACATTTTTAATTGCGTCTAGCCCGAAGCGAATTTCTTGTTCCTGATTCTCGGCATGAGGTACAACCGCAAACTCATGGAAAGATTGGTTCACGTCTGGTGCTAAAACTGTTATGCCCATATGCTTACATTCACTAATTTCAATTGCCAGGCGGTCAGTATCGTCAAAGTCACTAGTCATAAGAGCTGCCATAAAAGCAGCTGGATAGTGGGCTTTCAAATAGGCAGTCCAATAGGCTACTAATCCATAGCAAGCGGCGTGACTTTTATTGAAACAATAGGCCGCAAAATCCTCTAGTTGCTTCCAGAAAAGCTCCATCACGTCCCGGTCAATACCGCTATGTTTTTGACCTCCTTCTATCATTTTGTCTTTCATTTTAGCGAGCAAGTCAGCATTTTTCTTACCAATTGCTTTTCTGAGAGTATCGGCTTCACCACCACTAAATCCACACACCTCTTTACTAATCTGCATGACTTGTTCCTGATAGACTAAAATTCCATAAGTGTTTTTTAATGAATTTTCCATGCTTGGGTGAGGATATTCAATTTTTTTACGTCCGTGTTTACGGCCAATAAAATCGTCTATAAACTGCATCGGACCAGGCCGATAAAGCGCTACCATGGCCACAATATCTTCAAACTCACTCGGTTTTAAATCTTTAAGATACCGTTTCATACCAGCCGATTCTAGCTGGAATACACCTGTCGTATCACCGCGGCCAAGCAGTTCATAACTTTTTTGGTCATCGAGCGGCAGACTGCCGACATCTATATCGACCTTGTAAACTTTTTTAATTATTCTTAGAGCATTTTTAATGATAGTTAAGTTAGAAAGGCCTAAAAAGTCCATTTTAAGTAGCCCAAGCTCTTCTATTGGTCCCATCGGATATTGGGTCGAGACTACTCCTTTTTGAGCCATTTCAAGTGGCACAAATTTGACAATTTCATCGGGTGCAATCACCACACCAGCGGCATGAACACCGTGGCTTCTAATGGTTCCTTCGAGCCTAACTGCCATATCAAAAACTTGGCGAGCTTGGCTGTTTTTCTGATATTCAGCCTTAAGTTCATTATCTTTAACCAAAGATTGCTCTAGCGGTATGTGCCTACCTTGCACCGGTGGTGGAATTAGCTTAGCAATTCTATCGGCGTCAGCATAAGGCACTTGCAAAACCCTAGCTACATCCCTGACTGCCGCTCGAGCCGCCATCCGACCAAATGTGACAATATTGGCAACTCGGTCTGATCCATATTTTTCAACACAGTACTTTATAACTTCATCGCGCCGAGTGTCTTGTATGTCAATATCAATATCGGGCATACTTATACGGTCAGGGTTCAAAAACCTCTCAAACAGTAAGTCGTACTTCAGTGGGTCCAATTCAGTTATTCTAAGTGCATAAGAAATAATCGACCCAGCTGCTGAACCTCGGCCTGGTCCAAAAACAATACCTTGCCCTTTTCCCCATTTTATAAAATCCCAAATAATTAAAAAATAACCATTAAAACCCATGGAATCAATGATTTCAAGTTCAAATTTTGCTCTGTCGGCAACTGCCTGTGGAAGTAACTTTTTTATTTCTTCAATGTCGGTATTTTTTGTTTGGTCACTTAGGTAAGCCACTGCTAAACCTTGGTAAACAAGCTTAGTTAAGTAGCTATTTTCGGTTTCTCCTTCAGGTACTGGAAACTTTGGGATTAGAATTTTTCCAAGCTCTATTTCAACATTGCACCTGTCGGCCACTTGCTTGGTGTTAAGAATAACTTCCGGATAGTCACCACCCCAACGGTCGATGATATTTTGTGGTTCCTCTACATGTAATGGAAAATCTTTTAAAGTCATTCTTTTTTCATCACTCAAATACGAGCCCGTACCAACACAAAGTAAAATTTCGTGGGCGTCTTGGTCTTCGTGCTTTAAATAGTGAGCATCGCAAGTAACTACTACTGGAATATCAAGTTTCTTGCCTAGTTTAAGAACTTGCTTATTAATGTTTTCTTGTTCGGTACTGTGAAGTGGGTTTAACTCATGGCCGTGGTCTTGAACCTCTAAATAGTAGCGGTCACCAAAAACACTCTTGTACCACTTGGCTACTTCTTCGGCCTTTTTAAAATTATTGTCTTTGAGGGCTGAGCCAACTTCACCACTCATGCACGCGCTAGTTACTATGAGCCCCTCATTGTATTTTTCTAGTAAGTCATGGTCAATACGCGGATGGTAATAAAAACCGTCCAAATTGGCTATTGTCGACAGTCGCATTAAGTTCTGATAGCCTTGATTGTTCATAGCTATAATGACTAAGTGGTAACGCTGTTTATCTATACCCGGGTCTTTGTCAGTGTGCTTTCTAGCGGCAACGTAAGTTTCTATGCCAATGAGTGGCTTGACGCCTGCCGCATGGGCCTCTTTATAAAAATCAATCGCCCCCGACAAAGTGCCATGGTCAGTCATAGCTACTGCCTCCATGCCGTTGTCTTTAGTAAAATCAACTAGTGGCTTTATTTTAGTTAAGCCGTCTAGCAAACTATACTGAGTGTGATTATGCAAATGGACAAAATCAGACGCTTTTAATTTAGTTTTTTGTTCCGACACCAGTCCCCTTTTTGATTTATTCCTACTATTTATTATATCTGTTTTTACAAAAAACCGCTCCATTTTAGACAGAGCGGTTTGTAGTAATTTTAACTATTTTTACTTATTTAAGAACTTAAACAAATGATCTTTAGCTTTACTAGCTTGGTTTAAGGCTTTGTCCAGATTGCGGTCACTGGCTTCACCGTGCTTGACAGCCCTAAAGACGTCTTTGACCTTGTATTCGGCATCTTTAGCTTGATCTATTAAGTCTTGTAATTTATCTTGACTAGAGCCCTTGAAACTACTCATTTGGCTATAAGCTTGTTCAATTGCATCCGATAAACTACCTTGAATATCTGAGTATTTTTCCTCTAGTTGTTCTTTCAGCTTACCGCCGGCCTCTTTTAGGTCTTGTCTAGTGTCTTTACCGCTTTTTGGTGCAGTCAGTACGCCAAGAGCATAACCTACTCCAAGAGCGACTGCTGTTAGGGCTAAACCTGTTTTAACTTTTTTGCTCATAGTATTGCTCCTTACCTTTTAATAAACTTCGAAATGACGTTAGCAACCGCCGCTGGACCAGCAAATTTTTTCATAGTACTGCTGGCTTCAACTATATTATCAGATACTAATTCGGCGTTTTCAGCTACTTTTTTGAACTTATTTAGAATTTTAATAACTATGATGGTAGCAATAATAGCTAATATTAAGAATATTGCTAAGGTGACGGACAAAATAATAACTAAGGTTTGATAATAATCCATAACCATATTATAACACAGATTATTATTTTAGTCTAGACCTTAAATAGGCTTCAAAATCTTTACTAAGTTCTGGGTCGGCTAAGGCATGGTCAACCACTGCTTGCAAGTAACGCGCTTTATTACCGGCGTCGTGGTAAATGCCGTCAATGAACTTACCATAAACTGGCTTATTTTGAGCTAATTGATTGATGCTATCAGCTAGTACTATTTCTCCTTGGTGACCAATTTTCTGCTTAGCGACTATCGGTAAAATATCAGGTGTCAATAGATACCCGCTGACGGCTGCTAAATTTGATGGCGCATTTTTGGGCCCTGGTTTTTCAACTAAATTGTTAATTCTAAAAATAGTCTCACTTATACCTGTCTCGACATCGGCTATTCCGTAGTTAGATGTTTCCTTTGGTTCTACCTTTATTAGGGAAATAACACTACTGCCAGTTTGTTCATAGACGTTCATTAATTGCTTGGCATGGGGCACCTTTGAACGAAAAAAATCATCGGCAAAAAACATCAAAAATGGCTCATTTTTGTCAAGCAAGTGTGATGCATTTAATAGGGGTCGAGCGTTGCCCTTAGGAGTACCTTTTTGTCTGACATAAATAAAGTTAGCCATTTCGGCAATATCTTTAATTTGATTAGCTAGTTTATGCTGACCTTTTTGGCGGAGTTCATTTTCTAGCTCGTCACTACGGTCAAAGTGGTCTTCTATAGCTCTTTTGGTACTACCTGTAACGATTATTATATCTGTTACGCCACTATCTACCAGTTGTTCAACTATTATTTGAATAACCGGCTTATCGATTATAGGCAGCATTTCTTTAGGCATGGCTTTAGTTTGGGGCAAAAATCTGGTACCAAGACCAGCAGCAGCAATAATTGCTTTGGTGGGCCTTTTTGTCCTAGCTAGGCTCACTGTTATATTCCAAGCTGCTTTTTTATAAGCTCTTGGACTTTTGCTGGGTTAGCTCGGCCTTGACTTTGTGTCATAACTTGGCCGACTAAAAAGCCAATAGCCTTCATTTCGCCACTACGAACGTCATCGGCTGCTTTTTGGTTCTCGCTTAAAACTTGTTCAACTATCATAACTAACTCTGACTCGTCGGAAACTTGAAGCAGTTGCATGTTTTTAGCTACTACTTCTGGATCTTGCTGAGTGGTGACAACTTCATTTAAAACTGTTTTGGCGGCCGTCGAGCTTAGTTGTTTGTCGTCGAGCATGGAAGCGAGTTTAACCATTTGCGGTATGACTAATGCAATATCTGATGCTAGTAAATCTCCATTTACTATTTGTCTTTGGAGCTCACCAGTTAGCCAGTTTCCAATTGTCTTTGCCGTTTTTTCGTCATGTGATTCTATGGTTTGCCTAAGTATGTCCGCCAGCGCAGGGTCTTCAATAATTGTGTCTACCTGGGACTCGGTTAGGCCGAGACCGGCAAATTCTTGTCGGAGAGCACTTGGCATGGTTGGCATATTTTTTGCGGTTTCATCAATAAATTCCTGGCTAATAGTCACAGGTGGTAAGTCGGGGTCTGGAAAATAGCGATAATCGTGGGCATCTTCTTTGCTTCTTTGGCTGATGGTTTTTTGCTTGGCGTCATCCCAACCCCTGGTTTCCTGAACAATTTCTTGTCCTTTTTCCAGAAGTTCGATTTGTCTATTAATTTCGTATTCGACCGCTTTTTCTACCGATTTGAAACTATTTAAGTTTTTGGTTTCGCTACGAGTACCAAGTTTTTTAGGGTCATCGCTAACAGAAACATTAACATCGAACCGCATGTTGCCGTGGTACAAATC
>JAGORN010000012.1:0-1346 GCA_018062805.1 Candidatus Saccharimonadota bacterium | reverse complement strand
GCATTTTAGAGCTTCGTCGAGTAGTTTATCGGCACTTATTATGCTCATTGAACGAGTTTTTTCATCTTTGAAAGCTACTGAAATATCGCTCCATTCGTGCATAAAATATTGCTTGTCTATTCCTTTAGGAATGTTTTTGGCGCTTAAATTTATAGCTACCAAAATGGCGATAGCAATAACAATGATTATTATAAATGCTGTTATATTCACTTTAAGTCCTTATAAATGCTAGCAACTTCTAGCAGTGATTTATCTTGTTTTTGAGGAGCCATAAGCTGAAGGCCAACCGGCATGCCGTCTGCCGGGTCGACTGGAATACTTATGGCTGGGATGCCAACTAAATTGACGGCAACTGTCATAATGTCGGCAAGGTACATAGCCAGCGGATCATCGATATTTGAACCTAATTCGAAAGCTGTAGTTGGTGCAGTTGGCCCTATCAAAAAGTCGGCTTTAGAAAAAGCTTGGTTAAATTCGTTAATTAGCTTGGTTCGAACAGTTTGAGCTCTTTTGTAGTAAGCATCGTAGTAGCCGCTACTAAGTACATAGGTACCAATCATAATTCGCCTTTTATTTTCGGCCTCGAAACCTCGCTCGCGAGCTAGCCCGTAAGAATCTTCTAAATTTTTGGCATCTTTAGCTACTAAACCGTACCTTTGGCCATCGTATCGGCTCAAATTGCTACTAACTTCAGCCGGAACAATTATGTAATAACAAGCCAAAGCCAGGTCAATAGACGGCAGGCTAACTTCTATGATTTCGGCGCCAGCCTGTTTATATTTTTCAATAGCCGCTTCAACCGATTTTCTAACCGATATATCTAGCCCGTCACTGAAATACTGCTTTACTACCCCGATTTTTTTGCCTTTTAAGTTAGGTTTTAAGTCGGCATAACTGTTTTGATCGCGAGGAATGGTTGTTGAATCAAAAATATCTTGGCCACTCATGACATCTAGGACTAGAGCTGCATCTTCTACAGTTTTAGTTAGCGGGCCGATTACATCTGTCGAACTAGCCATAGCAACTACACCATACCGCGAGACAAGCCCATAAGTAGGCTTTAAACCAACCACACCACAATAACTTGCTGGCAAGCGAATAGAACCACCGGTGTCAGTTCCTAGTGCAAATGGAGCCATATCAAGAGCTACGGCCACGCCTGAACCGCCACTACTACCGCCAGGCACTTTGGTTGTGTCTACTGGGTTTAAACTCGGACCAAAAGCACTGTTTTCGGTCGAAGAACCATGAGCAAAAGCATCCAGGTTTGCTTTGGCAACTAAAATTGCTCCGGCTTCCTCGAGTTTTTTAATTGCCGTTGCTTGGTAAGGAGCTTCAAAAGTTTC
>JAGORN010000033.1 GCA_018062805.1 Candidatus Saccharimonadota bacterium | reverse complement strand
ATATAATTTACACTTTCAGCAATAGTTAGGTATTCTCTTTCGCAATTAGCTTGGGCTTCAGTATAAATATCTGACTGCCCTGCAGTAGTTAGCTTAGCTTGTTGCTGTTCAATGTACCGATTATAGCTAGAAACGAGCTGTAGGGGTGGCTCTGTAGTGTTAGCGGGCCTCATAGTAGTGTTCATGTGGCTAAAAACAAAGTCTCTTAGCTCTATTAAGGCTTTTTCTACATCCCCACCCTGTGCGTCTACTTGAACTACCTTTTCTTTTAGCTTCAGCATGGTTAAGTTATTGTTACGTAGCGCAAGAATACTCGTCAAACTAAAAAATATGAACCCAGCCACTAAAATTATTAAGCTAATTCGTCTATATTTATGCCAATAGCCGTAAAGTTTATGCTTTTCCATATATTTATGATTTTAGCGCAGGAAAGCGCTGAGTTAAAATTCCCAGAGAGGCAATTGCGCCAACAAAAAAGGCCGCTTGCAAAACTGCTACCTCGTTAGAGACAAAAAACGAAGCTATATACGCGAATAACCAAAATACTAGTAGGCCAAACATTCGAAACGTATCAATAAGAGTAATGTATACGATCCTATAACCAACAACACTATCGGCTGCATCATATAACCCCTTGGTGTAGGGCATACGATAACTAGCAGTCATGGGTTCATTGACAAAGCTAACAAAGATAGCCTGCAGAGGACCAGTCACAAATGGTCTAACCAAATGTACAATTGCATTGGCTAAAGCTCCGACTTTTAATAATAAGCCACCTCTGTGATTATCAATTAACCTACCAATAAAATAAATCGCTAGTAGCGCAGTAGCAGTACTGACCGAAACTAACAAGCCAATAGACGCATAAGTGTTGGTGGTGAAGACGGTGAGGGCAATAAACAGTGGCCAGACTACTATAGAGACCACATTTTCAACCCCAAAAAATGAAGCAGATATGAAATCCCATTTATGTCTGCGCCAAGGGAAACCTTTTAAAACAATTTTCTGGTTGACTCTTGTAGGTTCGGCGCTCAAAAAAAGTGGCATCAAAGAAAAGGTCATTATTAACATAGCAATAAATATTGTTGCCTGCGGATTAATGAAACTAGCTATTAAACCACCAACTAGTGGGCCAAGAGCGGAGCCAACTCGCTCACATATGGTTATAAAACTGAGCTCCTTACCACCATGTTCTGTGTGTTTAACTTTAGAAAAGTCCACTTGAATAGCGATATTGTATAGAGCATATGAAAATGAACCTAGTACTGCTAGAAAAGCCAAAGGCCAATGAGTATTTTCTAGACTAATAAGTACACTCAAATATAAAATTTGGACTACTGTGCCTAACGCCATGCTGTGCTTAGGACCAAAAATAGCCACACTCTTGGCTGCTAAGTAAGAAAATATCGGTCTTGAAGCTGCCCATATGACCTGCATGGCAAATATAGCCTGTAGATTGTAACCGAGCTTATACAAATAAATTGGTACAAAAATACCAATTACACTCATAGATAAGTTTCGCAAAAATTCACTAGCATAAAGCTCGCTTAGTTCGTCAAAACTAACAGTCCGCCAAAAATGACGTTTTTTAAATATTTTTTTTATAACTTTTTCGACCATTTTTTGTTTATCTGTTTCTGGTATTGTTTATTATATCAGATGCATCATGTAACATTGTTATTATGCATATATACTTTTCAGGGATTGGTGGCACAGGCATTGGTCCACTGGCACTAATTGCTCACCAGGCTGGCTTTTTGGTGAGTGGCTCCGACAAGCAAACTAGCACCTATACTAATTACCTAAACAGCAAAGGGATTAATTTACATATTGGCCAGGACGATGATAAAAATATAAGTCAAGTACATCATAATAAACCAATAGACTGGTTCGTTTATAGTTCTGCACTGCCGCTCGAAAATAAAAATCATCCGGAGCTTAAGTTTATAAATAAAAACGGTATTAAACATTCGAAAAGAGATGAATTTTTAGCCTACTTTCTAAAAGAAACTGGTTTACAAATGTTGGCAGCTGCGGGCACTCACGGTAAAACTACAACTACCGCTATGCTAATTTGGGTAATGAATCAACTATCAGTACCGATTAGTTATTCTCTGGGAGCTAAAACATCATTTTGTGAGATGGGTCACTATGAACCTACTAGTAAGTTATTTATTTATGAGTGCGATGAGTTTGACAAGAATTTTTTATCTTTCTACCCTGAAATTGCGGTCATATCGAGCCTAAGCTGGGACCACCACGAAATCTATAATACAGAAGCGGAGTATTTTAAGGCGTTTGAACAATTCATTAGTCAGGCTAACAAAACAATTATATTTGAAGAAGATTTTCATAAGCTTGCAATAAAGATTAATGAAAATCATACGGTTATCAGCACTCAAGATAAATTGTTATCTGAAATTAAACTAGCTGGTCTTCATAATCGTAAAAATGCAAGGCTGGTAATAGAGCTAGTTGCCCAAGCTACTTCAAAAGATAAAAGACAAATAATCGAAATCGTTAATAATTTTCCTGGCGTAAGTCGAAGGTTTGAAAAACTAGCTAACAACATTTATACCGACTACGCCCATACTCCAGAAGAAATTGAAGCTACCTTGCAACTAGCCAGCGAACTTGGCCAGCCAATAGTTAGTGTTTATGAGCCGCTTACCAATAGGCGCCAGCATTTTATGAAAGAGCAATATAAAAATAGTTTTAAGATGGCAAATAAAATTTACTGGTTGCCAAGCTATTTAGCTCGTGAAGACCCCAGTCAAACTATGCTAACTCCCAATGATTTAATTGGCTATTTAAACAATCGTTCGGTTGCTCAGGTGGCAGAAAAAAACAACCAACTATGGCAAGAAATTACTCAGCTCGCTGATGATGGATATGTAGTAATTTTACTAGCTGGAGGTGGGGGCGGTAGCTTAGACGAATGGGCTAGAAATATGGTTGAGCTAAAGTCCAACTAACCCGTAGTTGACTTCTGGCTTCAAAATATCGTTTTCTGAACCAATAGGCGCCAACTGGCTATTAAGTCGACTAGTAAAATCGTCTATATTTTCTGCTTTAACCGGGCTAGTTGTATCGTAGCCTCTTAGGTCCGACTCTGCAGTTGCTTTCACTCCGCTTTGTATTTGCTTGACTGTTTTATAAGCATCAGAGCGAATAAATATAATTAATGACAGTAAAACTAATATTATTGCTATGACCACTACTAAACCTAAGGCTGAAACCAGATTCACATCATCTTTTTTATTTTTTAGGCTGTTTTGTAGCATTTAAAGTGAAAGTCTTCCTTTAAGCGGATTGAATGTCGAATTTGGTGAGTTGGTCATTAACTGGCGGGCTTCTTTAGCAACTGCTACGAGCTTTTTTTGCTGTTGCTGGTATTCTTTTAAACCGGCTTTGAATTGAGCAGGTTTATTTTTGCAATCGATAATTCTCATATCATCACCTGCTGTACCAAGCTTATCAGCGGTAAGGTTGATTTCATCTTGTTTTTCCTGAATTTTACCAATCAGCAAGTCTAATTCTGAGGCATCAACACCCTGGCGCATCATCCTAAGTTCAAGAGCTTTGATTTCATTTTGTAGGTCAGAGTATACAGATATCCTAGTGCGGACTTCATTAGCGGCCGAAATCTGATTCTTGGCAACTTGCGTCTGAAGCTGGTTACAATTATCAACTACTTGCTGAGTAGATTGTTCGTCGAGTTTAATATTATATTTTTCGACCAGAAAATTTAAACGACTAGTTGTGTCGTTATATGCATTCTCTGCTGACACTGAAGTCGAAATCGCAACCGAAATCAAAAGACCCATCAGTACTACTAAATTAACAATTAAAAATTTACGCATTCCATCTTATATTTTATCACGACTTACTCTTGGCACGATTAGTATGACGGCTTAAAAAAGGCCACCTGCTCCGGCTATTTGATATTCATCACCAATTCTATTGACCTGAGACGAATCTATATTAATTACCAAGCTAGCTGAGTCTCTACTATCGCTCGAATGAACTATAAAATATTTATCATTAAGCCAATTTATTGGATAACTTAAATTGCCGTTTGGTAACTTGTAAAGTTTTTCAATTTTGTTCTTGCTGTCGCCCTTGACAATCAGCACGTTCTTGCCATCTCGCCGTTCAATATAAGCAAAATGCTTACTGTCGGGCGAGCTTACAATTGGGCTATTGGTAGCAGTATTGGTTTCTATTGTTGTGAGTTTATCTGTTTCAAAATTTAGTTTTTGTATTTTTCTATCAGCACTACGGACTACCAGACCCGTTTCGTCAACTTGTTGAAGAGTCCATACTTCAGCGCCAAGAACAACCTTTTTTGCACTACCATCGTTATTGATTTTATATAGTTTACCGCTCGGCCCACTGACTGCAAAATAGACTGCATCTTTTATTGCAAAAACATCGTTAAATGAATCTGCCTTAGCCAGTTCGGTAGATTTATTTTGACCGACATTATATGCAATTATCCTTTGGCGACCATCAGTATTGCCGCTGGGTCCGGCTACAGTTTTTACAAAAATGACTGTATCCTCAGACCAGCCAACTAGCCTGATTTGTTCAGACTGAGTAGCTTCTACCCGAGAAGCATTCTTTTTACTAGCATCTACAATATATAAATTACTTAAGAAGTAGCCTTCGTTATTTTTTTGTCCTTCGCGAGTTGACACAAAAGCAGCAGTGCTACTTTTTGGTTTGGTCATAACAGACATCGACTGGGGTACTTCATTACCTGTTGCTGGAAAAATAATAGCTTCATTTTTTCCATCTACATCACGCTTATATAAATTGTATTTGCCGTCTCTGTTTGAGGCAAAAATATTAGGCTGAGCCGGGACGGCATTAATTATCTGTTGCTCGTTATTATTTAGTGGCAAATTTATTTCTTCTACTCGATACATATCAGACTCAAGCTTTATGCTATAGTTATCGCCTGCACCTTCAATTTTAATTGTAGCTAAGCCTTCTTTATTAGTAATGGCCACCGTATCTTTACTGGCTATTTTAATATTTTCGAGTGGCTGGCCACTAATGTAGTCTTTAACCAGAAAGTTGTAACTGGTACCAGCCGGTTCTAACTTGAACGATTCATCAATTGGGTTACTACCCCAACCAACAGTGATGCTTTGTTCTAAAGGTGCAAATGATCTTTTTTTAATATTCAAGGTACCTTTGCCAAGCTTTACATTTTTCAGTTCAGCTTGACCATTATTATTAGTTGACGTCACCGATCCATTGAGTGATATTTCGGCATCATTTATAGGTTGCAGACTGTTTGCATCAATAACCGTTAGACTCAAAGAAGCTCTTACCCCAGTAAGATTTAAAATTGCATATCTACTAATAGGCACAATAAATAGAATTAATAAAAGTGCAACAACTATGCCTGCGATAACTTTTTTGTGAGCAAATATGTTGAACTTATTTCCAGTTTTTTTCTTAGGCTTTTTAGCGATTACAGGAAGAGGCTCGCTGTCAAGTGGCTCGTCGATCTCATTTTCGCGGGCTTCAATATCACTTACTGCATTTTGAACTTTTGGTGAATAAATAGAGTCTGTTTTTTCTACTTCGTTGTAAGTTTCGGGTGTTTCACTGGCTTGTTGAG
>JAGORN010000011.1 GCA_018062805.1 Candidatus Saccharimonadota bacterium | reverse complement strand
CTCTTTTTGGGAAACGTTAAGTCTAATGATAATACTTTGTACGCCAGCCTCTTTAGCTATTTGCTCATAGGGTAACAGACTACTTAGCTTACTGAACCCTCGGGCTACAATGACAGTCCGGCCTTCACTGATAAGTTTAGCGCATATGGCAATTTCTAAGTGGGCAATTTGGTCGTATATGCCATCATCGTTACCAGCAATTTGAGTAACAAAAGTAAGTATGGCGTTATGGTCAATAAACTTGCCTAATCCACGATTTTCAAGCTGTTTACCAACAGTTGTTTTGCCAGAGCCAGGGTAGCCTCGTAAAATTATTAGCTTCTGCTTAGACATGTAACTAGTATAGCAAGTGGTTGTTTTAAAAATGATATGCTTGCAATAGTGCGAAGAGACTCATCCACGCCAGCGCGGACCCGAAACTTCGTCTATGCAAACAAGTTTGCAAGAGAAGGTTTCCTTGCGAAATGCCACCGGCATTTCTCACTCTCGACCTCAGAGGTGGAGAATCTGAGAGTCTGTTGACCAATACCAACGAAAAAAATAACAATGTAAATTCATTGAGCACTCAGGTAATTATCCTACTGAATCGTGCCCCCACTCATTATTTGTATGCCATCACCCCATTTACCATCAGGTAGCCATTTATTAAGATTTCTACATGCTCTAGAAAAAGAGGGGTGGCTAGTCGATTGGTCATTTATATGACTAGAATAAGCCGCTATTTCTTGTAGAATTGCCCAGTATTTGGCATATTCTATATTTAATTGCTGGCTAGATAGTTTCTCATACATTTTTACTGCCGCAACCAGAACAAATTCATTTATTCTGTAAAGTGACCTAAGTTCTTGTTCCGGAGAGCCGATGTTAGTGTCACCAAAATCTAAAACACCAACTAATTCACTACTTTCATTAAATAACATATTTTCTGTATGTAAATCATCATGTATAACAACAAGCTCACTGCTATGTTTAGCCCTCAGCCATTGCTTGTATTGCCACTTTGCTAGTTTATCTTGCGTCAGAGTTGGTAGCTTATGGCTATAGATAGTTTTTTTAAAGTATATATCCCAGGGTTCTTCCAATAGTTCATCAAGCTTAAGTTTCTTCCTGGCTATTTTAGCCTCTTTTATGGATAGTTTTGAGTGCAAGACAAACACAAATTCCGCTACCTTATTAGCAAAATTTAACTGTAATTCAGTGGGCAGTTCATTATCAGCTTGTGAGCTAATGTGCCTGCCAGGCACAAAACTAGTTACCATGCATTCTGGTTCATGGTGAGTTTATATTATGTTAGGAATCGCTACAGCCGTGACATCTTTTAGCTTATTTAGTAGTTGTCTTTCATAAAGGCTACGGAGATATGCGTTTTTATTTCTAGGAAAGCGTATTGCGTAATTAGCGTCAACCAAAATAACTACATTGTCATAGCCATGATTAATTAGAAAAAAATTACTCGCATCAGGGAATAGAGCCTTGCTATAATCAAGTGCAATATTTTCATCTGCAAATACTTTCGCTTTATCAATTAATAACTTGTCGTCCATTAGGTTATATTAACAGAAACTATATTGTAGATTGGTAAAACCGTAAAACCTCACTCAAAATGAATATTTGCTTAATTTTCAGCACTAAAATATAAAAGTCAGACTTGAAGCCTACTTTAACTTTTTAAATTACTATATTCGTCATAAGTTTTCAAAAAACCTGCCGTGAAATCTTCTGGTCTCTCACTCATCCACCTGGCCAGCTTCTCAGGAGATATCCATTTATACCCTGAAACCTCATCGTTGTCTACGGTGATTTTGCCGTCGTATCCGTGTAGTGCGAAGAGGCTATTAAATCTTCTCGTTACTCCATCACTGTCTCTTTTTTCTGTATAGAATTTTGTTATAAAGCTTATATTATCTGTTTCAATTCCCATTTCCTCCAGTAGTTCACGCTTACCTGCTGCTTCGTAGCCTTCTCCTTCATCAACATGACCACCTGCGGACTGGTCCCACTTATTTGGCATTTTTACCTTGTGCGAGCGTTTCTGAATTAGTATCTCACCATTCGAATTAAACACTAATAACCTTACTATTCTGTGGATTATTCCATCGTTTATAGCTTCATCCCTAGAGCCGTATCCAATAATTTTATCGCTACTGTCGACATAGGTAATGTTAGTCACTAGTTAATTATACAGCAACAAAATTTAGTAATAATCAACTTCTTTTTCAAGACATTAAAGAAAAATATTTTCAAAAAGTTTCTTCCCAGAGCCATAGCTTTATAGAATTATTGTTCAAACAAAACGCAAACTATGGTTCGGTAAATTTTGTAGGAGTACCCTGGTGGAATTTTAGCTTCCACCCAACATTGGTTTTTAGCCAAATTGAACTTCGATTTGCTACTTCCAGTTCATCATACTGAACTTCACTTATATAAGTTATTAGGACAACTCTTTCGTCAATCTCATGTACGGTAAACTCTTTTAGGGGCATAACAGCATTAATTTCTTGGTCGGGTGCCGATAACGAAACATCGATAGTATATATCTTGCCCGAACAACCAAATTCGAAGAAATCTTCCGCAAGGATGTTTCGCATATACTGCTCATTAAACCTGGTTTCTCGTTTCCATAACGACTCTTCGAGTTCTTGTAGTTTTTCTATATCATCTTTTTCTAAGGCCATAACACTCACTATATATCAAAAAGAGCCGCATTGAGGCTCTTTTGTAAGAAACTATACTGTTTAAAAATCGTTTGGGTCATATTGGCACAATATAGTTGTAGTTTTACAAACATCGGCAATTGAAAATTTGGATAACCAGAAATTGCTAAATCTCGCTGATGTTTTTAAATTGTCAGGCAATTTAATCTAGGGTGCTCAAAATTTCATCAATAACATTTTTTATTGGCTGATTTGCGTTTACTAAATGAGCTCCATGATTTTTAAATCTTTCTTCCAACGACATATGCCAGCCTAGGATATTGCTTAGCTCATCTGGAGCTTTCCCAAAGTCATTACTTGTGCGGTTAGTCAATCGTTCTTTCAAGGTAACTTCATCAACCGACAGATAATAAACCTTATCAAAAAAGTTCAACATCTCGTCAGCGTTTGATGTGGAACCACACAGAAATATAAGTTTATCATTAGCTTGCATAGCTAGATTTTCAATTTTGTTACAAGACATGTTCCAGTCATGTTCTGAATACCAAACATTCGTTCTGTCTGCTTTATCCAATGGTCGTTCTACAATATTGCCTGTATATTTATTTTGCCATGAAGATATATTGTTCTCATCAGTATCGTGTGCTTCATAGCCACGCAATTGTAATTCTTTGCGAACCGCTGACTTACCAGCTCCTGAATTTCCAGTTATATATACAAGCGGCATATGCCTATCTTAACAAAAAAGACCAGAAATAGTTCTAAATGTTAGAAACTATACTGGTTAAAAATCGTTTGGGTCATATTGGTACAATATAGTTGTAGTTTTACAAACATCGGCTATCGAACAAGTTGATAATCAAATAAAGTATTTAGCAAAAGTTTTCAATCTTTAAGTCATGCTAATCAACTTAATCTACATTCAAAAAGCTTGTGTTTTCAAGCTTTCGGTGCTATAATACTATTTATGATTTATTCAATTAATTCAAACCAAGCCACGACGACAACGGTGCTGTCCTAGACCGTCGGGTTTGATATTGATTGAAAAGCTCCCGACGGCGGGAGTTTTTTGTTTCTCAGGCTAAAACTCCATTTAGGGCGATAAATAGATAACACTTACCCTAACATTAACGGAGTTACAACGGTGAAATACTTTATTTTAAATCAGCAAAAACAGGTCGTTGAAATAGACGACTACCTAAAACTACCTATAATTGACAGTGAGTTTGAGCGGTTCTTACGCAGAGAAGCTCTAGGTGAGATGCTAGTTGAGCAATCAAACGATAAACCAGCTTATCTTGAAGTTGCTAGTAAGCTGGGCTTCAACTGGGAAACAAACGCCGATATTGGTCACATACAATATAACTATAAAGCCAACTTAATGCGTCGGCTAGTGCAAGACTATGCACGGCAATTAGTCCACGAATTAGACTTGCCTATCTACGAAGTAAACGGTGCTAATATGTTTAGCCTTAAGCACCCAGTAGTGGACGCATATGCTTCACTTTACGGTGACAGGCTCTACCAATTTAAGTCTGGTAAATCGGATATTGTGATGAGCTATGACGCAAGTTACCCGCAGTTCAACCTTGCAGCCAAAGCATCGCTAAGTTATAAGCAGTTGCCGTTTGCACACTTCTCAATATCGGACTGCTACCGTCGGGAGCAAAGTGGCGAAATGATGCTGTTGTTAAGGCAGCGAAGATTCTATATGCCAGACATACACCCATACTTCAAGGACATTGCACAGGCGTTTGAATGGTTTCCAAAACTGCAAGCCAAGATTTTGCAGTCGGTAGAAAGCGCGAATCGTAAATATCAAGTAGTAATTGAAGTTCCTTCGGAAAAAATCTGGCAAGAATATAAGGGCTACATTGAACAGATACCTGTTTCGCTAGGTGCTGATGTTTTGGTTAATATACTTGAAGATGGTAAAGACCGCTATTGGGTCGTTAATGTTGACTACAAGATAATCGACAAACTCGGCCAAGCTCGTGAAATAGCATGTATTCAAGTTGATATTGGTAACGCGCCACGCCTCAACATTCACTATATTGACGAGAAAGGGCAGGAAAAGTACCCTGTCATAATCCACTCGGCAATCCCTGGCGGCATTGAGAGGTACCTTTACATTATGTTCGATAACTTTGAACAAGGTTTACCAATATGGCTCAGTCCAGCTCAAATAAGACTGATCCCTGTTGGCGGCGAATATGTAGAGCATTGCAAGCGACTGATAGCCGAATACGCTAACCTACCAATACGTATTGAGGTTGATGACCGTAGTATTAGCGTGTCGTCTAAGCTCAAGTCTGCACACGAAGAATATGTGTCACATAAGCTAGTGGTCGGTCAGAAGGAGCTTGACGACGGCTTTAGTGTGCTAGAAGTGTTGGTGAAGGAGCTATTGAAGGATGTAAGTGATAAGCCCTTCATTCCTCGTGAGTGGCCTGCTGAAGTAAGTCGACAGCTATAAAAAGTTTAATTAATAAAAACACCCGAGACTATAATTGCCTCGGGTGTTTGAAACTATACTGTTTAAAAATTGTTTGGTTTTAATTGGTGCTCAAGGAGCAGAAAGTTGTACACCCATTTAGCCTCGATAGCTTTGCTGTACAGAGGCTGGAAGTACAACGGTGGCGTGATATTCTTGCTGTTCCGTATGCTAACTATAAGAGTATGTTAGTGCCTCGCTAGACTTACACGCCGTAGTGATTGGTTGTATAATCAAGCAAGTTATGACAAAAGAACAAAAATGGCTTTCTAAGCGTTATGTAGCCTACAGAACACTCACAAGTATGTGGTTTGTTGGTGCAGTTTGGTTGTACTTCTACCGTATTTTTATCACAGACCAACAGGTCGGCGTATTAGACGGGCTAGCTTTTGCCATAGGCTTATTAGCAGAAGTGCCGTCTGGTGCACTTGCTGACAAATTTGGGCGAGATAAAATTGTTAGAACAGGTCAGATACTTGCTGGCGGTGGTTTACTGATACAAGCCTTTGGTAGTAGCTTTATGCCGTTCTTTGTCGGGCAAGCAATTATGATGATTGGTGTGTCGCTCGTATCTGGTGCTGACGAGGCTTTATTCTTTGAGAGGCTGAAGTTTGATAAAAAATCTACAGACTGGCGTAAGCTCGTAACCCGAGGTTCACAAGTTGCCCTGATTGGCACTTTCATTGCGACCATTGCTGGTGGCTGGTTACATACTATCGAGCCACGACTACCTTGGATACTCAATGGTCTAGCGTTTATTGCGTCCGCCATTCTGATATGGTCAGTAAAAGACGACCGACCCAAAAAAGCCCGTCAGAAGTTTGTGCCAGAGCTCAAAGACTACTTACTTGATATAAAGACAGGTTTTGCTCAATTCCGATTGCCGAAACTATGGCTATATGTGCCGTTTATTATTACCGTTCAAGGGCTGTTTTATACGACAGGCTACGGGTTGCTACGCCTAATACTGCTAGACCGTTTCCACTTTGACCCGTTCTGGGGCTCTGTAGCCGTAGCTACGAGCAGTCTTATTACGGTCGGTCTCTTGGGCTATATGCACAAAAACGCTGATAACTTGAGCGAGAAAAAAGTACTAACTATTATCGGTTTGATTGCTGGCTCAAGCTTGTTGCTCTCACTGGCTAATATCGGCTGGTGGGGCTATGTCGTAATACTTGCCCTATATGCTGGCGAACACGTACTACAACCTTTCTTGAGCGAGGTGCTAAACAACAGAGCACCTGAGGCTCAACGAGCTACCGTCCTGTCGGTTGCATCATTTTTCAAGACACTACCATATGTCATACTTGCACCGATTATTGGTTACTTGAGCACAAACGGTAAAATAGAGTACTTCTTTATTGCTTGGGCAATACTGATATTTGGCTCAGTCGCCCTATACTTATCGGCTCGCAAAAAAGACACCCATTTAAGTCTCGCCGACTAGCCTCCCCCCTACCCATAAGGCACGCCATTTTAGAGAAGCCTGTAAACGCACTTGTCAGCTAAAAATACGTCGGTATCAAAAAATGGTTTGTTTTGCCATTTCACCCAACAATTTAGAACAGGGGTCGGCATTGAAAATCCGCCCAACAACCAAAAATAGACAGAACAGAGGTAGGCGTTTACCGTATTGTTAGCTACTGGGTTGTTTTGTTGGCTTCGGGATTTTCTTTAAGACTATAGTGGTCAAGAACTTGCCTGATATTTTCTGCTAGTTGAGAGGGGCTTACGTTGACGAAGACTTTGAGCGGGTGGTTACCTGGTAGATTAACGAAATAGTCTTCACGACGTTCAACATCCCAGTGCTGGATTGAGGTGCGTAGTTTATTGACCTCGTTAACTTTCTCCATAAGCTCAGTACCGTAGATGCTAGACTTACCCGAAAGTTGGGATGCTAATTTAGTGGCCTTTGTTACAAAGCCTTTGGCAGTAAACTCGGGAAAGGTCAGCTCTTTTCCGTCAATCTCTACTTTTCTCTCTTTGTTTTTGCGTATGTACAATTCGTACACCATACTTTCAAGTGAAGAATATAAACCAAGCAACCCTAAGGACAGTAGTTGGATATAAGTGTAGAAAAGCTCCTCATCAACTAGGTGGTGGCTACCGTTAGTTGTTGTGGTCTTCAAAGCCCGTGATTTGATAGCTTCTGCCTTGTCTAAATCTCTTTTTGACTGGAAAAAAATCAGCTCTGCCATACTCGGCAACGATAACGATACTTGTTGACCACCTATATCAACAAACGCAGAGCCTCTTACTACCGACCCTACTGGATGCTCTATGCCGTTGGGACCCTTAAATGGCTTAGTGGTCGTTGACTCAAAGAAAACACGAGGGTCACCGTATTTGATTGACCTATATTTTCTATTGTTACTAGCCATACGATCCTACTGTTCAAATACTTTGTATTCGCCCTCTACTAGAGCGTAAATTTGTAGCGACTTATCGCCATATTCTTCAAGTTCACGCTTCGCTCGCTCCCAGTCAATACTGCCACGTGGGTCATCGTCACCAAATGCTGAGTTGTAGTGGGGTATAAACTTGATTGGTAGTATGCCAAGACCATCACCGCACTGTCTCCAGTCGCAAGTCCAGTAGTGTGCAACTAACAGATTAGAGCTAGCCGAGTTAGTTGCAACGATTTTATCCTTGAATAGCTCCACTAAATCAAACTGACGCATCCAGTACTGAATTAGGTGGTCATCTCCACCGTGGAAGTAGATAATATCAGCTTCGCTACATTGTATAGCGAAAGTATCGGGCATTGCTAAAGTAAATGACGGGCTTACGGTATCCGGTAAATCTTCCGATATAGCGTCTGAGTAGCCTTGGAACTTTGTCTCCCAATACTCCCTACCTTGTGCAAAATTACAGAGAAGAAACTTAGGACTTTCGCCCAAGTCTTTGACAAGCTCTCTATGGAACTCTCGCTTGAGATTTGGTGCGTTTTTTATACCGCCAGAGTTAAGAACATACTTTGTCATCACAGCTTCGTTTCGTCCGACAGCTTTATTCTGACTTTTTCTGTCATAGTGTTGGTGCTTACATAGCCCAGTGCATCGACGTCTGGGTCATAAAGCTCAATCATATCAAGGTCATTGCGTGGAAATACTCGAGCACCCTTGACCTGTTTACCGTCGATTAAAGACTGTTTTAGCTCATCATACTGGTCTTGTTCAAGGTAAAAATCTACATCGCCAACGTGGTGACGGTACGGGTCGGGACGGCGGATGTAGAGGTGTGTGTAGGTGGTCTCTGGCACATCATCTTCTGAGGCTACAGTTATCGGCTCGTATAGCTTGAAGTATTTTTGGTCTGGGTTGTCTGATGGCTCTGTCATCTCTTTGCGTAGAGCAACTAGCTTATCGTACTCGTCGTCATAATGGCAGAAGATGCCCATATTGCCCGCATTGGGCAAGTAAACACTAAATGATAATTTACAAAGTTTATGGCAAGCTAAGTGAACATATTTTACCGCTTCGACTAGCTGTTCTCTGTCTTCAATGGGGCTGTATCGGTAGAGTTTCATAAGACCATTATATAATGTTTTATATGACAGACACCCGTAAACACTGGTTCAACGAGGACGGACTGGAGATGATAGAGCCAGACCCAGGATGGAACAACCCCGACTATGAGCCTGTCGAACAACCACGTCCCGATGACATCGTTTACAAGCTAGACTACGATAGCGACCTACGCTATCTCAAGCTCAACACTTTTGTCGTCCAGACGTTCCAGTTCGAGAGCCACGCCGACAAAGTATTTGAGGAGTTATTTAAGCAAGAGGGCGAAATAAAAACAATCACCGTTAATAGCCCCGCCAAAGCTGACGTAATCGTCAATAATATCGCTATGCCGATAAAACTACGAAACGCTATGTTCACGACAGGTAGTAAGGGTACTCGGTTGCAAGTACACACCATTATCACAAGAGAGCGAGCCAAAAAGTTTGGTGTTAGCGACAAAGATGTACGAGCGTACATAGACAAGTGCCGTGATACGCACTACAAGCTACGAGACACCAATAAACGTAAATAAACCACTCCGTTTCTACGACAGACAACCCGCCATAACTTAGCGTTATGGTATGGCGTCAAAAGAAAATAGCCCTAGCCCAACCGCAAGTAAAGACGAGCTACTTGATGAGCTGGCAAGCTTTCTCTATGACGCCTACCAAGACCATAAACAGAGAGCCAGTGATAAAATAGAAGTGAGTATAGGACAAAATGCGGACAATGAGAGCGAGAGTACTAACCAATGATTTTTTGATGTCAGTAGCTGGCGTCTCTATGCTAGTCCGCAAGCTTGTCCTAGAGACGCCTACTACTGGTATTGAGGTGGCATTATGAGTGTTTTAGCGATAGCTCTATGCAGAGTATCTACGCCCGAGCAAATCGAGAACAATAGTCTCAACCGCCAAAAAGAAGCCGTTGAGCGGTGTGCAAAAGAGAAAGATTTAGAGATTGTCAGGTGGTGGTCTGGTAGCGTCAGTAGCAAGACTGGCACGAACCTAAAACGCAAAGACTTAAACGAAATGCTGGCAGTTTGTGCCAAGAATAAACGTATAAAATACTTGATAGTCGACGAGTACGACAGGTTTATGCGTAGTGGTGATGAGGGTCCGTATTTTGAGGTAAGGTTTAAGTCTCTAGGCGTAAAAGTGTGGTTTGCGTCCGAGGACGATACGTTCAACAGCGACACAGCTCTAGGCAAGTTCCTACGGTCATCGAGTGCCTTTAGGGCTGAGGGGAGCAACGAGGAGCGTATACACAAGTCTATTGCTGGTGGGCAAAAGTCTATACAGGAGGGGCGTTTGCCCTCTCACCCAAAAACAGGCTACAAAAAGGGGCTAGAGCGAGGCGTACACGTCCCCGACTGGACTATCGCCCGACCATATCAAAAGTCCCTAAAAATGATAGCCTCCCGCAACAAGACGCCGTCTGAAGCCTTGAAATGGCTCAAAACAACCGAGTTTGGTAAACGGTACCCACGCTATAAAATGGACAAGTTCCGAGTACACGCTTGCGACCCCTATAATTACGGAGCCGTGGAACTCAAAGGCAAGCTGAACGTACGCAATGAAAACGGTTTACACGAGCCACTTATAACCAAAGCCGAACACGAGGCTATACTTAGAGCTTTTGATAAAAATGCCAAAAAGCAACAAGGCTACAGACCCGACAAAGACACGAGATACCCAATGACCAATAAGATAACGTGCCTTACTTGCGATATTGCCGAACGCCATAACCCACGGTTTTCTAGTGCTCCAATAAGCAACGGGTCTAAAAACCACGGCAAACCCCGTAAAAAGGTCAGCTACTACGAAAAGTATAGGTGCAGAACGTGCAACCGCTACATAGAGCGTACTGATGTACACGATAGCTTTAGTGAGCTACTGGACAACATCATATTGCCCGAACCAGAGCTAAGAAAGCTCAAGAGAAAGCTACTCACAACCTTTAACAGCAAGCATTACGAAGCCAAGCGAGAGATAGCAAGACTAGAGGCTATAAACTCTGATAAGCAACAAGCTATCGCCAACCAAGTAGTGGCTCTCGCTGACCCACAAAACTCCTTTGTTGCCGAGGAAATACGAAATGTCATAGAAAAGCACAAAGTAGAGATTGCTGATAACCAAGAAAAAATAGAGATGTTAGGCGAACAGCACGAGAGCGACCTAGCCGAGTTCCTAGACTTTGCCTTTGGCTTCTTGAACGATAAAGGGAGGCAATACTTTGAGCTATCAGTGGCACAAAGGAACTGGTGTACACAAATGCTATTTACAGGCAAAATCTACGTTACCGAAAACCGAAAAGTGTACACCCAAAATATAAGCCCTATTTTCAGTGGTGGAGGCAATAAAAAAGACCTTTCAGAAACTGAAAAGTCCTTTTTGGTGCGGGTGAAGAGACTCTAACTCTCGACCTCTTCCTTGGCAAGGAAGCGCTCTAAACAACTGAGCTACACCCGCATAATTTGCAACTTGTAAAATTATAGTTAATAAAGCATGTATATTCAAGTAAATATAGCTTTAAAGCATAATTATAAAACTGTATAATAGTACTTACCAAACAATAAAGGAGTTTAAATGATTGCACTGTGGATAGTTTTGGGTGTAGTGGTGCTAGGCGCCATTTTCCTGATTGCTACATATAATGGCCTAGTTAAATTAAAAATTCGGGTAGATGAAGCCTGGAGTGACATAACCGTACAGCTAAAAAGAAGGTACGACCTTATACCGAACCTAGTTAACACCGTTCAAGGTTACGCCAAGCATGAAAGTGGTGTTTTCCAGAAAGTTACTGAAGCTCGAGCTAATGCTCTTAACGCTCAAGGCCCTGCCGAAACAGCTAAAGCAGAAAACATGTTAACAGATGCACTTAAAAGTGTTTTTGCTGTTGCCGAAGCTTACCCAGACCTGAAAGCCAACGAAAACTTCAAGCACCTTCAGGAAGAGCTTGTAGACACAGAAGATAAAATCCAGGCCTCTAGGCGCTTCTACAATGGTTCGGTCAGAGAACTAAACACCAAGATTCAAGTTTTTCCTAACAATCTATTCGCTGGTATGTTAGGTTTTACCCAGCGAGAGTTCTTCGAGCTAGATGAAACCGAAAACGAAGCCGTTCAGAGCCCCGTTGAAGTTAAGTTTTAACATTAACTAAACTAATTTTTAATAAAAATGTATTCCGAAATTGAAGCAAACAAACGAAAAACCGTACTACTTATGTTCGGTTTCTTCGCTTTGGTCTCTTTAATTGCTTTTGGGGTAGGATATTATTTTCAAGATTGGTTTATAACTGCCTTTTCACTTGTTTTTGCCACAGGCTATGCTCTTTGGACCTATTTTGCTTCTGACAAGCTCGCTCTGAGCATAAATAAAGCACGTCAAATAGAAAAAAAGGACAACCCTAGGCTGTGGCGAATTGTAGAGAACTTAAGTATTACCGAAGGCCTACCTATGCCCAGGGTTTATATTGTAGATGATCCAGCACCAAACGCCTTTGCTACTGGCAGGAATCCTAAAAATGCCGCTGTGGCAGCTACTACTGGCATACTCGACATTATGACCGATACCGAGCTAGAAGGTGTCTTTGCGCATGAACTTGGTCATGTTAAAAATTATGACATTAGAGTTTCAATGATTGCTTTTGGCTTAGTGGCTGCTGTCTCCATAATAAGCGACACCATTTTAAGATGGATGTTTTGGGGTAATGCCTTAGGCGGAGACGATGATTCACCAGCCGGCAACAACCCTATAGTTATGGTTATAGGTATTGTCGCTTTAATTTTGGCGCCACTTATTGCAACCATTATTCAATTGTCTATATCTCGTAAACGCGAATACCTTGCAGATGCCACTGGCGCCTTGACTACTCGTTACCCAGAAGGACTGGCTAGTGCACTTGAAAAAATACGTGACAGTGGCTCAACTATGCAAAAACAAAGCGCCTCGACGGCTCATTTATTTTTTGCTAACCCTTTAAAAAGCGGTTCTTTGTCTGGTCTTTTTAGTACACATCCACCAATTGACGATCGTATTAAACGGCTACGAGAAATGGGAAGTAAAGTCTAGGTTAACATTGCTATGAAAAAACGCCCTCAAAACAAAAATAAGAAAACAACTAAGCAAGTTAGAAAAATACCGTTTTTATGGAAAAATTTGCACCAAACCAAGGAAGATATATTCGTTTTTTGGAAACCACTAGTTGCAGTAATCAGCGTGTACGCTTTGTCCTACGCCACTGCGGTCATTGGACTTAACTTTGTTATTCCACAGTTGACTTCTCAAACTACAACTGGGGTACTAGCGTCTGAGAAAAACCCAGACACAATCACTAAAGTTGCTGACAGCTTGAGTCAAGCAGTTTCTTTTGTATCTGGTGATCAAGCTAGTACATTTGTCCAATTTATGCTGTTTTTGGTAGGTAGCTTAGCTTTTATTTGGGCCTTAAGAAAAATTAGAAAACTAGATAAAGTCAAAGTTTACCAAGCCTATTACGAGGGTACCGCTCAGTTAGTGCCAGCTTTTTTACTATGTATAATTTTAATCATTTTTTTGGTCCCAATAAGCATTGGTGCGACTATTTTGTCGGCCGGGATAGCGTTTGCTAGTTCTACGACCGACTATTTGTTAGTTTACGGCTCGTTTTTTAGCCTTTCTCTTTTAAGTATTTGGTTATTCGCCAAATATTGGCCAAGCTTTTACATAATAACCTTACCTAGCATTAGGCCAATTTATGCTTTAAAGCAAGCAGGCGTGCTAACCAAAGGCCATCGGTTTAACATAACCATTCAGGTTATTGGTTTTCTAATTTTGAGCGTCATTGTTTTTGTGCCACTACTTTTGCTGTTTGCTCTAATTTTACCTAAAGTAACCCCTTATTGGCTATTTATTTTACTGTTTATTTACTTCGGTGTCGCTCATATTTTTATGTTTAATATTTACCGAGGCTTAGTAGATGGCGATTAGCTTTAGCCGATATAAAAATTTGGTAGATACCCTTCAGAAATACGCTTATGAGTATTATGCCCTAGATGCGCCAAGCATTGAAGACAGTGTATATGACTCCTTAATGGCTGAGCTGAAACAGTTTGAAGTCGAGCATCCGAACCAAATTTTAGAATATTCTCCAACTCAACGGGTTGGCTCGAAACCACTAGCCAGTTTTGAAAAAGCCGAGCATTCAGAACGAATGCTTAGTCTTAATGATGTTTTTAGTTTTAGCGAAGTTAATAAATGGCTGGAACGGATTGGCAAACTGAACCCTGCAGTCTTAGAAGCAGATTTTTGGGTAGATATTAAAATGGACGGATTGGGATGTGCCTTAATTTATGAAGATGGCAATTTAAAAACTGCCATTACTAGAGGAGACGGCTTCGTCGGCGAAGTTGTCACTAGTAATGTCAAAACAATAAAAAGCGTGCCCCTTAAGCTCAATAATCAGCATTTTAGTACTAAAGGTCGGCTAGAGATTAGAGGCGAAATTGTCATGTATAAACAGGACTTTGCCGAAATTAATGAGGCACTCACACGTGCTGGTCAAAAAACGTATGCTAATCCTCGTAACTTAGCGGCTGGTACTATAAGGCAACTCGACCCTGCCGTTACAGCTACTAGAAAGCTCTATTTTCGGGCATATGACCTTCTAGACAACGGCCTAGGTATAGAAACTTGGCAAGAGGCCTACCAAAGGCTTAGCCAACTAGGACTACTAGTTAACAAACAGGCTACTAAGTTAAAAGCAGTAGCTGAACTAGAAAAATTTGCAACTAAGTGGGAGCAAAAAAGGCATGACTTACCGTTCAATACCGATGGTTTAGTTTTTAGAATTAACAACCGAGAGCTTTACAGATCTTTAGGCGTGGTAGGTAAGAACCCAAGAGGCGCAGTCGCCTTTAAGTACCCAGCCGAGCAAGCAACTACTAAACTTAGTGATATTTTTATAAGCATTGGGCGGACTGGAGCGGCAACCCCTGTGGCAATTTTAGAGCCAGTTGCAGTTGCTGGGTCAACTGTTCAAATGGCGACACTTCATAATGAAGATGAACTGGCTAGAAAAGGGGTAAAAATAGGTGACACGGTAATTATTCACAAAGCCGGCGATATTATCCCAGAAGTTATCGGCCCAATACTTGAGCTAAGAGATGGTACTGAAAAAGACTTTAAAATGCCTAAATTTTGCCCAGAATGCTCGGAGCCACTAGTCAAACCTGAAGGTGAAGTTGTCTCGAGGTGTATTAACAAGAATTGCCCGGCAAGGACGCTGAGGCACATTCAACATTTTGCCAGCAAGGGAGCGATGGATATTGATGGTTTAGGTGAAAAAAACGTTCAAGCCTTACTCGACAACGGAATCATTAACGACTCGGCCGATCTTTACAGCATTAATGTTGATCAACTAATAAATTTAGATAGATTTGCAAAAATTAGTGCCGAAAAACTTGTAGCAAGCATAGCCAGCAAAAAGCAGCCCGAGCTAGCCAAGTTCTTATTCGCCCTTGGAATAAGACAGGTCGGCACCCAAACAGCCATAGATATAGCTAATAAATTCAAAACTTTCGAATCCTTAAAGAAGGCCAGTTTAGAAGATTTACAAGCTGTTGATGGGGTTGGCGTAACTGTCGCCGAGTCTATAATTACCTGGTTTTCAGACCCAGAAAATGAAAAATTATTAACTAAGTTTGCTAGTAAAGGTGTAACGCCTAAAAGCATAAAGGAAAATAAATTAGGTAAATTACAGGGACTTAGCTTTGTGGTAACTGGCAGTTTAAGTAGTATGAGCCGAGAAGCTGCTGCTGATGTTGTCAGGAGTAAAGGAGGTACCTTTCAAAGTTCAGTTGGTAAGGGTACGACATATTTAGTAGCTGGCGGTTCAGTCGGTAGCTCTAAACTCGCAAAAGCTGAAAAATTTGGCACAACAGTAATAGACGAACAGCAGTTTTTAAAACTCATTAATGAATAAAATAATTAGGGAATACCAACTACTTTTTGCCGATAAAATGTGGCGGTCAGTGTTAGTCATTTGGAGCTTTAGGCAATTTGCTTTTGGCTTGATGGCGGTGTACTCACCCCTTTATTTTTACAGCGTCACTGGCAACTTAGGTTTTGTCTTGTTACTGCTGGCGGTTCAGTCCACATTCAATGGCATAACAAGGCTGCCTTACGCTCTGAGCATTACAAGAAGAAGAAACGTCAGACCCTTTTTTGCCCTTAGTCTGCTTTTACTGGGCTTGGTTTATGTGGGTTTTGTAGCCTTTAATGAATACCCATTAGTAGTCATTGCTTTAGCAGCAGTCGAAGGAGTCTTATTAGCCATAGTTACTTCCAGCTATGTATATTTATTTAGTGCTTCCCAGAAAAAGCGGGACATTGGGACTCAGGTAGGCTTGCAATACGATGCTTCTTCTTTGTCTGCTATAACTGCAATTTTAATTGGCGGTCTAATAGCTGGGTTTTTTGGTTTACAATACAACTTTTTATTGGCAGCAATATTTTTAGCCTTCGCTAGTATTTTGGTTTTAAGACTGAAGGTCACTTGGCCAAAACATGCTAAAAACATTAAATATAAAAAGATTAGTTTAAAAACTCATTGGCCAGTTTATGTGTCTGGTGTCGCCAATATGGTTGACTATGCCATTACTGCAGTTGTTTGGCCTCTTACTCTAGTAGTCATAAATTACTTTACATATAAAAATATTGGTTTTGTACTAGCTCTGGGGCTTAGTTTGAGCCTTGTTTTAAATTTAATTATTGGAAAATTGTCCGACGACATAGATAGAGCCAGACTAGTTTTAGATGGAGCTATTGGCGGTACTTTACTGGTTTATATTCTTCGTTTAATCAGTATTTTTAGCCTACCTGGTGCATTTTTACTGACTATTGTTGGCATCATCACCAGAGGATTGTTTGAAGTTTCTTATAGTGTTTTATTTTACAGACAGATTAAAAAAAGTAGCAATAAAATGTTGTTTATTGCTGAATTCGAAAGTTTTTCTAGTTTTGGCTTAGCTACGTTCCTTTTAGCTTTAGCCTTTATTCATTACTTAGGAGTTAACGATACCTTAACTTTATTTAGTGCCATGCTAATAGGCTCATTCATTATAATTTTAGCTCGTCTTATTTCACCAGACCATTTAGAGGAAGTATAATTAAAAATATTTTCATCCTTTTGTTATAATAATTTTGGCCAAGATATTGGTTCCTATAAGCCTAAAGTTTTTATAATTGTGGGGCATTAGCTCAGTTGGAGCGCCTGTGGCTAAAAAACACGCGCTTCAAGAAGCGCTCTAGCAACGAGCGCCTCGAAGCTTTACAATTAGGAAGTCAAAAGTTTACATAACCTACGTGGGGCATTAGCTCAGTTGGCTAGAGCGCTTCGCTGGCAGCGAAGAGGTCAGGAGTTCGAGTCTCCTATGCTCCACCATATAAATTAGCTTAAGCTTTTTATCAGCAGATATTTAGTAAAATTTAAATAATCATCAAACATTAGGGTTTAATTTCTTTTTTAAGGTAAAATAGTATTCATGAAGCAAAAACGAGAGACATTATCTAGCAGTCCTTTTTGGCCTGCATTTTTAGCAACTATTGTATTTGGAATTGTGTTGTTCGCCTTACTGACAACCAATAAGCCACCCACAAGTCAAGAGGTACTTAGTGAGGCTTTGTCCAATCAGCTTAACGAACAGTCTATTTACAGAAGTAAAACTGTAGAGGAAGGAAAGTCAAAACAAGTCCAAGTAACTGAAGTATCGTTCGAAAACCCTGGATCGCCAATCAGCCGTGATTACGTTAAACTTCAAAATAATGCTGGCGATACGGTCAATATTGTCGAGACCGAGGGTGTTGGCGCTAAAGACGCTGACTATATTCGCTACATTAACGTTCAAAACCAAAACAGCAACAATGCCACACAAAAGATTTTGGGTCGTTGGGCAGAAAACAAGTCGACTGACCAACAGCCTGCTCAGTTTTTAGAAAATGCACTTTTTGGAAGTCCACTTATGAGTGGCGGCTTAACTGCTCAGCAAGCAGATGAAATAATGAACAAATTAGAGTCGTCAAAAGCAGTTAAAATTCAAACCGTCGACACTAACTATAAAGAAGCCGGTAAAAAGCTGTACAAATATAAACTATCGCTCAACCTAAAAGAATATATACCTATCTTCCAAAGTTATTTGCAGTCAATTGGCATGGAGGAATCAGCAGCAAAACTATCGGCTCCAAGTAGTGATTCATTCTTACCTATAACAGTTTTTGTCGACCCATATACTAAAAAAATCGTGAAAGTTCAAAACGCTCAAGACGATGAAAATGCACAAGATGTTTACCAGAGAACTAGTTTCATTGTTCCACCTGCTAAACCAACTTCAATAAAATTATCTCTTGAAGAACTCCAAAACGCATTCGCATCACAACAGTAAAAAGGCTCATAAATGAAACATGCAGCTAAGCAACTATTAACTAAAATATTCTTGAGTCAAGCTGCAAAAATCATAAGAAAATATAACCCAACTGTAGTTGTGGTAGCTGGTAGCGTTGGTAAAACTAGCACAAAGCTAGCAATCGCTAAATTTTTATCTGAAAAATATAAGGTTCAGTATGAAAATGGTAACTATAATGTGCCTTTAAGCGTGCCTTTTGTAGTAACAGGCCAAAGGCTACCTAGCATATATAATATTTTCGGCTGGTTCAAGGCTTGGTTAGTTGGTCAAAAAATACTCAAAGACGGTTATCAGTACGAAGTAGTAGTTTTAGAGTACGGAATTGATCATATTGGAGAAATGAATCAATTTAGTCTAATAGGTCAGCCTGACATTGCAGTTATAACTGCCGTAGCCGACGAACATATGGAGTTTTTAAAAGACATTGACACTGTAGCAAAAGAAGAGCTTAGTCTACTAAAATTTTCAAAGCAAACAATAATTAATAGTGACTTAGTTGACCAAAGGCATATTGACAAATATATTGAGCCAGATGCTAATTTTGAAACTGTAGGCAAAAGTAAGTTGAACAATTATTTATTAACAAGCCAGCGAACTAATCTAGGTCGGTTGAAATTAAATGTCAAATCAAAAGACGGCAAATTTATGGTTGAAAGCGAGACTCATATGTTGGGTGAGCATAGTTTAACAGCTCTAGCTCTAGCTTCCGTTGTAGCTCATAAATTAGGCTTATCTGTGACTAAAATCGAGCAGGCAATTAATAATTATAATAACCCTCCTGGACGCATGAACCTTCTTGACGGCATTAAAGACTCGGTAGTTATAGACGATACCTATAACGCTAGCCCGGTTGCTACGAAAGCGGCTCTCGATGCTCTATACCTAGCTCCAATAGAACACCGAATTGCCTTACTTGGCAATATGAACGAACTAGGTAACATTTCGGCCGAAGCACATCGTCAAGTTGGGGCTCATTGCAAGGCGGATAAACTTGAATTAGTAGTTACGCTTGGTAAAGATGCAAATAAGTACTTGGCGCCAGTAGCATCTAAGAATGGGTGCCGAGTAGTTACTGCCAAAAGCCCTGTAGAAGCAGCTCGTATTATTGAACAATTTATGAGTCCTAAGAGCATAGTACTAGCAAAAGGCTCACAAAACGGAGTTTACGCTGAAGAAGCAGTTAAGCTACTTCTTAAAACACCCTCAAAAGCCAGTAGTTTGCTGGTTAGGCAAAGTCCAGCTTGGTTAGCCACTAAAAAAGCTCAGTTTCCCGACATTGACTAAGTTAGCTATAATAGTCAGATATGAAAAGGTATGATCCGCGAACTATTGAGCCAAAATGGCAAAAAATTTGGGCAAAGACAAGCATCAACGAAGCAGATGATAAATCTTCCAAGCCTAAATACTATGCTTTGTCGTTTTTTCCCTACCCCAGTGGCGTAGGCCTGCACATTGGGCATACTAGAAACTTCACTATTACCGATGTTGCAGCTAGAGCGAAGCGAATGCAGGGCTATTCAGTCTTACAGCCGATGGGCTGGGATAGTTTTGGCTTGCCTGGTGAAAACTATGCTATTAAAACAGGTATTTCACCACAAATGACTACCAAGCAAAATACTGACAACTTTCGAGCTCAGTGCAAAAAACTTGGGCTATCAATCGACTGGTCACGGGAGTTTTCTTCGACAGATCCTAGTTACTACAAATGGACTCAGTGGTTCTTTTTACTGCTTTTAGAAAGAGGACTTGCCTATAGACAGGAAAGCTCGCAGTGGTGGTGCAATGAGTGTAAAACTGTGCTAGCTAACGAGCAAGTTGTTAATGGTTGTTGTTGGCGTCACGAAGATAAGCCGGTAACTAAAAAATTATTGAATCAGTGGTTTTTCAAAATCACTGACTATGCCGATAGGTTAGCCGAAGACCTAGAAGGGCTCGACTGGCCAGAAGGCATCAAGCTAATGCAAAGAAATTGGATAGGCAAAAGCAAGGGTGCATTAGTAAATTTCAAAATAGAAGGCTCCTCAGACAGTTTATCGGTGTTTACTACTAGGCCAGATACGCTTTTTGGCGCATCTTTTATGGTTATTGCGCCCGAACACCCACTGGTTAATGAGCTAACTACCAAAAGTCAAGAAAAAGAAGTCACCAAATATTTAGATGTTGTCGGTAGAAAAACTGATATTGAAAGGCAAGAAGATTCAGCCAAAGAAAAAACAGGAGTTTTCAGCGGTTCATACGCCATTAACCCAGTTAATAACCAAAAAATACCAATATGGATTGCTGACTATGTTCTTATGGGTTACGGTACTGGCGCAATAATGGCTGTTCCAGCTCATGATGAACGAGACTACCAATTTGCTACCAAATTTAATTTGCCGATTATAGAGGTAGTGAAGCCCAAAAAGCCTACCGAAGAATGTTTTAGCGGTGAAGGAACTATGGTTAACTCGGCTCAATATGACGGCTTGCCAAGTAGCCAGGCACGCGAAAAAATAGTTGCCGATTTGGTAAAAAATGGTGCCGGAGAAGAGAAGACAAATTATAAAATTCGTGATTGGTTAATTAGTCGTCAACGCTATTGGGGTGCTCCAATACCAATCGTCCATTGCCAAAAAGATGGCATTGTACCATTGCCAAAAAGTCAATTACCTCTAGAGCTTCCAGCGCTTGAGAAGTTTCAGCCGAGTGGTGATGGTCGCTCACCACTTGCTAATGCAACTAATTGGGTAAACACTACTTGTCCAAAATGTGGCGGTCCTGCCACGCGAGAAACTGACACAATGGATGGGTTTGCCTGCAGTAGCTGGTATTTTTTAAGGTTTGCCGACCCTAAAAATAACGAAGAGCCGTTCTCTAAAGAAAAAGCCGACCACTGGCTACCGGTTGACCTATATGTTGGCGGTGCTGAACATGCGGTTATGCATCTCTTATATGCACGAATGTGGACAAAAGTAATGGAAGATGCTGGACTTATAAATTTTGGAGAACCCTTCAAAGCTCTTAGAAACCAAGGCATGTTACTAGCGGCTGATGGTCAAAAAATCAGCAAGAGTAAAGGTAACGATATTAAGCCAGACGAAATTATTGACCAAGGTTATGGTGCCGATTCGCTAAGAATGATTGTTTTGTTCCTTGCTCCTTTTGACATGTCGACACCTTGGAGCAACGAAGGTTTAGCTGGAGTGTTTCGTTTCCTACAGCGAGTTTGGACAATAACCCAAAAGTTTATTGACTACAAAGACCAGCCAAATCAACCAATAAATAGCGAAGCCGAGGGGGAGTTATTAAGCTCTACTCATACAGCCATCAAGAAAGTGTCGCAGGACATCGAAAGCATGGGCTACAACACAGCCATTGCGGCTTTAATGAAATTTACTAACGAACTATATGTAATCGAAAAAAAATATGGCTTTTGTGATATTTCAAATTGGCAATTCGCCCTAGACTCGTTAACTCAATTGCTTGCGCCTTTTGCACCACATATCACCGAAGAATTATGGCAAGATTTAGGTAATGAAGGCTCGGTACATGCAAGTAGTTGGCCAGTCCATGACGAAGGGTACTTGGTTAAGCATGTCATGCATATTGCCATTCAAGTTAACGGCAAGCTAAGAGGTGAAATTGAGGTTTCTCATGACGCATCGCAAGAGCTCATTGAAGCAGAGGCAAAAGTTCACCCTAATGTTGCTAGCTACCTAAAAAGCGACATCAAAAAAGTTATTTACGTGCCATCTAAAATAATTAACTTTGTGGTTTAGTCGCACCTAAGAGGTAGATTATAGTAACCGGTCGCTTTGAATCTCAAGTTTGTTTCATTGGGGTTTTGGTAAAAAGGTTCCTCGCCAAGTTTCAATAAAGCTATGCCCCGTAAATCGTTGTCGCTTGTGGTACCTAAGCCTAAAATTTCAGCTTTATGGCTGTTTATAAAGTCATCTAGTGTTTGGTCGGCTTCGGCTGGTAGTGGCTGGTTACCTTCGCAGGTTAGTGAGCCGTAAGTTATTCGTTCGGCTTTCTTGTCGGCAAAGCCTTCGCATGAACCTATAGCGACACCACCAACGACAGCAACTAAGGCGACTCTAGCAGGTAAACTAGTAAATATATTTTTCGAATCTTTAGTATTCTCCACGGCTAATTATTATGTCACAAAATAAAAAATAATCAATAATATTATTTATGGCCTTATCCACCCACCATACATCTTGGACACTTTCACTAAACTAGAAAGGAGTGAAAGTGAGAACAAGAAAGATGACCAACAAACAACTACAAGTCTATGGTGCTCGAATCCGTTTGGCGTGGTTCCGCAA
>JAGORN010000032.1 GCA_018062805.1 Candidatus Saccharimonadota bacterium | reverse complement strand
AGGCCTTTAGCATGTGGAGGAACATTTAGACTCGTAGTGTTTTCGGGTAATTTGATTTGAGACAAATGATAATGCTTAAGTCTTTTTTGCTAATATATAGCTATGCTTAAACAAATATTGCTAAATAGTAAAAGATTCCACATACAACAAAAAGATTTGCCGGTGCTAATTCATGGTGATAGTGGTATTGGGGCATCCCTTTTTTCGGTTAGCTTAGTAAGCGACCTACATAAACAAGGTTTAGATGTATTTTTTCTGTCAGGTTATTCTTGGGCTCGTAATGAGTTTGAAGAACAGACAGGAGCTAAAGGAGTTTTTATTGATTCTAATTTTAGCAATGCAACAAATATTGCTAGCAAAAAAGTTATTTTTATACCAAGCGAACAACCCGAGTTACTAGTAGGACTGCTAGACAGGCTAAACGATGCACCAGAACGAGTCATATTTTTTAAAAATTTTGAGTTGTTTGAAGAGCCGATTTTTTTGCGTATAAAAAGCTTGCCCAACTTAGTTTTGATGGGAAATTTAGACAAATGTTCTTACGCTGACCAACTTGTAGCTAAAAACTGGCAAACAAAAATATTCTTTTCGGCTTCTAAACAAATAAGTGATGTTAAATTACCCCCCTTAGAAAAATATCAGGGTTACCTAGAGTCTACCGCGCAAAACGGTATTGTAAGTTTAAAACAGTAAATTGAAGTATATGTTTTACTGAATATATATAAATTAAACTGTTTTAATTTTCCGTAAAATAGGTGTGTAAGATTAGTTGCTAAGTAATTACAGCAATAGAAGCTTGAAATATATAAAGTTAAGTTATTAAGCATAGTTAGGCGGTTTCCTGAACGGCCAGCTATGCACTAAAAGCACTGATATTTTTGCATGAACCGAGACCTCAAAGATTATTTATTGGCGAGATGTTTAGCTTTTAAATAACTCGAGCGATCGGGAGCAGAAAGACTACCGATAAGTAAAATGATTGGCAGGTTCAGCAGCAAACTGAGTATCTTCTTTGGGACTACTGAATTTTTCTTTTCCCCAATCGTACACGTCTGCACCTACAACTATTCCTGCCACCAAACCAACAAATGATCCTAATGACTGCCAAGTAATTTCGTAACCCGACATTTCCATAATAGCGGTGTATTTTTCCATAATTTATATCCTCTTAGCTTTATAGTTTTATTCGCTTGAGAGACATATAAATAACAAAAGAACAGTAGTGCCTTTTTGCTGGCGCAGCATAGCAATAACATTGTTTTGTTATTTATTTTTACCTCTACTACTATTTTACTCCTTTGTGTCAAGACAATCTACTACAAAGCAAGTTAAAAAATAGAGGTGCCTTAAAAAGCACCTCTATGAAAATACTGAGCCAAAAAACAGTCTACTTCTTTGTATTCTTAGACGATATGGCTATTTTTTTAGGTTCTTTCAGTGGCGTCAATGGAACAACAACTTTTAGTACTCCATCTTCTAGGTGAGCCGAAATTTTTTCTGGGTCTGCTCTTTCTGGCAAAGCTAAGCGCCTATAAAAACTACTGGAACTTTCTCTGACAACATATTGCTTCTCTTTATCCTCTTCTTTTTCATGACGTTCAGCACTAATAATTAAGGCGTTGTTTTCGACCTCTATATTAACGTCTTTATCTTCGAAATTGGGTAAATGCGCCTCTACAGTTAACTCATTATTTTTGGTGTAAACGTCGGTTGTTGGCATATTTACTTTTTTTAGAGGCGTAATCCAGTCATCTCCCAATAGTTGTTTTTGTAGGGCGGTCAGTTCAGCAAATGGGTCCCATTTAATTACACTATTCATAGCTTAACTCCTTTCATTTAATAATATATTTTCAAATGAAAGTCCTAAATATTGCATTAGACTTCCTATTGAATATTTTAAATAATTGGCACTCTACAGTCAAGAGTGCTAATTATATTTTTTGCATTTTTTAGTTAAGTACCTTAATATTATTAAAGCTATGAGTAGACAACAAAAAATCGATGCACTTATGAAGGCTTTTTTACAGCTCAAGAGGTCTATGAATAAACAAATGGTAGAAGCCGATAAATGCACGGCCACTCCCGTTCAAACCGAAATATTGTCAATAATTGCTAGTCGACACACCATTAAAGCTGTTGATCTAGCTAAGAAGCTGAACACATCTGCTAGCGCCATAACCCAACACGTAAACCAACTTGAAGAATCGGGCTTTATTAAAAAAACCGAGTCTAGCGAAGATAAGCGCCAAACAATAATTTCATTAACTAGCGCCGGAAAGCACGTTATAGATATAAAGCAACAATTAATGCGCAATAGAGTTGAAGGTTTAGTAGATTCGCTAACCAACGACGAACTAGATGAATTTGTAAAATTAAGTAAAAAAATAGCAGAAAGCTAGGAAAATGTTGCACCAAATAACAAAAAAACAAAAAATGCTAGTCATGGTAGCTGTTATGGCTGGCTTATTTTTAGCAGCACTGGACCAATCTATAGTCGGGACTGCCCTGCCTAAAATTGTTAGTCAGTTTAATGGCTTGTCAGAGCTAAGTTGGGTTGTAACGGCCTATTTGCTGGCCTCTACCATAACTGTGCCTATTAGTGGTAAGCTTTCAGATATTTTTGGCCGAAGGAAGATGCTTTTAAGTGGAATTACTATTTTTCTAGCAGGTTCTATGCTTGCTGGTTTATCTTGGAGCATGACTTCATTAATTTTATTTAGAGCCATCCAAGGTGTGGGCGGTGGTGTTCTGTTTGCCAACACATTTGCTGTTATAGGTGACTTATTTGCCCCTGCAGAAAGAGCCAAGTGGCAAGGTTTTATAGGTGCAGTTTTTGGTATATCATCTGTTATTGGGCCACTCCTGGGTGGCTTTTTAACCGACCAAGCTTCGTGGCGATGGACTTTTTACATAAATATTCCGGTGGGCATTGTTGCCTTTGTTCTAATTTATCGCTTTTTACCAACTATTATTGCTGACAAAACCAATAAAAAAATAGATTACGGTGGCGCTGCCTTGCTCGCTGGCGGTTTAGGCTCTTTACTGCTCGCTTTAAGCTGGGGTGGAACAAAGTATGCCTGGGGTTCGGCTACCATTATTGCGCTCTTCGGGCTAGCCTTTGTTGGCCTAAGTCTTTTCACTTGGTGGGAATCTAAACATGAAGACCCAATTATTCCTTTAAGCATGTTCCAAAACGAAATATTTAGAGTTTCGGTTGTAATGCTCTTTTTTGTAGGTATGGCTATGTTCGGAGCTATCATTTACTTGCCGTTATTTGCACAAATTGTACAGGGTGCCTCGGCTACTAACTCTGGCATAATTTTATTGCCGTTAGTGTTTTCTTTAGCACTAACTAGTATTATTTCTGGACAGATTATATCTAGAACTGGTCGCTACAAGTATATTGCCATTTTCGGAACTTTCTTGACGACCCTTTCTTTGTTCTGGATGTCTACCCTAAAAGCAGACAGTAGCCACTTGGCGATGATTATTAGAATGATTCCGCTTGGAATTGGGCTCGGTATAATAATGCCCCTCTTTAACCTGGTTATTCAAAATGCGTTCCCACAAAAAATGCTAGGTGTTGCCAGCTCGTCTTCGCAACTGTTCAGAGGCATAGGCTCAGTGGTTGGTGTTGCCGTAATGGGTACTTACTTAAACCATAAACTAACAACCAAAATCGGTGACCTTAGCCAGTTTTCTTTCCTAGACAGCATAAAACAAGCCGGACAATCATTTAAACTAGATGCTAATACTTTAGAGCAACTAATTTCTAAAGATGGCCAGGCAAGGATTTTGGCTGGTATTGCTAAGCTTCCCGACCAAATACAACCTGTGGCATTAGCCTCATTTAATTCGTTTGTTGAAATGTCAAAAAATATATTGTCAGAGTCAATAACCAGTGTCTTTTTCTTAGCAGCCTGTATATTAATAATTGCTTGTGTCGTGGTCTTTTTCTTAAAAGAAATACCACTTCGTAAAACCAACGACACCCGCCACGCTGAAATGTAGTTAGTCGATAAAGGTTTGAAGGCCCGCTCGGTTTGTTACCAAGCGGGCCTTAGGTGGATGTTTTAGTTGGCCGTCACGACCACTGGCATACCGACGTATGCGTAGTCGTACAACCTTTGCGCAAACTTGTAGCGCTTAAGCCCAATACAACCATGACTGTACGGATACCCACGAGCAAATTCGCTACTGTAGTGGATTCCTTGGCCACCACTGAACTGCACGAAGAACGGCATATTGACGCCGTACAAAGTACTGACTGGGTTGTACTGCTTGTAGCCAACCCGGAAAGCACCCTCGCGGGTGAACCAAGGGCCTGAACCGTCTGAAGCCTTACCACCGAAGCGGGCCTTAGCCGACTTCTTCAGCCGACCATTGTTGACTAGCAAAACCCTGCCCTGAGCCTTGCTTGCGCAGATTATCTTGCCACTGTATCCCTGGCACGGGTTTGGCACGTAGGCTGCCTGAGCTGGCTCTGAAGTAAACAGGCTCGCAGTGAAGACCGAGACAAGTACTGCCAGAAGCTTAATGTACTTCATTTTTGCCTTTCCTCTCTTGTTAGGGGGAAGTGAAAAGCATTACTATTAAACTATTTTTGGATATTTTTGTCAATTTTCAATTTAGTCGTTATCCAGTTATAATTTATAGTCATGGCGCGTTGGCGGAGTGGTTACGCGAAGGTCTGCAAAACCTTAGACACGAGTTCGAACCTCGTACGCGCCTCCAATTGATTTATAATATTGCGTGTGCCATATTATATGTATGCCATCAAAATGGAATAATAGAGATTTAGCTCATGCCGTAGAAAGCTCTATTAGCATCAGAAGTACATTAAAAAAAATTGGGCTAAAACCAACGGGTGGTAACTACGGCTCAATCAAGAAAAGAATTACCATACTCAATTTGGATACAAGCCATTTTAAAGGTAAGGCATGGAATAAAAGGCTAGTTGGAACTACGCGTTCAAATCGAATTCCAACAGAAGTTTTATTAAATATAGATGTTGAGTTCCAAAGTTACAAGCTTAAGAAAAGGTTGTTCGCTGAAGGTGTAAAAAAGCCAAAATGCGAACTATGTGGCTGGGATAAAAAAGCAAAAGATGGTAGAATTCCTGTTGAGCTTGATCATATTAATGGCATAAAAACTGATAACAGGCTTGAAAATTTAAGAATTCTCTGTCCAAATTGCCATAGCTTACAACCTACCCACAGGGGCAAGAATATAAAAAATATTAGGGCGAGTGGCGGAATTGGTATACGCGTTTGACTTAAAATCAAATTCTAGAAATGGATTGAGGGTTCAAGTCCCTCCTCGCCCACCACGACCGTGGCGTCTTAGCTCAGTTGGTAGAGCAGAGGCCTGAAGAGCCTTGTGTCCCCAGTTCAAGTCTGGGAGACGCCACCAAGATTATCTAAGCCATCTAGTAATGTAGGTGGCTTTTTTGTTTGATGACACAAGGTGAGCCTTGTGGTCACGGTTGCCTAGCGGCACCTCGACCCCGCCTCAACTCTGGTGCATTCGCACGCAGGGTTTCCGGCCTTGCAAACAGCAGACTTGCTGTTTTCACCCAGTTCAAGTCTCAAGAGACAGCCACCAAGATTATCTAAGCCATCTAGTAATGTAGGTGGCTTTTTTGTTTGATGACACAAGGTGAGCCTTGTGGTCACGGTTGCCTAGCGGCACCT
>JAGORN010000010.1 GCA_018062805.1 Candidatus Saccharimonadota bacterium | reverse complement strand
TTCGTGCTTTAGCTACCTTAATGAGCTTTAAAACTGCAGCCGTTGGCTTGCCTTTGGGCGGAGGTAAAGGCGGTGTAGTGGTAGACCCTAAGCAATTGACGGCCAAAGAACTAGAAGAACTTAGTCGACTATATGTTCGCCAGCTTGTGGCCCACATTGGGCCGACTAAAGACATACCAGCTCCAGATGTTAACACCAATGCTCAAATTGTAGATTGGATGGTCGATGAGTATTCGCTTCTAACTGGCGACACCACCAAAGCATCCTTCACCGGAAAAAGTTTATCCGGTGGGGGTAGCCTTGGTCGAGAGGCGGCTACTGGCCGAGGTGGTGTCATTGTCCTCAGGAGGTTGCTTGAGTTGATGGGGCGAGAAGACAGTTTAACTTATACTGTCCAGGGCATGGGTAATGTAGGCTCATATTTTAGTTTAGTGGCTGAGCAGAATCACCCTAAATGGCATTTAATCGGTGCTACTGACTCAAGTGGTGGTATATTTTTAACTGGTGGTATATTGAAAGCTCATGGTTTAGTTGAATATAAAAAGAATCAAGGCAGACTAATTGACTTTAAGGCCCTAAAAATACAAAAAGTATCTAATGAAGAGCTAATTGCAATTCCGTCAACAGCTCTAGTCTTGGCAGCAATGGGAGACACTATTACAACCAAAAACTGGAAAAGTGTTAAAAGCCAATTCGTTATTGAGCTTGCCAATGGGCCGGTGTCTGACGAGGCTTATTTAAATTTATCAGAATCTGGCATTATAACCGTACCAGATATTTTAGCTAATGCAGGTGGTGTCATTGTTAGCTACCTAGAGTGGTTGCAAAATACAAAAGACGTTAAATGGAACGAAGAAGAGGTCAATAAGAAGCTAGAAGAATATTTAGTCAAGGCCACCGACAAAATATTTACTATTAGCCAACAGATGAACATCACACTTAAAGACGCTGCTTTTGTGGTGGCAATTGAACGTTTGATTAAATAAAAATTTGCAACAGTAGTAGCGCTTATGCTTTAATCTTATTAGTGCCAACAAAAAAAACAAAAAAACCAGATCAAGAACTTGACGGAATATATTTACTCAAAATAGTACTATTTTTTTTACTTGGTTGTATTTGGATCAATATCGGCTCTGACCCAGGCTTTCCTGTTCCTGTAGGTTTGCTAGTCGGTATACTTTTTGCCAGCCATGATCATTTCCAAATAGATCGAAAAATAGAATATGTTGTCCTAGTTATGGCGACTGTACTTAGCTTTATAGCTCCGATTGGGTTTGTCTTACAGATAGGATAAAAAATGAGACCAGACGAAAATAATAATATTCAGCCTCCAAGCTCTACAAATGTAGCTCCAGCTAGTGGCGTTCCAGAAGTAATCGAACCACTTCGGCCTGATGTAGGAGTTAATGAAGCCAAGTCTATTGTTGAAGAAGATGGAGTGCTAAATGTTAACCACGACTCCCCAGTAATTGAGCAGCAAGACCTATCGGCTTCTGTGCAGCAGAGTCAGCCAGCTACTTTTGAGCAGGAACTAGTAAATGTTGAGCCGAGCAATGATACAAACACGAATCAAAATGTTCCGATTGAAGTTGGAACGACTCCTGTTCCCACAGCTGAAGCCCAGCCTGTGGTGGCGTCTCAACAGCCAACTAGCCAAATGCTCGTTGGCAATTTTGATGCAACGGCAAATGATGGTGTTGTTTCGCCAAACGTAGATTTGCCAGCACCAAAAGTGAACTCCATCAAAGATAAAATATCTAATTTACTAAGAAAGAAGCCCAAACAGCTAGTACTTATTAGTTTAGCAACTTTGTTCTTTGTAAGTGGCTTAGCTTTCGCTTGGCTTAATTTTGGGCCAGGGATGGCAGATAGAGCGGTGGCTAGCTCAATGGCCAAACTGGTAGATGATAATTATTTTGAGGCTATTAAGGTTAACCTTAGTATTAAAGAAAAAGATCAAAATTATTCCATATATGCTATAGCAGGCAAAAAAAATGATGTCTATAGATCTGACTTTAGTTTTAAATACTCTTTGTTTAATATTGAGGGTTCGGGGATATATGATATGAAAGATAAAGCTACTTATTTGAGAATTAATGGCTTAAAAGAGTTAGCTTCTTCTTTTGGTTTACCTATAGAACAAAATAATGCCGACAAATGGATAAAATTAAGCCAGCCTGAACAAACAGAAGCAATTGGAGCCAGCTTGCCTGTAGCCGATAGCGCAGATCCAAGTCAAAAATGTATTGAGGGTCTATATAATTTTGCCAAAACAGATGAGTTTAAAAAAGAAGTCTTGGCGCTGTATTCGGGTAATAAATTCGCCCAAATAAAAAGAGTTGGTTCCGAACAGGTAGATGGTCAAAAAGCAACAAAGTATTCAGTAACTATCGACTCACAAAAGCTAGATTCATTTGGTCAATCGCTAGGTGTTAACCAAAAACTAAATGATCACCTTAAGAAAATAGATAGCTCATGCACACTAGGAGACGCTACCAGCCCAAACAGTACTAGCAATAACGACACGAAAATAAATAATGTTTATTTATGGCTTAATAGCAAAAAGCAACTTGTCCAAATGACGGCAGAAATCACCTCGGGAGAAACAATAAGTTCGCTTCAACTTAACATGCTGGCAAAAAGTAACCTAGACTATTCAATACCAACAGATACAGTTAGCGGTCTAGAAAATTTATTTGGCCAAAATAACCCATTGTCAGAAAGCATTCAGCTATAAGTTTTAGCTTAATTCATTTTTTGGTTGATTTTTTTCGGTAGGCGTTCATAATAAAAGAAAACCTCAAAAAATAAAAAGCCTTAGTATTTAATTGTTCTTGGGGGACTAGACGTGACTAAATTTGTTTTTGTAACTGGTGGGGTATTAAGTGGAGTTGGAAAAGGTGTAACGGCCGCTAGTATTGCTACTTTATTACAAGCTAGAGGCTACTCAGTCAATATTCAAAAGTGCGACCCTTATTTCAACGTCGATGCTGGTACGCTAAATCCCGCCGAACACGGCGAAGTTTTTGTTACTAAAGACGGCGCCGAAACCGATCTTGACCTTGGTCACTATGAGCGTTTTCTAAATATTGAACTAACCAGTACCAGTTCAACAATGAGTGGTCGAATTTTTCGCCAAGTTATTGAAGATGAAAGAGAGGGTAAGTACTTAGGTAAGACGGTCCAGATTATCCCTCATGTTACTAACGCTATGCAGGAAGCAATTTTAAGTGCAGCCGACGGTTATGATGTCCATATTGTCGAAGTGGGTGGCACTGTTGGCGACTACGAAAGTACCGCATTCATAGAAGCTGTCAGACAGCTTAAAGATAAACTAGGTCGACACAATGCTATATCGGTTCACGTTGTATACTTGCCTTATATATCTGCTAGCCAAGAGGTTAAAAGTAAACCGGCCCAAAATGCAGTTCGAGATCTAAGGGAAGTCGGTATTTACCCTGATATTGTAGTTGCCAGAGCCGACACGGAAGTACCTGACAATGTTATTGAAAAACTTAGTTTGTTTACCGGTATTGCTAAAGAGGCAGTTGTGCCTATGCCAACAGTCGATACTATTTATAAAGTACCACTAATTGTCGAAGATTTAGGTGTTGGTAGCTTAGTGTGCAATTATTTACAGTTGAAAGACAAAAAACCTAAATTACAAGATTGGCGTAGGCTGGTTAGTGTAATTACCGAAAAGTCATTACCGACGGTTTCAGTCGGCATTGTTGCCAAATACCTAGACCATCAAGATACCTATGCAAGTGTTGTTGAAGCCATAAAAAGCGCTGCCTGGAACTTGGGAAAAAAAGCTACTATAACCTGGATAGATGCCGAGCAACTAAGTTCGGCCAATGTTGCTACTTCTTTCAAAAAAGTAGATGCAGTCGTTGTTCCAGGTGGTTTCGGTGAGCGAGGCGTAGAAGGCAAAATAATAGCTGCTCAGTATGCGCTTAAAAATAATTTTCCATATTTAGGTTTGTGCTTGGGTATGCAGGTAGCTGCCATAGCCGCATTTAGACTGGCCGGCGAAAAAAAAGCCAATTCTACCGAGTTTGACCCTGAAACTCCTAGCCCAGTTATCGACTTAATGGAGTCACAAAAAATGGTAGCTATAAAAGGTGGTACTATGCGACTCGGTGATTACGAGTGTGTGTTAAATAAAAATAGTAAGGCGGCTAGGGCATATGGCAAAACAAAGATTGTCGAAAGACACCGTCATCGCTATGAATTCAATTCGAAATACGAAGCCACTATAGCTAAAACCGGCCTTGAAGTAGTTGGTAAAAACCCGCAGACTGGTCTGGCAGAAGTCGTAGAAGCTAAAAGTCACCCATATTTTGTAGCTTCTCAGTATCATCCAGAATTTAAATCTAGACCGCTAGCACCCCATCCTCTATTTCAAGAACTTTTAAGGTCGGTAAAAAAATAATGACAGACAAGAAAGTGGTCGAAGCCGAAGTTATATCAGAGCCCGAAGGGTTTAGCTATAAGCAAAAATATAGTAGTTATTCAATGCGAGCCAAGAACACTTCAAAATTCGCCTGGACAGTGGCAGTAATTTCACTACCCTTGTCCTTGGTCCCGATATTAGGTTTTGTTTTCGCTATTTTTGCCTTTTTAGTTTGTGTTTTTAAAAAAATAACTCCGGTTTTACCTTTTGTGTCTCTTATAATTTCAGGTTTTATCACAGCTTTTGTATTGGTTATATCTGCCCTAATTAACATTGTCTTATAGACACAATCGCCAACGATTAAAAATTAACTAACAACATTTTTTACAAAATAATAAAAATATATGCTAAAAATGTTGACAGAAACAGATATAAACAAGTATAATTACTCGGTATATTAAATTTGTTCCTTGGTGTGCCAATGGGTAAGTCCATAAATAACAGATATGGAAACTACCGGTCACCAAGCATTTTTATGCAAAAAGACAGGCGAATTATCGTGTGTCTTTCCGGAACACTAAAGCTCGCCTTAGTTAAACAAAGCGAGAGAGGAGAACTATGAAAGCTCTCATTACGAGAAAGGTTGGCATGACTAGCATCATTTCTGAAGATGGTAGTTTGTTGCCTATTACATTGCTTTCCGCTAGTCCCTGTGTAGTAACACAGGTCAAAACTACCGAAACCGACGGTTACAGCGCCGTCCAGCTAGGATTTGAAGAATCTAAAAAAGTCACCAAAGCTCAGGCAGGTCATTTCAAGCCCGCAGCCGTCACGCCAAAAGTCGTGCGCGAATTTAGGCTAGAAGAAGCTGACGATTCGTTGGAAGTCGGTAAAGCCGTAAGCGCTGACGTATTCAGTGTTGGTGATAATGTCCATGTTTCGGCTACCAGTAAAGGAAAAGGTTTCACTGGTAATATAAAAAGACATAATTTTAAAAGAGGTCGAAAGACTCACGGTGGTAAAGGTAATGTTCGTCGCCCCGGTTCAATCGGCTCTATGTACCCACAAAAAATATTTAAAGGTAAACGGATGGCTGGACAGTCAGGTCACCAAAAGGTTACAGTTCGTAATCTTAAAATTGCTCTTGTCGACGTAGAGTCACAGGTAATTGGAGTTGTTGGTGCGGTTCCAGGCCCTAGAAAAGGTATCGTTACCGTGAAAGGAGCTAAATAATGCCAACTCCTACATTCACAAGCGCTGGAGCTAAAGCAACTACAGCTATCAAATTACCGACAGATATTTTTGGCTTAAAGGTCGAAAATCACCAGCTTCTAAAAGATGTTTACTTAGCCCACGAAGCTAACGGACGTGAAAATTATGCTAAAACCTTAAAACGGGGACAAGTTAGTGGTGGTGGACGAAAACCTTGGCGACAAAAAGGCACCGGCAACGCCCGAACAGGATCTATTCGTAACCCAATCTGGCGTGGTGGCGGAATCACTTTTGGACCATCTGGCCAGGAAAATTACGCTAAAAAAGTAAATGTAAAGGCAAAGCGACTAGCCCTGAAACAAGCACTTAGTCTAGCCGCTGCCGATGGCCGTATTGTAGTTATTGACGATTTTATAGTCAAAGACGGCAAAACTAATTCTGCCTACAAACTGCTAACCAAAATTGGCTTGCCAACTAGGGTATTGATTGTTTCAGATGCTTTTAGCCCAGAAACTCAAAGAGCTATTGCTAACCTACCTGGTGTTAACGTCACTACCTTCCGTTCACTAATTACTAATGATGCTTTAACAGGTAGCTCAATAGTATTTACTAAAGCTGGCCTCAAAGGCCTCGAAGAGCGACTAGGAGGAGCCAAGTAATGAGTTTAGTTATATCTCCAAGAGTTAGCGAAAAGTCTTACGACTTGGCAACTAACGTTAATACATATGTATTTTTAGTACCGCTTTCGGCTAATAAAATTGAAATTAAGAAGCAGGTTGAGGCTGAGTATTCGGTAAATGTCCTAGCTGTCAATATTGTTCGCCAAGATGGTAAACGTAAAGCAGCTATAAAAGGTAAAAGACAAAGGCCTGGAGTTGGCAAGCGTACTGACTACAAAAAAGCCTTTGTTAAATTAGCCGCAGGTCAATCGCTGCCTGTATTTGCGGCTCAAGAAGGGGAAGATAAATAATGGCCATTAAAATTCTTAAACCAACTACCCCCGGCCGAAGAGGCATGACCACTCAAGACTTTGACTCCATTACCACAAAAAAACCAGTCAAAAGTCTAATTGTTATTAAAAAAGGTTCAGTTGGCCGTAACAACCAAGGTCGAATTACCACTAGGCATCGTGGTGGTGGTGTGCGCAGGTATTACCGATTGGTTAACTTTAAGCTAGAAAAAGGTACCGAAGCAACTGTCGAAGCTATAGAATACGACCCAAATCGTTCTGCCCGAATTGCTCGCTTGAAAGACCAAAATGGAAAGTATCACTACATTATCGCCGCTGAAGGTCTAAAAGTGGGAACTAAAGTATCTTCAAACGATGAAGCTGCTCTAGAAACCGGAAACCGCCTTCCACTAAAAAGTATTGCCGTAGGTAGTAATGTTTATTCACTAGAGCTACAGCCTGGTCGTGGTGCCCAAATTGCCCGTTCGGCAGGCAATGGAGCTCAGCTTATCGCGAAAGATGAAAATTGGGCACAAGTCAAGCTACCAAGTGGCGAAGTTCGCCAAGTTTCTGTAGATTGCATGGCTCATGTTGGTACAGTTGGTAACGCTCAGCACCAAAATATCAAAATTGGTAAAGCTGGTAGAAATCGTAAATTGGGTAAAAGGCCAAGCGTCCGTGGTGTTGTCATGAATGCTGTAGACCATCCACATGGTGGTGGTGACGGTGGACGACATCGTATGGCTAAAGCTCCAAGAACACCTTGGGGTCAAAAAACTCTAGGTTTCAAAACCCGTCGTCGTAAAGACAATGGTAATTTCATTATTAAAAGCCGTCATCAGGCTAAGAGGAGAGGTTAGAATATGAGTCGATCACTTAAGAAAGGCCCATTTATTGATCCTAAGCTAGCTAAGAAAGTGGCGGCTGTAGGAAACGATGATCGAACCATTGTAAAAACATGGGCTCGAGCTTCGACTATATCACCAGATTTTGTTGGTAAAACAATTGCAGTGCATAACGGTCGAGTGCATGTGCCAGTATTTATAACTGAAAACATGGTTGGTCACAAACTAGGTGAGTTTGCTCCAACACGTAAGTTCCGCTCTCATGGTGGAAAGTTAGCAAAGAAGTAGGGAGATATATAAGATGCCTGTAAAAGCAATATCTAAAGGTGTTCGCATGAGCCCACGCAAAGTTGGTGTGGTGGCTGCCCTAGTCCGAGGCCGAACTGTAGCGGATGCACTAGTAATTTTAGAGCACACACCCAGAAGAAGTGCTGAGCCAGTACTAAAGACAATAAATAGCGCTAAAGCTAACGCTGAACATAACCACAACCTTAAGCCAGACACTCTGAAGATTGTTGAAATTAGTGTCTCACCTGGCGCGAGACTCAAAAGATTCCGACCAGCCGCTCGTGGCCGAGCTTTACCGTTTCAGCGCAAAACAAGCCATATCAGAGTTGTTGTTGACGGCGAACAACGAGTGGCTAAAAAGGTGGCCGAAAAAGCAACCAGCGCTAAAGCAAAACCAGTAACCAAGGAGCCAAAATAATGGGTCAAAAAGTAAATCCTATCAGTATGCGTCTGCAGGTTAATAAGGACTGGCGCAGTAAGTGGTTCGCTACAAAGAAAGATTACGCCGCTGCCTTAACCCAAGATCTAGCCGTTAGACGTTTTATAGATAAGAAAATCGGTTCTAGGGGAGCTATAAACAGAGTAGATATTGAACGTTCACCAAACCTAGTGACGGTTACTATTTATACCGCAAAGGCTGGCGTCGTTATTGGTCGAGGTGGCTCAAGCGCCCAAGAACTTAAAGCTGCTATTGAGAAAATTTATGCTTCACAAGTTAGAGTCAATATTGAGGAAGTCAAAAAGCCTGAGCTTTACGCAAAACTGGTTGCTGAGAACATAGCGAATCAAATTGAAAGAAGAATAGCTTTTCGCCGTGCTATTAAAAGTGCCTCAGCAGCAACTATGCGTGCTGGTGCAAAAGGTATTCGTATTGAGGTGGCTGGCCGTCTAAATGGTGCTGAAATGTCACGACGTGAAAAAGAAATTCAAGGTAGTGTACCACTTCACACACTCCGAGCCGACATCGACTACGGTTACGTTCGTGCTAAAACCTTAGCAGGAATCATAGGCGTCAAAGTCTGGATCTACAAAGGGGAGGTAAGCTGATATGTTACTACCCAATAAAATGAAGCACCGCAAGGTGTTCAAAGGAAAAGTGCGTGGCAAAGCTACAAGCGGTAATTATATTGCTTTTGGTCAGTACGCTATTCAATCTCTCGGTAACGATCGAATTACCAGCCGTCAAATAGAGTCTGCCAGGCAAGCAATGACTCGTTACATTAAAAGAGGTGGTAAAATATGGATTCGTATTTTTCCACATACTCCAGTCACCCGTAAACCTCAAGACGTCAAAATGGGTAGCGGTAAGGGCAACCCTGAATTTTTTGTTGCTAAAGTCAAGCCCGGAACTGTTTTATTTGAAATGGAAGGCGTAAGCGAAGAAGTTGCTCGAGAAGCAATGCGCTTAGCGGCTCATAAGCTACCGGTTAAGACTAAGTTTATTATGCGGGAAGGAGACATCTAGTTATGGCTAAAAAGACTGATTCTGTTAAGCCCGAAACTAAAGTTGTTAAAGCAACTAAGAAAGTCGACATCAGCAAAATGACTACCGATGAACTTTCTAAGAAGGCTACCGAAATAAGAACCGATATCGTAGCTCTTAAAAAAGGAATATTAAACGGAACTGTTCAGAATTACAAAATGGGCAGTGTCAAGAAAAAAGAGCTGGCTAGAGTTTTAACCGCTCTTAAGCTTAAGAGCAAGGAGGAGAAATAGTATGGCTCACACAATTTCCGGACAGGTTGCCTCAGACAAAGGTGACAAAACTATTGTTGTTGCTGTTCAAACTAGAAAAACCCATCCTATTTACAAAAAACAGTATTTTGTAACTAAGAAGATTATGGCTCATGACGAGAATAACGAAGCCAAGTTGGGCGATAAAGTTGAGATAGTTGAAACTAGACCGGTGTCAGCTAGAAAAAAGTTCAAGTTAGTCAAAGTCATTGAAACTGCTCATGTCAAGCACGTTGAACCAGAAGTAACCGAGGAGCCCACAGAATGATCCAGCAAGAATCACGGTTATTAGTTTGCGATAATAGCGGAGCTAAAGAAATTTTATGTATACGCGTGCTCGGTGGAACAAGAAGACGTTATGCCAAGGTCGGCGATATTATAGTTGCCACCGTTAAAGATGCAAATCCTAACGGAACTGTCAAAAAGAAGTCAGTCGTTAAGGCTGTGGTTGTTCGGACTCGTAACCTTATAAAAAGGAAAGACGGCTCCACAATCCGTTTTGATGATAACGCAGCTGTCATTATTGGAGACGATAAATTGCCTAAAGCTACTCGTATTTTTGGTCCAGTTCCAAGAGAACTTCGTGACTTAGGTTATTCAAAAATAATCAGCCTTGCACCGGAGGTACTATAATGACAACTCAAGTATATAAAATAAGACTGAAAAAAGGTGACAAAGTTACTGTTCTTTCAGGTAAAGAAAAGGGCAAGTCCGGAATCATTACCGCCGTTCACCCGACTGAAAATAAAGTCACAGTTGAAGGAATCAATATAGTTAAAAAACATGTTAAGCCAACTAGCAAAAACCCTCAAGGTGGAATATTAGAAATAACTAAGCCTATCTGGGTTTCAAAAGTTGGTATAGTTGAACCTTCAACCAAAAAACCAACCAGAGTTGCTTACACATTTGATAAATCTGGTAAAAAAACACGCGTATTTGCATCTACTAAAAAGGAGATTAAGTAATGGCTACAGCGACTACAACTTCAACCACAACTCGCTTTTTAGATGCTTACAATAGTCAGTATCGACAAGAGCTTAAAGACGAACTTGGCATTACCAATGTTAACCAAGTGCCAAAGCTTGAAAAAATTGTTTTAAATGTTGGTCTTGGTAAAGCTAAAGACGACAAGAAATTGATGGAAGTGGCTACCAATACTCTAAAAAAGATTACAGGCCAGCAACCAATAGAAACGGTTTCGAAAGTTAACATTGCTTCTTTTAAGCTACGTGAAGGTAATAAAATTGGTTTGAAGGTTACCCTAAGAGGCGACCGAGCCTACGAATTCATGGACAGGCTAATTACAATTGTCCTGCCAAGACTGCGTGACTTCCGTGGCGTATCGGCTAAAGCTTTCGATAAACAAGGCAACTACAGCCTGGGTCTTAAAGACCAAACAGTATTTCCGGAACTATCTTTTGAAGAGACAACAACCCTACATGGCATGCAAGTAAACTTCGTTATTAGTAAATCAAGTTCACCTGAAGCCTCTAGAGCACTATTAACCAAATTCGGCATGCCGTTTGAGAAAGAAAGGAAGGCGTAAGTAAAGTGGCAAAGAAATCTATTATAGCCCGCGACAAAAAGCGACATGAAATGCACGCAAAATATGCTGCAAAACGAGCCGAGCTTAAAAAACTTGGCGATAGCGAAGGACTAGCTAAGTTGCCTCGTAACTCAAGCCCAACTCGTTTAAAAAACAGATGTTCAGAAACCGGTCGACCAAGAGCATATATGCGACAGTTTGGCCTAAGCCGTTTATCATTCAGAGAACGAGCCTCTAAGGGCGAGGTTCCTGGCGTAACTAAGGCCAGTTGGTAGGAAAGGAGTAACAATATATGATGGTTTCAACAGATCCAATAGCAGATATGCTTACTCGAATCCGTAACGCAATTGCTGTCAATAAAAATCAGGTTGCATTACCATTTAGCACAATTAAGCACAAAGTAGCCGAAGAGCTAGTACGGGCGGGCTTTTTAACGAAAGTAGAAACAACCGGCGAGGGTGGCTTTAAAACGTTAGTAGTGACCATTAACGAAAGTGATACCAATGCTAAAATCACCAACATTAAGCGCCTAAGTAAGCCTGGCCGTCGCTTGTATGCAGCAGCTAAAGAAATTCCAACAGTTAAATATGGCCGTGGAATAGTCATAGTTTCAACCTCTAAGGGCATCATGGATGGCGCTAGCGCCAAAAAAGCAGGCCTTGGTGGTGAGCTAATTTGTCAAGTATATTAATTATTAAATGTAAAGGAAAATAAAGTGAGTCGAGTAGGAAAACTACCCATCCAAGTGCCAAGCGGTGTGACAATCACTGTCGATGACGCTTTAATTACCGTTGCTGGCCCTAAAGGTACATTGACCGAGTCAATGCAACCTGGTGTTAATGTCAAGCAAGAAGGTAGTGAAATCATCGTTAGTCGTCAAACCGATGAAAGAGAGCATCGAGCCAAGCACGGTTTAGTCAGAGCTCTAGTCAACAACATGGTCATAGGCGTGACCAAAGGTTTTGAAAAGAAGCTAGAAGTAAATGGTGTTGGTTTTAAAATAGCCATGGAAGGCACTAAACTTAAAATGGCCCTCGGTTTTAGCCACGATGTTTACTACCAACCTCCACAAGGAGTAAATGTATCGGTTGAAGCCAATAATATTGTTGTGAGTGGCATAAGTAAGCAGCAAGTTGGCCAAGTCGCTGCCGAAATAAGATCATTCAAAAAACCTGAACCATATAAGGGTAAAGGCATTAAGTATGTAGATGAACGAATTATCCGTAAGAGCGGTAAGTCGGGTAAGGATTAAAGTAGGAGAAGTATATGAACAGATTAGTTAAAAAGACTCAGAATTTAGCTCTCCGCAAAAATCGCGTTCGTTCAAAAGTACATGGTAGTGCTGAACGACCTCGTCTTACGGTTAGTATTTCTAACCTGAATATTAGTGCCCAGATTATTAATGACGATACTTCTACCACCATTGTTGCGGCTACGACTGTAGGTCAGAAAATGAACGGCACAATGACCGAAAAAGCAATTCAAATTGGTCAACAAATTGCTAAAAAGGCTAAAAAAGCTAAAGTTACAAAAGTTGTTTTAGACCGAAACGGAAGAATTTACCACGGAAGAATAAAAGCATTAGCAGACGCCGCTCGGGCAGAAGGTTTGGAGTTCTAGTATGGAAAGAAGGAATCAACGAGATAATCAGGAAGAAAAACTGTTCGATGAGAGAGTTTTAAATGTTGACCGAGTCGCCCGTGTTGTAAAAGGTGGTCGAAGGTTTAGGTTTAGAGCATTGGTCGTCGTCGGTGACAAAAAAGGTAAAATTGGTATTGGTATAGCTAAGGGCGCAGACGTCACCAGCGCAGTATCAAAAGCAGTTGACTCGGCTAAGAAAAATATGGTCGAAATTACCCAGGACAATGGCACAATTCCACATGAAGTTCAAGAAAAAGTTGGCGGTGCCAACGTACTCATTAAGCCTGCTTCTGCCGGTACTGGACTAATCGCTGGTGGTGTTGTTCGAACGCTTCTCGAAGTGGCTGGTATAAGGAATGCCTTGTCGAAAAATTTAGGATCTTCTAACAAAGTTAATACAGCGTACGCAACTCTAAAAGCTCTAGAATCGTTAACACCAAAATCCGAATGGATTGTAAAGCCAGTCAAAGTAAAAAAAGATACTGCCAAGACAGTCTCTAAAGACGCTAAAAAAGCTGAGACTAAAGTCAAAAAAGAATCGACTAAAGTAGAACCGGCAAAAAAAGTAGTAGCTAAAAAAAGTAGTACTAAAAAAGCCGAAGTTGCAAAGGGGTTAAAATAATGAGTTTGGAAAAACGCAGCCCAAGAACGAATTCATTTCGTTCATGGCGGGACGAGAAAAACCATAGTTTTGTTTCGTTAAGCGAAGCCAAAGAGGAATCAAAGTAATGAAGTATCACGAACTGCAAGCACCAAAAAATAAATCAGCTAAAAGAGTCGGTCGTGGTATTAGTGCTGGTCAAGGCAAGACTGCTGGCCGAGGTACGAAAGGTCAAAGCGCTAGAAGTGGTGGCAAGAGGCGACCCGGTTTTGAAGGTGGTCAAACACCAATCATGATGCGAGCACCAAAACTACGAGGCTTTAGAACAATTAGACCGAAAGCAGAAACTGTTTATACTGGTCAATTAAATAAATTTAGTGGCACAGTCGATAACTTCACGTTAGCTGAAAAAGGGTTAGTTGAAAACCCTTATACTAAGGTTAAGTTGGTAGTCAAAGGCGATTTAACTAAAAAAGTTACTGTTGTGTTGCAAGCAGCCAGCCAACCGGCCATTAAAGCCGTTACTAAAGCCGGCGGGTCATTTAAGCAAGTTCCCCAAATACCTCGTTCGTCTACTAAAAAATAGCTTTTTGGGCTGTTAATAAAAAAATCCCGAGAATTAACTCGGGATTTTTTAGTTTTGGTTGGCTACTGACTAGTAACGATTTTCACGTCGGTTGTAGTCACCGCCACCGCGGTTTCGGTTGCCTTCTTCTTTAGGCCTAGCTTCTGAAACAGAAATTGAACGTCCACCCATGTCGCTACCGTTCAATTTGTCGATAGCTCCTTTAGCGCCTTCTTCGGTTTCCATTTCGACGAAACCAAATCCTTTAGAACGACCAGTGTCGCGGTCGGTTATTACTTTTGCTGACAAAACGGCTGCCACAGCTTCAAATGCTGCTTGTAGCTCGTCGTCAGAGACTGAGTAGGGTAGGCCCCCTACGAATAGCTTAGTTGCCATATAGCTCCTATTTTAACTTGACTAGAGGTATATGGCGAACCAGATAGCTGCCCCTCTTAGAACTGATTATTTGTTATTGTTAGCACGGCAGCATGTAACAGATATAACTATAAACTATTACATCAAACTAAACAACCTCTCATTGTAAGCTTAAAATGTAGGTAGTATTTTATATTTTGAGTTGACATAATAAATGCATGAAAGCAATTTATAACTCAACAACAATAGCCGAAGCCGACCAAAAAGATTTAATTTATATAGAAGGCAATTGGTATTTTCCGCCAGACTCACTAAACAAACAGTATTTCTTGCCCAGTAGTGAAAAAACTACCTGTTTCTGGAAGGGCGAGGCTAGTTACTACGATGTTAAGGTAGATGATTCGCTAAATAGCGCCAGCGCCTGGTACTACCCCAAGCCACTGCCTGGTGCCATTGAAAAGGTGAAAAAAGATTTTACAAACTACGTTGCTTTTTGGAGAGGCATAGAAGTTAGCGAGTAAAACAATAATTAAACCCTAGAGCCAGCCAACAATAATATATATTAGAACAGCAACACCAAGGGCTCTTCTAAAATAATTGACCCCACTAGTAATCTCTAAATAAGCCCAAACCACCAAAAACGATGTAGCTAGATTGCTAAACACAAGCTGAGTAGATGAATTAAAAACATTAATCCAACCAAGAACTATAAACAAAAAAGCTAACATTATAGGCAGGTTTGGGAACTGAGCTATTACTAGTTTACCCTGGTCATTATAAAAAATCTTTTTTATTAATTTCTTCATTTTTAACCATTCTTTGAAATAATATAAATGTAGCTACTTAGATATTGTCTTAAAAATACAACCATAAAATATTAAAGTTGTTTCTTCGGTACTTGCACCTACATGTTAGTATAATATACTTGGTAAATAAAATTCGTTTACTTAAGAATCAACTTTAAATGCAAGGAAGAAATTTTGCCACACCTTGAACCAGCAATAGATATATATAAAACTAGTCAAACATACGTTGACCATTGGTGGACAGTAAGGGAAATTGCTAGGTTTGCTTTAAAATCTGCTACTGCGAGTAGAAGAACAGAAGAAGAAGTAGAGCATGCAGTCGGCATAGGCAACCCGAACTACTATTTAGAGCTGACCGATCCAAATTTAATGGTTGGCACAAAACTTAGCGCTAACCAACAGTTTTGGAGCCCCAAGCTAGCACTTGCTAGTGTAGATTACACCACTGTTGGCTACAGCTACAGTGCTCAAAACACAACCGGCAGAACTAAAATAGAACGTTTATTAAAGCGCCATGCTCCTGTAATTAATGAAAATTATTTTCGTCTTGGCTCTATTGCAGTTATGCCAGAAGTTCAAAGTAGTGGCGTTGGTAAAGCGTTGCTTAAAAGTACGCTCAATTTAGCGAAACCTACTCAGCCGGTAATTGTCGATTTATGGCCACAAGAATTGGGCCAATGGCAAGTCGAAAAGCTAGAACAGCTCGGATTTGTGCAAACTGGCGAAACTAAAGTTAAACCTTTTGGCCCTGATACCGAACCAACGCTGCAGGTACGCATGCAAGCCCCCTCAGCCCGAATAGTGTTAGAAAATATACAGTAGTTAGTCTACGCATAAAATTTATATTACAGAGCAAGACTTTCCATAAAGTTAGTTGATATATAATAGACTTTAAGTGAAGAAAATAACCTTAGTAACTACCAATAAACGAAAGTTCAAAGAAGCAAAACTGGGTTGTGAGCTTTACGGTATTAAAGTTGTTCAGGCTGAGCTTGAGTTCGATGAAATTCAATCCCCCGACTTTATTAAAATTGCTAAAAATAAAGCTATGCAAGCTTACAATATAGTAAATGAACCGGTAGTTGTAACAGACACAGCTTGGAAAATTCCGGCGTTGAATGGTTTTCCTGGGGCATATATGAAAGAAGTTGCAAGGTGGCTTGAGGCCGACGACTTTTTGAGACTACTTAGCAATAAAAAAGACAAAAGAATTTGCTTTATTGAATCTATTTGCTATAAAGACAGCAATACAACAAAACTTTTTAGCAAGGAATATTGGGGTAAAATTGTTGGCCCAAGAAGTAAGACAGGTATATCTATTGAGCAAATTGCTGAATTCAATGGCCATACACTTTCAGAAAAATTAGACAATGGCTTAACTTCACATCTGCCACAAGACTATGTATGGTATGAATTTGCAGAATGGTTCTCAAAAAAATAGTCAGCAGGTTATTGCGATGCCACCACTAGCTTGTTAGGCCCATGAGGTTTGTTTAACACAAAACTATTTCTGAGGTATCATAATAATAACCATGATAAATGTACCATTCATAAGTAACACTAGCGACGACTTGCATTGTTTACAAGCCACATACATGATGATTGTAAAGTACTTTATGCCCAATTTTGATATTGATTGGCAGGAATGGTCGATAATTACTGGTTACGAAGCAGGTAAAGGAACCTGGGCTTTAAGTAGCATTCTTTGGCTAACGAACAATAATTTTATTGTTAAACATGTCAGTCTGTTTGACTATGAAACATTTGTCAGTAAGGGTGGTCAATACCTGAAGGACGAATATGGCGAAGAAGTTGGTAGCTGGCAAATTAAACACACGAATATGCCAAAAGAAATTTCTTTATCTAAACAATTATTAATTAACAATTTAGTAGAAAAAAGAGAACCGACAATTTCAGAAATAAAAATGCTACTGGACGAAGGCTACTTAATTCATTGCTTAGTAAATTCTAACAAGCTTAATCAAAAACAGGGCTATGTTGGTCATGCGATTGTAGTTTACGGCCACGATAAGGAAAATTTGTTCATTCACGATCCAGGCTTGCCAGCAGTACCTAGTAGAAAAGTAAATTTCAATGATTTCGAATCTTCCTGGGCTAGCCCTAACAAACAGGCAAAAGAATTAACAGCAGTAAAGCTCAAAACTGTCTAATTGCATATATCAAAAATCCTAAACTATTTATTGGCAGAGCTGTACTTATGGTGGTGAAAACATAGTGCAACTGTAGTTGCATAAGCGGTATCTTTAGTGTAAGAAATCTTTCAAGGATAAGTCGTTGTACATCTAAAAATTAGAATTTATCTTTAATAACTAAAAAGTCATTTAAGCAATAGTTCGTTTAACTTTCATTGAAATATTAGAGTCAATCAATTAAGCAGGTTATTTTGAGACACTTTGCCAAAATGCGTAGGCTTCCCGATTTTCTAGTTCCTTTTGCTTGGCAATGTCTCTAGGGTTGTAAGTAGTTTCGACAATTTCCGCCAGTAGTGGAAGCTCTAAGTTATTTTTCAGAGCTTGTTTAGCTAACCTTAGTCTTCTACTAACCATCTTTTGGTATTGACTGTTAATGTAAGCAAATATTTCACCTTGTGTACTATTAGGATTTTTCGGCCCAGTTGCGAACCCAATTATGAATTTCTGGAAATCTAAATCAGCAGCAAATAAGCTGAATCTTTCAATAAAAAATTCTAGTGATTCAAAAACTATTTCTTCAAGTCGTTTTTCACTAATATCTTCGTTGCAAGTGGTATTTCGTCGACATTCATCGTTATTTGTAAAACTGTCGTTCGTCCAAATTTCATGTAAACCATTATTTTGAAGCCTTTCGATGTAGCGTCTCGGAGAAGTTTTGCCAAAAGTATTAGGTATCGACATTCTTGGTGAGTTCCGAGTTATATTTGCAGATTCATAAGTACTTGTTTTTCTAAAACCGTCAGAAATAATATAGTGGCTAAATGGTACGGCTAAGCTTGCTTCAAAGCCAGAATCTTTTCTTAGCTGCATTAGCATAAAATCGGACCAAAACACTGCTTTTGCTATATTTGGGTGGTCGGCAGGAAGTTTGTGTGTAATGCCGGTAAAGGCTGGGTTAAGTTTTTGAGGTAAACCATAACTATCAATTCTTGCTTGTTGCTTGAGGTAATAATCTTGGACTCGTGCCACATATTTGGGCGAAAGAGATTCTAAGTCAATATCATGGTTAAGCCCTATAACATCGCCATCGCTGGTATTGAATAAGCCATCATGGTGAGCGATTATCATTACGCTGTTCCAAAGCTCTCTTCTTATTTCGCCAATGTTCCCAGCGGAGTAATTATGAAAATACCTAAAATCTAGCTCGGGGTATATTTTTTTAACCTCATGACAGGCATCTAGAGTTTTTTTAATTTCTGGGCTGTTATCCATTTCGAGGGGATTGTTGAGAAAAAGTACAACTGAAAATGGCTTCGAAGTAACTTGTTTTGCATACTCGGTCATGGCAGGAACAATTCTGTCTGCTTCTTGGTGGGCGGCAACGGGTATTAGTGCCACAGTAGCAGCTATTTTCTTAGCTGGGTTAAACAATTTGCTGGCGTTGTCGACAGCCCTTTCGCGCTCATTGACGGACATGTTGTTAGCTATATAGCCAATAACTGCTTCATTAGGGGTAGGCTGGATATCAACATACTGCTCAAAAAAATGACTCTCAGTATTCATATACAAATATTGCAACATAAATATTAAAATGTCAAATAGTTATATAACTGAATCAGTTGATTTTTTTATTTAATAGAAAAAGATTTGTTTTTTATGATAAATAACAAAGTATACAGAGCTTCAAATAATGTTGCTCTGTCAATTTATTATTTAGTAATATTTAGAAATTATAATTTTGGACTATAATTATACTAGCCAACTTAATGCAAGCGGATGTGGCGGAATTGGTAGACGCGCTAGTTTCAGGGACTAGTGTTACTTGTAACATGGAGGTTCGAGTCCTCTCATCCGCACCAAGAACCGTTAACTTTGATATTTTTTAAACTAACTTATTTAGTTTTGTATTAATTCGTTCAACTTTTTGTGAAGTTCTCTTACATGTGGCTAGTCAACAAGTAGGTGGAGAGTGTCTATGAGTAAATATAATTTCACTCTTTCGTCCAAGTGCTCAAAAGTAAACATAGCAGGATAATATTCTTTATACCATTCTTTCAATTTTGCGTAATCTTTTACGTTTGCATACTTTTCGTCTTCTTCCCGCAAGTATTTGTGAGGTTCTTTCATAAGCTTATCGACTACAAATAGCGGATAGTCAAGCGCAGCAAGCTCAACATTTTCGAGGTCAATTATTGCTTGTAATTCAAAATTCTCATTAACTAGGAAATTATCAAAATGAATATCCCAATATACCGGCAATAGCTCACTGTCTGCTAGGTACTTTTTGTTAGCTTCGAGCTTAGCAATAATTTTCTGTTTTTGTGATTGGTCAATAATATTCCTAGCCAGTAGCTTGTTGGTCAATTTTACTATTCTTTTATTAATGGTTGTTGGCCAGTTGTCTGTTTTGCCACCGATGATTTGCGGGGCAAGACTGTTAATATTTTTCAGAGCGTCGGCTATGTCCGAAATAAGTTTTTCACGCTGTTCCTCATTTGCTTCATGCCACTTACTACCAAGTGATATACCAGGCACAAAACTCATGATGATATAACTGCGGTCTTGGTCGTTCTTTCCTTGATAGCTAGCTACTAATTTGGGTTTTGGAAAATCCAAATCTGATTTTAGTAGCGTTAGTTCGGTTTCAAAGTTTCTTGGCTTACCCGTATTGAATAATTTTATCAATAAATCATTATTAAGCAGATGGACTTCATGGCTGAAACCTGTATTTATTCTGGCGTGCGACTGGTACGGAATATCATGCCTCGCACAGATAGCTTTTATTTGCTCATTTGTTATTCTGGTCTCAGGGTTCATTTCAAATAAATTCTGTAAACTATATTTTTAATAATTTAGAGGCTAGGTAGGCGAAGAGGCCAAGTAAAAATGGGTAGGCTACAAACAACCAGACAATTGAAATAATGTTAAGTGTTACTTTGCTTTGCAAGAAAGTATACCAAGTGGGTAATTTAACTAGTTGAGCAAAGCCATTAAGCAAAATGGCGCCTATTAAAATTGCCAAACCGACTACAAATATTTTTAAGATAAGCATGTTCTATTTATAATGATGCATTTTTACAAGTTTTACAAACTATTTAGGTGAAGTTTAATTATTAATTAGCTAGTAAAATACACTATACTAAAAAGCATGAAAGGCAAATTGTTGGTGCTTGCTCAGTTCATATTAATTTTTCTGATTATTTATTATGGCCAATTAAACATAAATGGTGTAGTGTCATTGACATTTTTATTTATTGGACTACTAATTGGCTTTCTGGCAATTATAAATATGCGCTTTTCGGTAAATGTGTTTCCAGAGGTTAGAAAAAGCCAACAACTAGTAACCAGTGGAATTTATAAATATATAAGACACCCAATGTATAGTGCAGTGCTACTTACTACCGCTAGCTTTGTGGTTGGTAAGTTTAGCTGGTTAGTGGCGCTACTGTGGCTAATTTTACTTGCCGTGTTGGTTGTGAAACTTAATTATGAAGAGGAAATTCTGGTAAAAAATTTCAAACAATACAGTAAATATAAACACGCAACAAAAAGACTAATACCATTTATAATTTAATAATGAAAAATATAGACTGCACAGCATGTAAAATTATACCTAATACAAAGTTCGTTATTTTCGAGTCTGACTATTGGATTATCAGTTTAGCTTCAGACCAGCACTGGCTTGGACGTTCTTATGTAACCAGCAAAAAACACGTTGAAGGCCTGAGTGAACTAAGCGCTAGCAGTTGGTCTGGCTTAAAGGTAGTTATTGAATGTTATGAAAAAAAGCTAAAACAAGTATTTGGTGCTCGGTTATTTAATTGGTCGTGTTTAATGAATGATGCATATAGTAAGGCTCCGTATGGGCCGACACATGTACATTGGCACGTTAGGCCTAGGTATGAAAATTCTATACTTTTTAGTGGCATCGAGTTTAAAGACCAGGAATTTGGTAAACACTATAGAACTCGGTGGGACGGCAGGGAAGATTTTGTAATACCTGAAAGTGCTATGCTAGAGCTCCAAAAAATGTTGACTATTGCTGGCAGTGAGTAAGTTTATGTTACTTTTTTTCTAAGGCTAGTTTGGCACTATTTATAGATGTTTTGTATTCAGCCATTAAGCCCGTGTAGTAGTTGAACCAATCTACCAGTTCTGGATTACCTGCTATTTCCTGACAGCGTTCTTGTGCCTCGGCAAGAGCCGAGTTAGCAAAATCTAAATAACCCAGTAAGTATTCAGTCGATTCGTAACCATTAAAGGTCAGGCCAGCTTTGTAAGGTAAAAGCCACTTATGGCTAAAAGCTTGTATGTCTTCATATTCGAATAAACTGCTGGACTTTTTTATTTTTAAATCATAACTTAGGCCAAAATCGTAGCTTCAACGTACTCACCGGCGTCTCTTTGTAGCAATACACCTTGAGCTAGCATCTTTCTTTTTGGTTTTTGCATGCTAGAACTTATTGACCGGTGCATTTTACTGGTTGAACTTTTTCGGGTATAAATTGTTTCGACGGCTCGCTGCCATAAACCATCTAACGTCATACCTTCTTCTAACCTAACGTCGCTGAAGTAAATAATTTCAGCAGCCAGTGCGTTCCTTAAGGCTTGTTCACTTTCTGTCTTAGTATCTTCTTCATCATCTTCACAATACTCATCACTGGCAAGTCTTAGGGTCAATTCCTCGTAGGCTATTGAATCCATTGGGTCTACTTGGCCATTCTGAAAATAAATATCTGGGTCGGTAACCGTCTTTCTAATGACTAGCGAAATATCGCCTAGTAGTTTTCCCTTTAAACCATCTGGCATGCTATAGCTCAAATCATTATTAAAGCCGGTTACAAATAGATTTCTACCATTAACAGTAAATTCATCTAATCTAGGCTCAAGACTCTCAGAACTTTTTTTATTTTCCATAATGTACTATTAAGCCACAATAAGTGAAACAATACAACAAAAAGCATTTTTTAAACAACATTACTCAATAAACAAAAAGTGTATACATATGAATATTCAACTCAGAAATAATTTTGGTAGTTTATTATTGGCTGAAGTATATTAACCTGAACTTAACTAAGTTACTTTGTGGGGTAGAAGAGAAATTAATAATTAAAACAAATCTAGTCGTCTACTGAGTAGTCGCCACAGTCCAAGAAAGGCCCGTGCGGTCTTGGCGCCAAAGATTCTTGTTTAGCAGCTTGGTTTTGTATTTGTGCATATCTAGCTCTATAATCTGCCAATTCTACTTTCCATGCAGACTCAAGCGCTTTTTCTAGTAGATTAGCATTGTGAGCATTAATGAGTCCAACGGTCGTTTCTTTGGCTAAAGCATCTTGCTCAGGGCTTAAAGAGGATTCCACTTCTTCGTAGTGTTCAATTCTATACCAGCCTCTTTGTTCTTTAGTTCCACCATTGCTAACCATTATGCTGGTTCTTAATGCTTTCATGGCGATTTTTACACTCTCTTCAAGCGATAGGTTATCTATTTCATCACGGTATGGTTTTTCTGCTAAAGCCATTTCCCACGCTAAATTAATGTCTTTGATCCTATTCATTATATTTTCCTCATTTAACGAAAATACAATAAACTAAAAAACTATATATGTCAATTTTTTCGTATTAACTCACCACCTTTGCAACATAAATTGAACTAAAACAGGTAGGCATCCTAAACTGTTATTACCACTAATAACGAAAGGAGCCTACCTATGGCTTATTCTAACAACCCTAACTTACCTAAAG
>JAGORN010000031.1 GCA_018062805.1 Candidatus Saccharimonadota bacterium | reverse complement strand
TGCTTTTAATTAGCTTCTGCTTGTTGTCTGATGAAATCAAAACTTATCCTTTAAGTAAATTAATCGGTTTAATAATATGGCGTATTAAACTAAACTTTAACAGATAAACTTACTTTATTCAATAGCTATTAAGCTGGACTCAATATTACTAACTGTCAGTTCATCAATTTGATGAGCGTCCGTAACGCTAAATATATCTATACTAGTTCGCCTTAAAGCCGTCATATAAGCTCCAGTTTGCAAATCTTGACCGATGTCTTTAACTAGTGATCTTATGTAGGTACCACTTCCTACTCGACAACTGAAGGAAATATTAGGGTATTCGTATTTAACTTTTGAAATTTCATAAATATACACCAGTCTAGGTTCGAGCTTAACAGCCTCACCCTTTCTAGCTAAATTATAAGCCCGCCGCCCGCTAACTTTTACAGCACTGAATACAGGAGGTGTTTGCATTATTGGCCCAATGTACTTATTTATTGTTGTGGCTAATTCATGACTTGTCGGTACAAGGTTGCTAATTTTGGTGATTTGGCCCTCTTGGTCATCTGTTGTGCTGGTAAAGCCCAATTTCATAGTAACTTCGTAAATTTTGTCTTTTTTAAGTAATGAGTGTAGACTTTTGGTGCTTTTACCTACCGCTAGTATTAGTAGCCCGGTCGCCGCTGGGTCGAGTGTGCCACTATGACCCACCTTATACTTCTCGCCTGTTAGCTCTTTTAAGATTTTTCTAACTTTATAAACCGCACCGAAGCTAGACAAGCCAAAAGGTTTATCAATTAACAAAAAACCGCTAAGTTTATTTTCCACGGCCTCATATTAGCACAGGCTAGAGGTTACTTTTGTTGATTACTGGGGTCGTTCGGGTCGTAAGTTGGGAACGGTGGAATAAATGGTGGCGGAACTTCTGGAGCTGGTTCATCTTTAGCGCTTGGACTCTGGCTTCCATTTTCTGTTTGAGGACTTGGGAATTCAACAGCACCCATTGATTCAAGCGGTTCAGGCCTATCTGGGTTAAAATTACCTGCCTCGTCCATAGCATTCAAGACAGCCTGCCTAGCAGCTTCTGCTTCTGCATCTCCATCGCTTGGCTGAGGTAAATTAGCCTGTGCGGACTCTTCGTATGAGAGAACTTTTTTTTCTATGTCTTCCAAAGTTTCATTTTCTTTTACTTCTGGTCCAAGTGGTTTTGTAGTCAGTGGCTCAACTACAGATTCCCCGTCAGACGCCAGCCTATTGCCTGAATCAGGAGTAGAAGGTACCGATAAAGCTGGTGGCGATTCGGCATCATGCTGGGTCGTTAAAAGTGGCGATTCAGTATGCCCGGCTTTTTTTGGAGCTATTTCATCTACTGGTGTAGAAGTTGGTATTTCCGCAAGTGGATCTACCATAGGCTGCTCATCTGGACTTAATATATTTGAATTGATTGGATTCTCTGGTGGCCTAGAGCCAACGTAATGAGAATAGCCATTGTTACTCGGCTTGGAATCTTCTTTTACTTCTTGGATGATGCTATTATCATCTAGCTCGCCCTTGTGTTCATTCTGCTGATCAGTATTTTGAGCATTTTCTTGAACTTCATTAACAACTGCATTCAGTTCTTCAGCCGACTTGAAGTTACCAATAGAATCAATATGGATAGCTTCTTCACCAACGTGACTAAGAGTCAAAGTACCATCTTCACTTACAATATCTTCAGCAATCGGTGCCGGCAATTCGTCAGAGTCACTTGAGCTCTCATTGTTTTCATTATCTTCAGTTAAATTTTGGTTTGCTAAAGCAAGTTCATTACTTATTAATTGTTGATTGGCGCCTGCTGACATCAAGACAGCACTTAAAGACATAACTTCCGGAGTAGTTTTGTCGTTACTAAACCTATCAGTTTCGGCTACTATACCAGTTAAAAAGGCAGTAGCTATTTGTCCGTCAATTGCATCTTTTTTTAGTTTACTAGCAATAGAAGCAACCATTTGACAAAGACTACTAGCATTTGCATCTTGCCAGTTCAGAGAGCCAATTTCTATTGGATCATAGTCGTTAGAGACCCCAACAACAGTTGCATCATGTAAAATTCGCCCATGAGCAGTAATAGCTTTATCGAGTTCGTCTCTGTCTCTAACACCTAAAGCTAGTACCACATCGACATTAAAGTCGCCCTGGCTAAATGATAAGTCAGCCTCAGTTAGTGATGTTTTATATGGAGTAATAAAAACCTTAACAACTTCATCTTCAACTTTATACTTAAGCTTATCGGCCTTAGACTTATCGAGAGCAATAATAAAATCACGAAGACTATCGGTATTTGTTTCAATGGTATCTTCTGGACTTAAAAATTCTAGTGTAGACGGTATTTCACCACTGAAAACAGCTGTCGCTCGCTTATCGATTTTATTCAATAGTAAAGTAATCCCAAGAGCCGCTGCTAGTTGATCTACGCTCGGGTTAGCATTAACAGTCACCAAGATATTTTTGGCTTCTTTTAGCCTCTCAACGACTTGACTTTTTGTATTGTTTTCCATGGATTCTTGTGATTTTTTTGATTTTAAATAGAACTATAGTCGAACAATAGCATAAACAATATAAGAAACGCAAGTAAAACTGTTGAAAAATAGACTGTTTTTTTGTATAGTATGCAGTTGACGATAATATACACTTAAATGCCGCTTTTGAGGCAGAATAGGAATTGAAGTTTAATGCCAATCATTAAATCAGCTAAAAAACGAGTAAAAGTAGCTGAAAAAGCCACTACTCGGAACGCTAAAACCAAGCGGACTCTTAGAGAGTCTATTAAAGAATTTCAAGCAGTTTTAAAAACTGGTAAAACGAGTGACATTAATAGTGCCAAACAAAAGGCTGAAAAAGCCATAGATACTGCTGCTAAGAAAAATGTAATTCATAAAAATAAAGCAGCTCGGAAGAAAAGTCAGATTGCTACGGCTTCTAAAAATGCTGCCGTTAAACCAAAGACAGAAAAAGCTACTAAAAAATCATCGACCACTAAAAAAACCGTCTCAAAATCGAAAAAAACAACTAAAGCTTAGTTAAATTAATTACTAGGTTTTCAACAGCTCCGTTAGCGCTAGCGGAGCTTCTTTTTATTAGCCTATCTGTTTCAATAGCTAACGAAAAAGATTTTTCAAGCTTAGAGCGACCAAGACTAGAGGTTGCGTGTTTAGTTTTTCTAAAAACAAACGGACTTATTTTGGCCGAACTAGCAGCTTCTTCTACCGTCATGCCTACAGGTATATGAAAAACTAGAGCCATATTCATTAGCTGCCAAGTAATCATGCCCAAAATGGCTTGGGGTTCCCTACCCAAAGCTCTCTGGTCACCGTAAATACTTAAAGCTTTTTTAGTATTACCAGCCAAAATAGTGTCTAGTAAATTAAATATGCTGGTTGCTGGGCTAGGTTCTGTCATAGTGTCAATTATTGTTTTATCTAGGTATTCTAGTAGAGCTAGTTTTTGCGCTTCGTTATATAGTAGTTGTTGATTTTCGCCAACTCTATCTATTAAATAGTCTATTAAGCCGGGCTCAACGTTTTTACCCTGACTGTTAAAAAATTTGCTAAGCCAAGTGCTTAGATCTTTAAAACCAATGTTATTGAATGTTCTAAGTTCAGCTATTTGTTTCAATTTTTTAACACTAGCCAGCTTTGAACTTAGGCTGTCTTCTACCAACATTACATCGGTGGTATCAGCAAGCTCGCCAGCTTTTTCGACGAATTGATCGAAGACGTTTTTGTTGACCGATAAATTATTAATTTTAAATAATCGACGTGTAGTCAAAAAAGGCTGAGCCGAAATAATGTCACTCAAATTTTCATTTTTAATATCTTCGCCTAGCAGTTTTTCAACAGCTAACTCACCGTACTTAGATATAAAAGCACTAACAAATTCACTTGCCGCTTGATCGCGTAAAAAATAGTTGTCTCCAGAAAAAACATAAATCATATGCTAGCTATTATAAGCCCTCTGTTTTAAAGTTGTTGGCAAGTTTTTTAATTATATTTTTTTTGACACTTCAAACAAACATGGGTCCCACGGCCGGCTAACTTAATTTTGACAATTGGCTCTTGGCAAACAATACAATCTAACTTAGCCCTACCATAAACTGCTGCAAAATCTAGATAATTACCCCTCTTGCCTTCTGCGTTGACATAATTCTGGCTGGTTGAACCACCTTTTTCAATACTAAGGTTCAAAATTTCAACAATAGCCTTTCTTAACTTTTTTAGCTTTGTTTGTGGAATATTGTCTACTATACTTTCTGGGTGGATATTTGCTTTAAATAAAGATTCGTCGGCGTAGATATTCCCAATACCACTAATGACCGTTTGGTCGAGTAAGACAGGTTTAATTTTACTTCTTGCTCGACGTTTCAGATTTGTTAAAAAAATTTCTTCGGTAAATTCAGCTTCAAGTGGCTCTGGTCCTAATTTCGCCATGCTAGAAATTGCTGGTAGTTCACTAGTCTGAAACAACTTCATCCAACCAAACTTACGCTGGTCATTGAAAAACAACTTTGAGTTGTCACTAAAATATAATATGACTCTAGTACTTTTATCTGGCAATGAATAAACGAGGCTATCATTTGGGTGTCCGCCACCCCAAGACTTTTTGTTACTTTTATACACTAACTGCCCGGTCATTTTTAAATGGACTACTAGACTATAACCTGTCGACAAATTAATGATAATAATCTTTGCGCGTCGACTTACTCTCTGGGCGGTAGAGTTCATTATGAACTGTTGAATGTCAGCTTTGCTGATTGGAAAACTTTTAAAATTATCTGAACTAATCTTAATTATTTTTTTACCAATAATTAATTTGTTCAAACCGCGAACCACTGTTTCGACTTCTGGTAATTCAGGCATAGTAACTATTTTATATTAGGCTAGCCTTTACTATCTAACTTATTAAAACTAATATTAATTAATGGATAGTATTAAAGACCTGCTTTTAGCTAAAAATCTAGAAGAACCAACAGAACTAGCGGCTCTAAAAAGCTTTTGTTTGAATAACTACAAATTTGAAGCAAAAATAAAAATTACTAACGACTCAATTACCTTGTTTGTGCCCAATGGAATACTAGCTACCGAACTAAGAATGCAACAAAAAACAATCATTAACCGTTGTCAGCTGACTAAGAAACTCCATGTTCGGATTGGCTAGCTAGCTGAGCCATGTGCTTTTGAAGGTTGAAGTTAGAAGTTCGACAATATGTTCCACTAGCTGCATGGATGGTAATGGGGCTATAGTTTTTTATTTGAGCCTGTTCATAAGCTAGTACTTGGCCAGTTAGAAGCCTTGGGTCAGCCAAACTAATTACGTCTTTATATCGAGGATTATCAAGCATGTGAGACGATTCTACTGTGACAACTGAAACATTTGGATACTTTAAAGCAACCTTATAAAGTTCTACATATTTGATAAATTCATCATCTTCGGCAAACGGGATTAAAATATCAATTTCAGGCATTTCTTCAAAAAGTTCAGTAATGACTTCGTTCATCGCTTGCTTAACTTCAATTAATGTCTGAGGAATATTCCGCAGAATAACTCGACCAAGCATGGTAGTATTTGGAATAAGACGATTACCCTCTTGAAAACCAGAAATTAAATTGTTCAGAACTAGAGGACCAAGCAGGGGTACTCCTTTATAAAGTTTACCGTCAGCAATTTTATCAATACCTGCCGGTGCAAGTAAAATTAGGCCTTTTGGTCTATAAAATTCATTATCGTATAACGCTCTCGTAGCCTTGGTCGCAACAATAGCTCCACGACTATGCCCAACGTAAATAATGTCGCTATCTGCCCTGGTTGTTTCTTTCAAAAGTTCGCCTGTATGAGCTGCGGCACCTACTTGCCAATTCAGTAACTTATCACCGTTCCAGACGCCACTAGTAAACCTCGGTAGCTCAATAGCCGAGCTGGCAATGCCGAGCCTGGCCATATTAGTCCCAAAAGCATCAAAATACGAAGCATCAGACGCAACACCATGTACCATTAGTAAGTGCGGATAAATCACCTGCTCACCTTGTTCGTTCTGATAGGTCCTATATTTTGATGGATAGTGATTTTTAACAGTGAAACGAATGCCTTTATGTGAATATTCTCTAATATCACTAAAAGGACGCTGAAGATCCTCTTCCTTTTTGTTGTCAAGATCGACAGAGCGTAA
>JAGORN010000030.1 GCA_018062805.1 Candidatus Saccharimonadota bacterium | reverse complement strand
TTTTTATTTACTAATTGGTATCATAAACAACAGCATGGACAAAATTATTAAGCTACAACCAGGAAAATATTTAGTTGCTGTCTCTGGAGGTGTCGACTCCGTTGTCATGCTAGATGTGCTTGCTCAAGACAAAAAGCTAGATCTAATTGTGGCTCATTTTGATCATGGAATCAGAGATGAATCTGCCAAAGACCAGATTTTTGTTAAAACTCTTGCTTCTAAATATCAGTTGCCTTTTTATTCTAAAAGAGTTGATTTAGGTGCGAATTCTAGTGAGGAAAAAGCAAGAGATGCTCGTTATAATTTTCTCTGTCAATTAGCATCTGAGCTAGGGGCAAGAGCGGTTGTGACCGCACATCATCAAGATGATGTCATTGAGACGTGCATTATTAATCTCATAAGAGGTACTGGTAGACATGGGCTGTCTTCATTAAAGTCAAGACCAGGCTTAGAGCGCCCCTTAATTAAGGTGACTAAGGAGCAGATATTAAAGTACGCTACAACTAATAATCTGGATTGGTGCGAAGATCCTACTAATAAAGATATGAAATATTTACGCAATAAAGTAAGAAACCAGCTTTTACCTAAAATGACCGCTGAGCAAAGAACTTATCTTTTGCAAATAATTACCGCAAGCTCAAAACTAAACATTGAAATAGACAAACAAATTGATTTTTTGTTATCACGCCTAATTCACAAAGGACAACCAATCCTGAGTAGAAAATTATTTACACGTCTAGACGATGCACTTTCGAGAGAGATTATATATTCTTTACTGAGAAAGTTTCGGTTTGCTTCAACAGATAAAAAAACAATCGATCGAATAGTTGTTCAAGTTAAGACATTACCTGCTGGCAAGGTAATAGACTTTACGACAGGTAGGGTTTTAATAACAAAAAGATCCGCTAGATTCGTAAAAAATTAACATTTCTATATAAAAGGCTAGCCTATAAGGGGGTAATTCCTATATAATTGTCCGATATGGACAAAAAGAAGCTACCGGGCAGTAAAGGCCCATCTAAGAAAAGCTGGGTTAAAAACATTGGCTTTGTTGTCATTATTTTAATTTTTGGAGCAATATTTTTACTGAGCTACCGTCAGCCAGCTAAGCTTGAAGAAAAGTCGTTTAACGATGTTATGAACCGAGCTAACAGTGGTGAGGTTGCTAAACTTACTGTTACTGGTAGTAATATTGAGGTAACTCTAAAAGGTGGTGACAAGCCGACTCAAAAAACTAGAAAAGAATCAAATGCTACTTTATACGGACCTGGTGGCCTAACTACTCGAGATGTCGAAGTGGTGTTCAAGGAAGCATCTAACAGCGGTGCTACCTGGACAGCTTTAGCGATTAATTTACTACCTGTAATAATAATTGTTGGTATTTTAATTTTCATGCTTCGTTCTGCTCAAGGACAAGGTAACCAAGCACTTGGTTTTGGTAAGAGTAGTGCTCGTCTTTATGGTAACGAAAAAGAAGTGGTTAAGTTTAAAGACGTAGCCGGTAATGAAGAGGCAAAAGTAGACCTTCAAGAAGTAGTTGAATTTTTAAAGTATCCTAAAAAGTTTGAATCGGTGGGCGCGAAGATTCCTAAAGGCGTGCTCCTTGTTGGCCCCCCGGGTACAGGTAAGACTATGATGGCCAGAGCTGTTGCTGGTGAAGCTAACGTACCTTTCTTTAGTATTTCTGGCTCAGAATTTGTTGAAATGTTTGTCGGTGTTGGTGCCAGTAGGGTACGAGATCTGTTCTCAAAAGCTAAAAAGAATGCCCCGTGCATTATCTTTATAGATGAAATAGATGCAGTTGGCCGAAAAAGAGGCAGTGGTATGGGCGGTGGTCATGACGAACGTGAACAAACTTTAAACCAAATACTTGTCGAAATGGATGGTTTCGAACAAGGTCAAAATGTCATTATCTTAGCCGCCACTAACCGTATGGATGTCCTTGACCCAGCTTTACTTCGACCTGGTCGTTTTGACCGTCGAGTTGGTATCGGTCTACCTGACAGAAAAGACCGTTATGCAATTTTGAAAGTCCATTTTGCTAAAAAGCCAGTCAATAAAAGCGTTGACCTTGAAGCTTTGGCAGCTAAAACTGCTGGCTCAAGTGGAGCCGATTTGGCAAATATAGCCAATGAAGCTGCTATTGTTGCTGCTAGGTCTAATAGAAATGTTATTACCAATGAAGATGTAACCGAAGCTTTTGAAAAGGTTGCCATAGGCCCCGAACGTAAAAGTAAAGTTATGAACGAAAAGGAAAAAGAATTAACCGCTTACCACGAGGCAGGTCACGCTGTAGTCGGCCACACCATGCCAGATAGTGACATGGTTCATAAAGTAACTATCATTCCTAGAGGTGGTACCGGTGGTGTAACTTGGTTTATTCCACCAGAAGATAAAAGTTACCATAGCATTATTGAATATAAAGATGTTTTAGCTAGAATGCTTGGAGGTCGTATTGCTGAAGAAGTTGTTTATGGATCTGACAGAGTGACTACGGGTGCAGGAAGCGATCTGCAAAAAGCGGCCGAACTAGCCCGCGAAATGGTAGTCAACCAAGGCATGGGCAAGCAGCTCAGAGATCAAGTTTTTCATGTTGAAGACGGCATGATGATGGATCGAATGATGCACGAGAGGCAGTACTCTGAAGAAACAGCAAAGATTATTGACACAGAAGTAGAGGCCCTAATTACTGAAGCCGCCAATAGGGCTAGAGCGGTCATTAAGGCCAATCGCACATATCTAGATAAGTTGAAAGATGCACTAATTGAAAAAGAAACCGTTGAAGCAGAAGAAGTGCTGACAATTTTAGAAGGCACACAAATGCCAAAAGAAGCCAAGCTATACTAAATAATAGGTAAAAATCTGGATATATAATGAATAGATTTCTGACCAGAGCCAATCGCCGTATCAGTTTTGGCTCGGCAGCTCTATTGTTAGCTGGCGCTTCTCTTGCAGGAACAGTTCTAGGTATAGTTCGAACTAAACTAATTAATGCTAACTTCAATAATTTTGAAACAGATGCTTTCTTTGCTGCCTTTAAAATACCAGACTTTATTTATTTCACCTTAGCCTCAGGCGCACTAGGCGTCGCGTTTTTGCCAATACTAAGTGAAAGACTTCGTAAAAATAAAAACTCTGCTTGGGAGGTAGCTAGTTATTTACTCAATGCACTTGGAATAGTTACTCTTATAACTTCGATATTATTGATGATTTTTGCAGAACCTCTTCTTCGTTATGTTGTTGTCCCTGGTTTCACTCCTGAACAGCTGCAGCTCTCGGTAGCAATTATGAGAATAGTTTCCGTAAATGTGTTTATTTTTGCAATATCGACCTTGTTAACAACCGTTCAGCAGTCGGTTGGGCGTTTTTTCTTTTTTGCAATTGCGCCACTTTTTTATAACGGTGCAATCATTGCTAGTATTTACATATTCGGAGATACTCTTGGGGTTGTTGGGTTGAGTGTTGGTGTTGCGGTTGGAGCTATTTTGCAGCTAGTCGTCGCTTCTCTGGGTATGATAGGGCTCAATTTTAAATATTTACCAAAAATCGATTTTCAAAACAAAAGCTTCAAAGAGGTTCTTAGTATTCTACCTGCTCGTTCGATCGATCAGGGGGTGGACTATATTAACGGAATTGTTGAAACTAGATTTGCTTCTAGGCTAGTCACGGGTTCAGTAACTTGGTATGAAAATGCGATGATTTTGCATAATGCACCTGTTATGCTTATTGGAAATTCTTTATCGACAGCTGCTTTTCCAAGACTTACAGACAGACTGGCTCAGGGCAGAACCGATTTATTTCGCAAGGAATACATTAAAGTTTTACAAACCATGATTTGGCTGGCTTTGCCAGTTGTGATTGTCGCTTTTTTTGCCAGAGCCTATTTAGCCAGAATTATATTTGCGCGAAGCAGTAAAGAGATAGCTGTAGTTTTTGGCGTCCTTACTTTTGCCATATTTTTTAGAATTTTATACACCATTATTTCTCGTTATTTTTATGCCTATAAAGACACCAAAACGCCACTTTATGTTTCACTTTTTATAATTACGGTTAATATCTTCTTAGCATACTATTTGTCGCAGCCAGACGTTTACGGAGTGGTCGGGTTGGCTATTGCTCAGGGTGTAGTTGCCTTTACAGAAGTTTTAATACTTACCTCCATTATTATTAAACGTGATCCAAAGCTTTTTGATCGTAGGTTTATGAACTATTTCATAAGGGTATTAATAGCTGGATTTTGTACTGCTGTGGTATCTTATTTAATATTGCAGTTTCTGCCACTCCAGTTAGCTGATCTAGGGCTAGTTCTAATAGTTAAGCTGGCAATAATTACGTCCATAGCTTTTAGTGTTTATGTGTTTGCTTCCTGGGCTCTTAGACTTTCAGAAGCTGACATTATATTTAACCGTTTAAAGAAAATCGTCTTAAAGCCGGTCAAAATATAAAATAACTCTCTCTGTTATAATTGATAGTTGAATGGATAAAATAAGGAATTTCTGCATAATTGCTCACATAGATCACGGCAAGAGTACGCTGGCCGATAGGTTACTCGAAATAACCGGAACGGTTGAGCATCGAAATATGAAGGCACAACTTTTAGATAAAATGGATCTCGAGCGTGAAAAGGGAATAACTATTAAACTGGCTCCTGTCCGCATGAACTACCAGGGATACCAGTTAAATTTAATTGATACTCCAGGTCATGTTGATTTTAGCTATGAAGTTTCTCGTAGCCTAGAGGCTTGCGAAGGGGCCATTTTGGTTGTTGATGCTAGCCAAGGAATACAAGCCCAGACCTTAGCGAATGTTTATTTAGCGATGGGTGCCGACTTAAAGATTATACCTGTATTAAATAAAATAGATTTGCCAGCCGCCGATGTCAGTAGGGTAAGTGACGAAGTAATAGCGCTACTAGGTTGCGAGCGCAGTGAAATACTTTATGTTTCGGCTAAAACTGGCGAAGGAGTCTCAGCGGTTCTAGAAACAGTTATTAGCGAAGTACCGCCACCGAAAACTAAAACAAATCAACAGACAAGAGGTTTGATATTCGATAGTTATTACGATGATTACAGAGGAGTTATCTTATACACTCGTATTTTCGATGGCCAAATTAGTAAAAATGAATCCATCAAAATGATTGGAACCGAGGTAGCCGGGATTGCGCTTGAAGTCGGTAGTTTAAGCCCAGAAATGCAGCCTGCCGATTTTCTTAAGACAGGTGAAATAGGCTATATTGTGACTAATTTAAAAAGTACCAAAGAGGCGCGAGTAGGGGACACGATTACTAGCATAAAAGCGCCAGCTAGCCAGCCTCTACCGGGCTATAAAGAAGTTAAACCTTTTGTTTATGCTGGCTTTTACCCAGACAGCAACGAAAACTATCAGTTACTTAAAGATGCAATTGAAAAACTATCATTAAGCGATTCAGCACTTCAGTTTGAGCCAGAAAACTCACCAGTTTTGGGTTTCGGAGTTCGTGTTGGGTTTTTAGGACTTCTTCATATGGACATTGTAAAGGAACGACTCGAGCGAGAGTATAATCTCGATTTAGTTGTGACTAACCCGAGCACAGACTATCAGGTTACTTTAAATACCGGTGATCAAATTGATATAAAAAGTGCTACAGATTTGCCAGACCCAGCTCAGATTAGTGAAATTCGTGAACCGTGGATCAAAGGAGAAGTAGTATGCCCAAAAGATTACGTGGGGTCAGTTATTCAGCTTATAGCTTCTAAGCGAGGATTACAAAAAAACATTAGTTTTGTCGACGCTCAACTTGCACTGATTAGTTTTGACGCACCACTCGCTAATTTATTGACCGATTTTTATGATCAACTAAAAAGCATTACCAGTGGTTATGGTTCTTTTAATTACGAGATTGATTCTTACCGGGCAGAAGATCTTGTTAAGCTAGATTTTTTAGTCGCCGGCACTAAGGTAGATGCGCTAAGTGTAATGGTCCATCGAACTGAAGCCGATTACTTAGGTCGAGAAGTTGTCAAAAAACTAAAAACGGTTATTCCGAGACAAAACTTTCAAGTTCCACTCCAGGCTGCCATTGGCGGACGTTTTATAGCCAGAGAAGATTTGAGCGCCTATAGAAAAGATGTAACCAGTGGTCTTTATGGTGGGGATGTTTCCAGAAAAAAGAAGGTTTTAGCCAAACAAGCCAAAGGTAAAAAGCGCCTTAAAAGGTTCGGCAAGGTAGACATTCCAGCGGAAG
>JAGORN010000009.1 GCA_018062805.1 Candidatus Saccharimonadota bacterium | reverse complement strand
GTACTGCTGAAATCTTACAGAATGCTTAAAGCTTCTGCTATAATTGCCAATAACCATAAGAAATATCATGACTAAAAAACAAACCCTTGCAAAAAAAACAGTTAAGCGACTTGAAAAAGATATTTATAAGTCTGAAAAAAAAGCAGTTAATATAACTAAAAGTATTTTGAACTACAAAAAATATGGCCGAGCAGTTCGTATCTTGGGGCCAGGACTTGTAACCGGTGCGGCCGATGACGACCCTAGTGGAGTAGCCACTTACTCTCAAGCAGGAGCAATATTTGGCTATGGTCTACTGTGGGCATTTCCGCTCAAGTTCCCAATGCTTATTGCAGTACAAGAAACTTGCGCTAAAATTGGCGCTGTCACTGGTAAAGGTTTGGCAGCTGTAATAAAAGACAATTACAGTCGCAAACTTCTTTTTATGGTAGTAAGTCTAGTGGTCATTGCCAATACTATAAATATTGGCGCCGATATAGGTGCAATGGCCTCGACTGCTCAGCTGCTAGTTCCTCTGTCTTATTCGGTGCTGGCTATTGGCTTTGCGGTGTTTGTGGCTGTTTTGCAAATTTTTGTCAAATACAGAACTTATGCCCAAGTTCTTAAGTGGCTGTCTATTGTACTTCTCGCCTATCCTTTGACAGCAATTATGGTCGGAGTTAACTGGAGCGAAGCCCTAAAGGCAACTTTTTTGCCAAATATTTCACTCAATACTACCATGCTCTATATGCTGGTAGCTCTGCTTGGCACGACGATTTCGCCTTATTTGTTCTTTTGGGATACTTCAGAAACAGTTGAAGAAGAAATTTTACACAAACGTTTGGCTCAAAATGGTCTCAAACAACCACATATATCAAAAAAGTTCATTAAAAAAATAAGGCTAGATAACTTAGCAGGTATGACCATAGCGCTAGTTAGCGCCTGGTTCATTGTAGTAGCCTGCGCTTCGGCTCTAAATGCTAACGGTATATCCGAAATTAATACAGCGGCCGATGCAGCCAAGGCTTTTGAGCCGTTACTGGCTGGTACCGGTAACGCTGGCTTGTGGGCTAAGATTCTATTTTCTACAGGCATAATTGGCATTGGACTACTAGCCGTTCCGGTTCTGGCTGGGTCTTCAGCTTACGCAATTAGCGAAGCTATGGGCTGGAAAGAAGGTTACTACAGAAAGTACAAAAAAGCAGGTGGTTTTTATGGGACTATATTGGTCTCGACAATTATTGGGCTAGCTATCAATTTCTTGGGCATTGACCCCATAAAAGCACTCATTTTTGCGGGTGTATTTAATGCTATTGCTGCAGTTCCTCTGCTATTTCTAATTGCTCGCATTGGTACAAAAAAGGAAATAATGGGTGAGTATAAAAATTCACTCTTAATAACCTTCTTCGTATGGCTGGCATTTGTTTCAATGTCTCTTGCTTGTAGTTTTCTGCTGATTAGTTTATTAAAGTAGACCAAGTTCCTTCATATTGGTTAAGCCACCCAAGTTAACAACGTCAGTGAAGCCATTATTTTCCATAATAGCCTTAACGTTTGTCGCTCTGCTTCCTGTGCGACAATAGATATATATTTTTTGGTCTTTACTTACATCTGGAAACTGTCCATCATCAATTAAAACCGAGTCAAAATTTTTAGCAATTGAGACATGGCTAGCATTAAATTCGGCTGGCGTCCTAACATCGAACATTACAGCCTTTCCAGCATTAACTTCACTGGCAATTGATTGACCTTTTGTGCTTTGTTCACTTGCAACTGGCGCTTTCTCTGCTTCGCTGGACTTTTTATTGTCGGGTAACAAGAAAAAAAGACCAACTGCAAAAACCAGAATTATTCCTAAAACAATTAAAGTCTTTTTCATACTAGCCTAAAAGTGCCGCTTGAATTGAGTTAACGTCGAACCCAAGTACGCCTTTTTCTTCGCCCTTATCATTTGTTATGACCGTAAATGGCACACCCATTTGACCACTTTTTGAGACCATTTCTTGAGCGTCTTCTTGGCTTAAGTCTACTCTTTTCTCATTAAAAGGAAAATTGTTGTCTTCCAAGTATTTTTTTAACATTCGGCAATAGCCACAGGTAGCTGTCGTATAAACGGTTATAGTTTTAGCCATTTTAGTCCTTTCTTATTGTAAATTGTTTACTATTGTATAATACACACATTTAGATTATAGTACAAGCATGAAAACCAAAGCCAGAATAACCCCCCAGACGACGGCCGTTTTACAAGCAGCGCGAAAAATGGGTCATGCCAGCAATCACCAAATATTGGTTGAACTAAGAAGCCAATTCCCTTTTTTGACAGCCACGACTGTTCACAGAATAACTAACCGACTGATTGCCACTGGCCTACTGGCTAACGGTCCCGAGGTTAATGGCGTTCAGTTGGTAGATGCTAACACACTCGAACACGACCACTTCATGTGCTCCGGTTGTGACGGCATAAAAGATGTCTATTTAACCGATAAGCTTCGTTCAGACATAAAAAAAGAGTTAAAAATTAAAAAATTACCGAGTCGGCTAACAATTTACGGTGGCTGCGAAACCTGCTATTAACCTAAGAATAGCTTGACTGGGTCAGCCAGTCTTCTTTTTTAATAGCAGTCTGACAAATATAGCATTTTTCTTCTTTGCGGCTAGAACCAAACCACAGCTTAAAGCCCATACTGAACCCGGCTATGTCAATATAGCCAACTAAGTCGGCAAAAGATCTTAAAACTCCACCAATAAATCCAGATATTACGATATTTTTACGCTGGAAAACTGCCCAACGAGCTCCAACCGGGATTGCTGTTAGTGGTTGAAGTGGCCGATAATGAGGGGTCTTAAGCTGACCATACAGTCGTTTCTTGATGTCATTAGCAACATATTTAGCGTTTTGTACTGCCGTGAACGCCAGACCATTGAAAGGAGTCTCTGCATTGTCACCTATGACATAAGTGTAGGCGTCAACCCTTAATCTTTCATCTACTATTACACGGCCACTTTGGCTTAGCGGAAAGTGATTGCGATGGGCTTTAAATAGAGAGTTATTTGTCGTTCCTGCTGTCCAGATGACCGTGCGAGTAGGTATGGACCTATTGTTATAGCGAAGAGAATCTTCACTTTCTCCTTCAACTTTAGCGTTCAAATGAACTTTAACTCCAAGTTCTCTAAGCCTAGTCAATACAAGTTTCGAAGCTTTGGGCTGGCTCTGCGGAATTAACCGCGAACCAGCTTGCATTAATTCAATGTTAATTTTACTAGCGGGGGAACCGTGCCGTTTAGCAACTTTTTTTATGTAACTGGCCAGCGCAGCTGATAGCTCGACTCCAGTTGGGCCTCCTCCAACAACAACATAGTTTTTATCTGGTTTTTTGTCATCTATAAGCGTTTGATGTAAATGAGCCCTAAACTTATGTATTTCTCTTGGAGTCTTGATGCCAAAGCTCCGTTCTTTGAGGCCGGGAATATCAAAATAGTTTGTAACTACTCCAACAGAAATAACAAGATAGTCATAGTGAATTTCTTGTCCACCCTCTAAACTAATAGTTTTTTTTGAGCGATTAATGTGCGTTGCTTTGGCTTTTATGAACTCTAGACTGCCAATTTTGTTAGTAAGATCAGTAATTGGTATGACTGCTTCTTTTTCACGATGTCCAGTTGCCACTCTGTAGAGACCTGGGCTATAACGGAAATTTTGGTCATCGGAAATGAGACTTATTCTAATTTTTGATTTTGGTATTTTACGTAAATGTCGCGCTAGAGCCATACCGCCCCAACCGCCGCCAATAATAACGACATGTTTTCTAAGCATGAGCATATTGTAACAGATATAATTCGGTGCTACTATACTGTCATGAATCATTTAGAACAAAAATTAAAAACAATAATTAGTGGTGAGGTCGAGGCCGACGAAAACTCACTCGAATACTATAGCCACGATGCGAGCATGTTTGAACTAAAACCTGAGGTTGTAGTTTTTCCAAAATCGACCGAAGACATAAAAACATTGGTCAAATTCGTTGCCCATAATAAGAAAAATGTGCCAAGCTTATCTTTAACTGCTCGTAGTGCCGGTACAGACATGTCCGGTGCTGCTATTGGGCAATCTATTGTTGTTGACTTCACCAAGTATTTTACTAAAATTGGCCCTGTCACAAAAGAAAACAGCACTGTTGAGCCAGGAGTGTACTACCGAGATTACGAGCTTGCCACTCTGAAAAAACATTTACTTTTTCCTAGTTACCCGGCTTCAAAAGACCTTTGTACAGTAGGTGGCATAGTTGCCAATAACGCAGGTGGTGAGAAATCTTTAGAATATGGCAAAACCGAAGATTACATAAATAGCTTAAAAGTCATTTTTGCTGACGGTAATGAATATGTAGTTAAGGCTTTAAATAAAAAAGAGCTAGACAAAAAAATGGCTCAAAATGATTTTGAAGGTAAGCTCTATAAGCGAATTTATGAGCTTGTTGAAAAAAATTACGATAAAATTAAGGCTGCTAAACCCAATGTTAGCAAAGACTCGACTGGTTATCATTTATGGAATGTTTGGGACAGAGAAACCCAAATTTTCGACTTGACGAGACTAATTACTGGCTCTCAGGGAACCCTGGGCTTAATAACTGAGATTGATTTTAAATTAGTACCTGCACCAACTCACTCCGGCTCGTTGGTAATTTTCATGAGAGATATCGACGACCTAGGTTATTTGATAGAAAAGGTTGTTTCACACAAACCAGCAACTTTTGAAGGATTTGACAATTACACTCTCATGTTAAGCTTTAAGTTATTCTTTTATTTTCATAAAACACTAGGCTGGCCCCAAACTATCAAACTAGCTTTTCAGCTAATACCAAACGCCCTGATGCTATTTCGAGGTATTCCAAAAATGGTTTTACTGGTTGAATTTAATGGCAAAAGTGACCAAGAAGTAGCCGAAAAAGTTCATAATTTGCGCAAAGACCTAAAAATATTTAAACAAAATTCATTATTTGAAGAAGACGCTTCGGAAGCTAAAGCTAAAAAATTCTGGATTATGCGCCGGCAAAGTTTTCAGCTTTTAAGAAGTAAAGTTAAAGACAAACACACCGCTCCTTTTATGGACGACTTAGTTGTTCCGCCTCAGTACCTGACGCAATTTTTACCTGAAGTAAGGCAGATTATAAAAAAATATAAATTACTGGCGACCATTGCTGGTCACATGGGAGATGGTAATTTTCATATTATTCCCCTTATGAAAATAGAAGACAAAAAAGAAAAAGCTAAGCTTGAACCAGCCATGCTAGAAATAACTGCTTTAGTTTTAAAATACGGTGGTAGCCTTAGTGGTGAACATAACGACGGCATGATTCGTGGACCGTGGTTACAAGCAATGTACGGCCAAGAAACAGTTGACCTGTTTAAGCAAGTGAAGCATATTTTTGACCCAGAAAATATTTTTAATCCAAAGAAAAAAACAGACAGCGACTGGCAATTTAGTATGAAGCACTTAAGAGAGCATTTTTAAAGAAAAATTATTTTTGCTATAATTAGCCTACTTTAAAAATTTAAATTAATATCACGAGTGCGGGGAGAGAACTAGCTCTATGAACCGCCGGCAACCATCATGTGAACAACCTGAAAGGTGCCCCTTCTAGCCATAACTATGGAAAGATGTCTTTTGTAGTCTGCCCTTTTGAAGCACTCGTTGATTACGCTAGAAAGGGTATTTTTATGCCAAAAAATTATTTAAGAGTTAGTGAATCTGTCTGCGCTGGCCACCCCGATAAGTTGGCAGATCAAATTAGTGACTCGGTGCTAGATAGCGCCTTAAGCCAAGATGAAAATTCTAGAGTAGCTCTGGAAACATTAGTGGCCGAGAATTTAGTAGTTATGGCCGGAGAAATTACTACTAAAGCCAAGCTTAACTACCAACAGATAGCCAAAAAAGTTATTGCTAATAATGGCTACACAAATGATATGTGGGGCTTCAGTGAATCTGCTGAAATTAAGCTAGCCATACATCACCAGTCACCTGAAATAGCAGTTGGAGTTGGCGATGATACTGGAGCTGGCGACCAAGGCATGTGCTTTGGTTATGCCACAAACGAAACTAGCAGTTATATGCCACTACCGATAGTTGTGGCGCATGACTTAACTAAGAAAATAGATGAGTCAAGAAAAAATAAGCAACTCGCTTTTTTGCGACCAGACGGTAAAGCACAAGTAGTTGTCCGTTACGAGAATGACCAGCCTGTAGGTATTGAACACTTAACAATTGCTGTGCCACATAATGAAGATGTCAGCATAAGCGAAGTTAGGCAAGAACTGACCAACGCAATAATCAAGCCAGTATTAAAAAGTCACGGCTTGATTATACCCAAAGAAATAATAATAAACGGCACAGGGGTCTGGCATAACCCCGGGCCAGCCAGTGACGTTGGTTTAACTGGCAGAAAAATTATTGTCGACACTTACGGCGGCGCTGCCAAAGCTGGCGGTGGCGCTTTCAGCGGCAAAGACCCAAGCAAAGTAGACCGCTCAGGAGCATATGCGGCTCGTTTTATAGCTAAGAATATTGTCGCCTCGGGCCTCGCCGACAGAGCCGAGGTTTGTCTTGCTTTTTACATAGGCGCACCGAGAGCCATCATTAAACAGATAGATACATTTGGAACTGCTAAAAAAAGTGATGAAACTATTGTTGGTTTTGCCGACAGACTAATTGATTGTTCAGTTAAAAACATCATCGGTCAACTTGATTTAAAAAAAGTACAATACGTAGACACTGCTACATATGGGCATTTTGGCAAACCACACTACCCTTGGGAAAAGATAGCCTAAGATAAACGAGTGGTATAATTAAATTAGTGAATTTAAATTAAAACGTGGAGAAAAATGGAATCTATAAAAAAATTTAAAATATATAGGCTTGTTTCAGATAACGCCCATTACCTTATTTGGAGTCTGGGAGTAGCCAGTGTTTTTGGTAGTTTGTATTTTAGTGAAGTTGAAAAATTACCTCCCTGCAACCTGTGCTGGTGGCTCAGAATATTTCTATACCCTGTTGCCTTTATTATGTCAGTAGCTATAGTCCGCCGAGATTTTAAAAGCAGCTTTTATATGACCCTATCGCTTGCCGTTCCAGCGACTTTACTAAGTTTTTACCACAGTTTATTGCAGTGGGGAATTGTCAAAGAGGCAAATGTTTTATGTTCAACTACCGCAGCTGTTCCGTGCGACAAGCCTGACTTTTTATTTTTAGGGTTCATAACTATTCCCTTCTTAGGTTTTCTGACAAGTCTAGCTATATTAATACTAAGTCTTATTGGTGTAAGTAGAAATCCAAAAAAGAAGATTAAACCGACACTTACTCTAACTGCTTAGTTTTGACAAGAGTTGTGTAGATTTTAATTGTGCTGACAATTAATATCATGAAAACTGGTCCAATGACTATGCCCATGAAACCGAACAGCCCGATGCCTGCAAAAACAGACATTAAAAGAAGGGCCGAGTCTAGCCTGGCGTCTTTTGGTACAAACTTAGGTCTAAGAACATTATCGATATTGGTTACTATTAATATGTGTCCTAAAATAAGCACCAAGCCTTGCCAAATATTTCCTGTCAGCAACAAAACAATACCAACAGGTATGACAACTATTCCGCCGCCAAGTGGAATAATAGATAAGAACGTTAAAAGAACAAACCAAAAAATAAAGAAGTCGATGCCGACTATTTTAAGCAACAAGGCATCTACCAAGCCTTGAGCAATAGCTATAACAAACTGGCCCTTAACCATGGCTGTGGTCATTGAACCCATTTTGCCAAGGTATAAATCGGTTACTTCGTCACCCAGGGGGTTTAAGGCTTTAATGGTACTTAAAATTTCTTTTTGCTTCTTTAAAAATGCCAAAAATAGAAATATAAAAATAATGCTTTTGGTGACTAAGGAGCTAATTCCTCCAGCAAAACCACTCAAAATACTAAGGCCCGACTTAACTAAGTTGCTAGCATTATTCTTAAACCAATCTGTAATTTGAGAAATTTTTATTGTCTCGGGACCAACGCTTGGGATTTTGTCGAGCTGTTTATTGGTATCGTCAATTAGGTTGACTACAGTGTTATATAGTCCCCCGCTGCCTCTGGCAGCATCTTCAACTGTCGAAGCTAACTTCAGAGATTGTTCAACTGTTATAGTCAGTAACACTGTCAGTGGTATAGCAAGCGATAAAATCATAGCGACAAAGGTAAGACCAGCTGCTACACCTTGTTTATTGTTCGTTTTTCGCAAAATAAATTGGTAAATTGGGTTATATAAAAAAGCCAGGATGGCTGCAAGGGCCGCCAGCACAAAATAATCTCGTAGGAACCAAAAGCCGAAAACCAAGGCTATAAGCACCATAACCACTAGTACTCGTTTTTTATTTTGATCTATTTTAGGAAATTTAGTATTCATAGTAGTTCATTATGACACCATGACTAAAAAAACAAAATTATTTTATTACTTGTATATTATTTATATTGTGCAATAATGTAAGTAATAAATCAAGGTTTTTTAATGGCGAAAAAAATGCGCAAGTCAGCTAGTAAATCACTGCCTCAAGAGAATGCTCAAACAATTGAGTCTTTGAAGGCAGAACTAATTAGTCTACAAACTGAGATTAATCAGCTCAAAAGTAGCAAAAGATCAAGTTATAAAAACTTTTTCCGCAGATTTACAGTAGTCTTTCTAGTAACTTTGAGCCTTGTTTTCTTATTTTCGCTTAATGTCTCATACTGGGTAAAGCAGAATGTTCTAGACACCGATACATTTGTAGCTACTACTAGTCCCATAATTCAAGACCCAGCTGTTCAAGATGCAATAGCCAACCAAATAACCTTTCAAATATTCAATAACGTTAATGTCGAACAAAGACTAGCTGAAAATTTACCAGAAAATATTCAATTTCTAGCTCCGACTCTAGCAACCCAAATAGAAAATGTCACCAAATCTCAAATAGGCAACCTGTTAAACACAAATGAAGCCTCAGCTATCTGGACTGGCGTGCTTACCAAGGGCCAGAGTTCAGTTATTGCATTTATTGAAAACCCGAATAACAACGGGACAATTACAGTTGACGAGCTTTACGGTTTCTTAGGCCAGCGAACCAATGATTCAAAAGTTTCATTCATCTTCAACAAACAGCTTCCTCCGAAGTTTGGCCAAATACAGCTTCGTGAGGTTAAGTGGCTTCCTGAAGCTAGAGCTTACCTTAATGTTATAAATAGAGCCCCGCAATTATTAAGTTTAGCTTTTGTTGTGTCTCTTGTTGGGGCAATCATGCTATCTAGACAAAAGTTAAAAACTGCTCTTATTGCGACGCTGCTTTTAACAGTTACCATGCTTGTAAGCCTATGGCTGATTAGTTTTGGTGCTACAGAAATATCGAATGTGGTCAAACCTGAAAATAAAGAAGCGGTAGTGTCGATTTATAATATTATTACGACTGGACTTATTTCTCAGACCACAGGCCTGGCGTGGCTATTTGGAGCTTTTTCTTTAGCTATACTGTTTAATCTAAATATAAAGCCAGTTGTCGGACTTAAAAAGTCTCTCCGCAGTGGCCTAGATAAAATAAATACTTATATTTTCCCAAAATTTGTTGCGCCTAATTGGCTTAAGCAAATTGAAACCAATAGCACAATAATTATGCTTGTCACTTCATCAGTATGGTTTGTAGCTTTAGCTTTGCGGATTCCTCCTACAAAAAATGGTGTGATAGCGGCTATTTGGTCTACACTAGCTACGGTTGTCATAATAGAAATATTGTCATCTGTTGCTAGAACACACAAAAAATAACAGCTTAGTCTATAATTACTAATATGAGCGATCAAAAAATACCAGCTTGGGTTATAAGACTAGTGATTGGTATTTTTATATCAACTATAGCCTTAGTAGCTTCGGTTTACCTTCTTTGGAAACTTTCCTCAATAGTCAGTATTTTAGTTATATCTTTGTTCTTGTCTTTCGCGCTTGAGCCTTTCGCTAATTTTTTGGTCAGCAAAGGCTGGAAGCGTCCAGTTGCTTCAATTTTTATTGTGCTTAGTTTTGTTTTTGTAGCGATTACTCTTTTTCTAGGTATGTTACCTTTGGTGATTCAGCAAATAGACGAACTAGCTCGACAAACACCCACTTGGGCTGACTCTATTGCGTCAATCGTAAATAATTGGTTTGGGGTTAGTGTTGAGCCAGCAAAAATTTTGAGTCAATTATCTTCTAGTAGTAGTTTGCTGACCGATTATGGAGTCAATATTGCCAATAATGTACTAGATATTAGCAGACAAATATTCTTCGCGGCTATTCAACTTTTTTCAATAATAATGCTGACCTATTACTTTGTGGCTGACGCTCCAAAGCTTCGTAGAATAGTTTGCTCGTTTCTACCCCCTAATCAACAAAAGTTCGTGCTTGATACTTGGGAGCTAGCAATTACTAAAACAGGTAATTTTATGTACTCTAGAGGACTACTTGGCCTCTTTTCGGCTATCTTCACTTTTTTGGTACTGGTTTTCTTGGGTGTCCCATTTGCCCTGCCTTTAGCAATCTGGATGGGCGTAGTTTCACAGTTCTTGCCGGTTATAGGCACTTTTATAGCAGCCGCTCTACCCATAGCCGTAGCTTTTATTCATAACCCCCGGGATGCACTAATTGTCTTGGTTTTGCTAGTTATTTATCAACAGATTGAAAATTATATTTTAGGCCCAAAAATAACCGCTCATACCATGGAAATGCACCCAGCGGTTGCCCTGGTAGCTGTTCTGGCTGGCGTAACACTAGGTGGAGTGGTTGGTGCACTTGTCGCCTTACCGGTTGCTGCAATATTACAAGAAATTACTCGCGTGTACTTAACTCGTCATGAACTAATTGAGTCAGAGCTTTTTAGACATAATAAGAAACCCAGAAAGCTTATTGACGGCAAGCAAAAAAAGTCGTAAAGTAGCAATATTAATAAAGGAGAAATGATGGCAAAAAAGGAAACAATGGAAGTTTTCGAGTTCGACGAAACTTCAAAAAATGCATGGTGGACATTAGTAATAGGTGGCTTAATTTCAGTAGTATTTGGCTTTGTAGCAATGATTTGGCCAGGTATAACTGTGGGTGTGCTTGCTCTACTACTAGCAGTGTTCTTGGGTGTTTACGGTGTGCTAGATATTGTACGTTCACTTAAAAAATTTAAAGATAGCTTTTTATCGGGCTTCTTAACATTAGTTTTGGGTCTGCTAGAAGTAGGTGTGTCAGTATTCTTACTTAGCAATGTCGGCTCTGGCCTGGCTATAGCCACTCTTGCCCTATTGGTTGCAATTAGCTTTATAGTGCGAGGCGTAATTGGAATGGTCTTAGCATTTGATTCAGCTTCTTCTACCGGAACCAGATGGCTTAATGGTGGAGTTGGCGCTTTAGCTATTATCGCTGGCTTAGTCATAGTCTGGTACCCTGTCAGTGGTACTCTAGCCTGGATTTGGGTTGTAGGTTTATTTGCAATCATTGGCGGAGCATTTGAAATAGCTCTTGGCTTTATGGCTAAAGAAGCTCTTGAAAAAGCTAACAAATAAATAAATTAACTCGAAATAAAAATAAAACCGAGCCGATGTTACTACAAGGCTCGGTTTTCTTATTGCTTAGCCCAGGTGCTACAATAAGCTTATGCAAATGATTTTTTTGTTTCTTTTTGTTGTCATTTTGGTGCTAATTATTATTCTGTTTAAGCAGCTTCATCTGCACGTCTCAACAAAATCGGTTGAAAAAAAAGTCAACGATTTCCTTGAAGAGCACCTAGAAAACCATAAAGCCAAGAAGGTGGTCAGTAAAAGTAAGCCAAAAACTAAGAAAACTGCTAAACGGTAATTGGTATGGATGTAGTGATTGGTCTAATAATTGGTTTGTTAGTGGCCAGCCTGGTAGTTATCTTTTTTGTAAAAAGCAATAAGAAAGAAGCGCCTGAACAGTCGAGTCTACTTCTGAAACAAGATATCAGCTTAATAAGCCAAGAGCTTCAAAGCCTAAAAAATAGCTTAAATGACACGGTTAACACCAGGTTGGATAAAAATAACCAGTTAATGACCGAAGCTATTCACAAACAATTTGCCGAGAGTGGCAAAATTATTGCCGATGTATCAACTAGGCTAACTAAGCTCGATGAGACTAATAAACGAGTAGTTGACGTAGCCGATGAGCTAAAGCTACTTCAGAATGTTCTTCAAAATCCAAAGCAAAGAGGTGGACTAGGAGAATACTATTTAGACACCGTACTTGGCAATGTCTTGCCGCCGGGAGGTTATCAGCTACAGTATAAGTTTGAGGACGGTGAAATTGTCGATGCAGTCATTAGGTTAGACAAAAATCGGTTATTACCAATTGACAGCAAATTTAGCCTAGAAAACTATAATCGGTTGGTGGAAGAAAAAGACAAAACTAAGCGCGAGGGCATAGCTAAATTATTTAAGAGTGATTTAAAAAACCGTATAGATGAAACTTCTAAATATATTCGCCCGGCTGAAAATACACTTGACTACGCTTTTATGTTTATACCAAGCGAAGCAATTTACTACGACTTGCTAGTTAACCAGGTTGGTACCACAAATACCTCGGCGCGAGACTTAATAGAATATGCCTTCAGAGACAAAAAAGTAATAATTGTCAGCCCTACTACACTGCTAGCTTATTTACAGACGGTTATCCAGGGTCTTAGAAGCTTACAAATTGAAGAACAGGCAAAAGATATTCAAAAAAGAGTCGGCGAGCTAAGCAAGCACTTTAAAGCCCACGAAAATTATCTGCAAAAATTGGGTAGCAGTTTAGGTACGACCGTTAATCACTTCAACTCAGCCCACAAAGAATTCAAGAAAATGGACAAAGACGTGGTCAAGATTGCAGGAACTGATGAAGTTGTCGAGACCCTCATGCTCGATAAGCCATCAGACGAATAGACTCAAATAGCACTTAATCGATTTGTTCGTTGAACCATCTTTCGGCTCTGGTTGGGACAGAGAGCATGTAACTCTCAAACCCTAAAATAGAAGAGAAGTTAAGGCCCGCCCATTTGCTACCAACAGACTTTATGATTGAGGCTTCAATGCCCAAGCTAGCTAGTTGTTTAAGCAAACTTAGGTTTTTATCACTGGCTTTTGGACGTTCACCATTAACAAATATAGATAAATTCATGTCAGGGCTCTGGGAATACGACAAAGAAAGTTCACCTAACAGTTTTTTACATTTGCGCATTTTTTCTACTTGAGCCACCCCAAAATCACCACCAAAAACATGTGAATGGTTATACTCTTCGTTCATATTAAGTAACTCATATAGAACTTTATAATTATCAGTGGCATCGAATATTTCATCTGTAAATTTATTAACTGTTGCGGGAGGAATAAAATCTTTATCTATTAAGGCTGTTGGCATAGGTTTTCCATATAAACCAACCCGTTTAATAGTGTCTTTAGGCATACAACCAGCAAGAGCTGCAGCGAAACCAATGTTTTCTCCTCCACCGAATATGTTTTTAACGTGAATATTATTCGACCTTAGGGCAGCGTCTAGAGACAGGTTGGTCTCAAAAGATTCGCTACCATAGTGGTGGATACCCTCAGTGATAATTTGTTTTACCTCTTCTTTTGAATAGCCAGTACCCAAACCTACGCCAGGAGGACTTATACGGACCATTAGCATTTCACCACTATATGCTTCATGACTAATCTGCTGTCGAGCTTGCGCAACTCTAATAGCCATTGCTACCCACCCACGTTGCATATCATTTATTGGATCTCCTCTGTCAGTGCTAACGAATAAATCGGCATTTCTTGGCTCTTTATAAAGTACCTCCGACTTATAAATTGGTGCATGTAAATCAACCTGACTAGGGCTTTCAAGATCAATAGCTATAATACCGAAAATTTTACGAGCATCTCGAGGATCAGATATGATGGTCGTACCATTAATAACTTCACTTAAGGCCGAACGGAAGCCATCAACTGTTATTTGATCGTGTTTTATGGTTACAGTGTCGAAACTACCATTTTCTAAAGTCCGAGAGTCAAACAAGCTAGTCGGCTGAAAAAATCTCATTCCATCGACAGCCTTCGATGAGTTAACCGAATTATTCATAAAATAAATTATATAACATTATTACTGTGATTGCAATAAGTCAAGCGTTAAAGCTGCTGTCCAAGAGAAGTCCTTGGCTCCAAGGCCTTTGCCTGTGTGTGGGTTATAGTATTCCCATATACCGTGTTTATCGACCATTTCTAGCGTTTTGTTTTTTAGTTTTTCTGCTAATACTACCTCTCCCATCCGACCTAGACCATCAATTAGTAGCCAATTAGTATTGACCCAGGTAGGACCTTGCCAGTAACGATTTTGGTCAAAACTGCGAAAATTCCTGGGCACACTAGGTATTGGGTACTTAAGCCAGAAAGCATGGTCATTAGTTAAAATTTTGACTAGTTTAGCGAGTCTATCAGTTGGGATGGTGCCAGCATAAATTGGCATTAAACTAGCAATAGTTGGTGACTTCATAAGTTTATTGGTCATGTAGTCACGACTTAAGTAAAGTGCATACGTCTCGTCCCAAAGCTCTTCCAGAGCGCCTACTGATTTTTCCATACTAATCTTTAAGTTAGCTGGCAACTTAATTCGACTATACTGTAGAAGTTCGGTTAGTATTTGATTATTTCGAACTAAAATTGAATTAAAATGGACATCTTGAACGGCGAATAACTGACGATGTAAGATTTTATTAATATCATACTTTTTTCGTCGTAACCTAGTAACTGCATCCCAAATCATTAATGCGTCAATGTTGTGCATCCGTTGTTCGGCTGGCAAGTGACGAGTATCTCTTCGGGCAACATTAATGAATTTATCAATATGCATGTTTTCAATTAGAGCAATCCAGGCCGGTCGACTGTGTTCTCGTAGTTGGTCAATCCAGGGTGGAGTGTTGTCGAGGCCAGTTTCGTAAGGACTAATTTGTATAGTCAACCCCTCTTCTCTAGGATCTCGCTCACTATATAGCCACTGATGATATTTAACTAACTTGGGTAATACTTTCTTGTAAAATAATAGTCTGTCGGTTTTTTTTAGCTTAGCGCCTATTCTTTGAACTGCTTCGGCTAAAACAGGAGGTTGGGTGATGCCACTGGTTGCTAAAGAGTCTGGAGATTGACTAGAGATCCAACTTCTCCAAGCAGAACGGTCGGCAGCATATTCGGGAGACATATCGAAAACAATGTTAGGAATCATGCCATTATGCCATTGACCCTTTAAAAGGTTCATAATTTCTTGTTTGGCTCTTTCTGGGTTGTAATGAGACACGCCTATAGCAATAAACGCACTATCCCATAACCACTGATGCGGGTAGAGCTTGCCACTTGGGACTGTATGAGTGACAACATCGTTTTTAACTAGCACTTCCTGACATAACTGCTTAAGAGTTTTTTCCGAACCACTATGCTCGTCCATAACTTTAGTATAGCTTAAATTTGTTAAGTTTAAACGCTATCTAAAGTTTGTAAATGCGACCGGAAAATCGAAATCATAATTTTTTATGTAATTCATAACAGCCTGAAGTTCGTCTTTTTTAGGGCTCATAACCCTAACTTCTTCTCCCTGGATAGAGCTATTAACTTTAGGGAACGTATCTCTTATGAGACTGGTCATTTTTTTAGCTTGTTCTTTATTTATACCACTTTTGAACTTAACAACTTGAGTAACAATTAGGTTGCTAGTCGTAGCAGGTTCACTTAAGTCTAAAACTTTTTGGCTTAAGGAGCGGCTAGCTAATTTTTTACGAAAAATGTCTAAAATAGCTTCAATATGAAAATCGTTGTCGCCTAAAACTTTTATGCCTACTTTATTTTCAAGCCAGTCAATAGAAGCTTTGGTATTTTTTAAATCATAGCGACTACTAATTTCCCTTTTGGTTTGGTCGAAAACATTATTCATCTCTGCTTTATCGTAGTTTGAGACTATATCTAAACTAAACTTTGCCATATATTAATTTTAACCTAATTTTTTATTTATTTTGGCTAGAGTTTATTTTCCAGCCCGTAGGTTGCCAATCCTGGCCAGCTAACTTAGTCAACAAACTAAACTGCTTTAGACGTCCATCTGAAGTTTTTTGTTCGACAATAAAACTGCGTCCGTCGTCGCTCAAAAATGGTGCTTTGCTATAGGTGCCCACGCAATCAGCGCAGGGATTTGGCCCGCAATTTTGGTTAAAAGATTCATTGCTTGAATGATGGGTTAGAATTAGTTCTTGGCCAGCTTCTGGTGCATAACCAAGTAAAGATAAAGTCATTTTTTTAGCTTGATATTTGTGGATTAAATTGATGATGTAACGGCCAATTAAATTTTTCTGTTTGTAGTTAAGTTTCTCTCGTCTACGATAACCTGATTCGGCACTCATTGTTCCCTTCACAAAATTAGTTGTGAGCTAAAAATATATTTTAATACCGTATTTGTCAATTCAGATTTTGTTTATAGTATAATTACAGATAAATATGTCCGACTATACCAATAATAAAATTATAGCTATTCGTAATGAGCTTTTTGAAACAATAGAGCACCTTGACAACAAGGGGGATATTTTAAAGCACCCAAAATTCAAGCAAATTTACGCTAACATTAAAGACTTACCTGCAGATGAAAGAAAAATATACGGCCAGGAAGCTAATGCCTTAAAGTTAGAACTTGAAAAATTAGTGGAAGATAGCCAGCCTCTCAAAGATAAGCTAGAACCTATAGATGTTACTGCCCCTTTTGCTCCCAATACACCGGTTCATGAACGACCAAATATTTTGCGAGCAAATCAAGGTTCTATTCACCCACTCATGAGAGAGTTAGATAAAATTATAGATATTTACAGCCGATTAGGTTTTACAAGCATTGAGTCACGTGAAATAGACGATGACTATCACATGTTCACTAGTTTAAATTTTCCTACAGGCCACCCCGCCAGAGACGATTACGACACTTTCATGACAACCGAAGGTTTAATAGCTCCCGCCCACACCAGCACCATGCAGAACAGAGCACTCAAAATGTTCCGATCAAACCTAGCTAAAGGAGAGCCTATTGCCGTCGTCATACCTGGTCGTGTCTTTAGAAATGAAGACCTTGACGCCACGCACGAACATACTTTTTACCAACTAGAGGGGATATTTGTAGCCGAAAACATAAACGTTGGCAACCTAATAGCGGTTTTACAGTCTTTTATGAATGAATATTTTGGTCAAAATCTAAAAGCCAAAATTCAACCATTTTATTTCCCTTTTACCGAACCCAGCTTTGAATTCGCTATAGAAAGGCCAGATGCCTTAAAAAAGGGCAGAGCCGAAGCCGACCAATGGCTTGAGCTACTTGGTTGTGGCTTAATTCACCCAGAAGTCCTAAGACAAGCCGACATAGATTCAAATAAGTACACCGGTTTTGCCTGGGGCGGTGGCATAGAAAGATTAGTTCTGATGAAAAATAACATAGAAGATATCAGGCATTTCGAGAGTGGTAAACTAGATTTTTTGAGGCAATTTAAATGAAAGTAAGTATAAACTTTGCCAACAGTTATAGTAATGTCAAGCTAGATACTGAAGGAATTGATGCACTATCTAAAAAGATAGGATCTCAATTAGGAGCAATTGAAGATATTGAGTTTTGGTCCAAAAAATACCATAAAGCAACAGTCGTTCGGGTAGTTGAATGTGTTAAACACCCTAATGCCGACAAACTAAGCTTATGTCGCGTCGACGACGGTGGAGTTAATAGCGAAATAGAGAGAGATGATAGAGGTTTAGTTCAAGTCATTTGCGGTGCCGATAATGTGAAATCTGGCATATTAGCGGTTTGGCTACCTCCTGGTTCGACAGTGCCTGCCACTTTCGATGCGCCTGAATCATTTACTTTAGAGTCACGTGAACTCAGAGGAATCATTAGCCACGGCATGTTAGCATCACCAGACGAACTTGATTTAGATGGTGGCCACGACGGAATACTACTTTTAGAAAAAGGAAAACCCGGGCAATTATTTGTCGATGTATATGGCCTAAACGATATTGTTTTTGACTTAGAAAATAAAATGTTCACTCACCGACCTGATTGCTTCGGAGTACTTGGTGTTGCCAGAGAGCTGGCTGGAATTCAACAACTAGAGTTTAAAAGCCCAGACTGGTATTTAAACGAACCAGTATTTAAAGACCAACCAATATCAAGCTTGAAGCTTAAAGTTGAAGTTGAAACTGGTTTGGTTAGTCGTTTTATGGCAGTGGCTATGACTAATATTGAAGTTAAGCCTAGTAGCCAAGAATTACAAACCGCCCTTTTGGTCTCGGGCATTAAGCCAATCAACAATGTCGTAGATATCACCAACTATTTAATGCAGTTGACAGCTCAGCCACTACACGCATACGATTACGATAAAATAAAAAGTTTGTCGAAAAACGAACCGACATTAAAAGCAAGAATGTCGAAAGTAAATGAAAAGATATCTCTCTTGAATGGTAAAACTATACAGCTAGTCAATGACGATGCAGTTATGATTTCTACAGACGAGAAGCCAATTGGAATCGGGGGCATTATGGGTGGCTCTAGCACCGAAGTCGATGAAAATACTAAAAATATTGTTCTTGAATGTGCCACTTTTGAGCCCTATAACATAAGAAAAACATCTATGGTCTATGGATTATTTACGGACGCAGTTACTAGATTCAATAAAGGTCAAAATAATGTCCAAAATGACCGTGTACTAGCTAAAGCTTTGGAAATGATTAGCGAAGAAGCTAGCGGAGAGCAAGCTTCAGAGGTGTTTGATATTCAAAAAAAATCAGTAGCTGAGGAGCAAGTGGTCGAAACGACTGCCAGTTTTATAAATACTCGACTAGGCTCTATGTTGAGTGCTAAAGAAATAGCTAGCTTGCTAGAAAACGTGGAATTTAAAACCGAGATTAGCAATGACAAAATAAAAATAACTGCTCCTTTTTGGCGAACCGACATCATTATTGCTGAAGACATTGTCGAAGAAGTAGGTAGGCTGTATGGATATGATAGATTGCCCGTAGACTTGCCAACAGTTAAGCTGAGTATTGCTAAGCCAAATAAAGTTCAAAAGCAGAGTAAAAATATTAGAGAGTTCCTAGCTGCCGCTGGAGCAAATGAAATTTTAACTTATAGTTTTGTAAACGAAACTATGCTTGTAAAAGCAGACCAAAACCCAAAGCTTGCCTTTAAAATTGCTAACGCCCTGAGTCCAGCTCTTGAGTACTATAGATTAAGCTTGATGCCTAGTCTTCTAGATAAAATTAATACAAATATTAAGTCGGGCTACGATGAATTTGCATTATTTGAAATTGGCAAAGGCCACAATAAAGATTTTTACCAAGAAAATAATCTCCCAGACGAGAGATCATCGCTAGCTTTGGTAGTGACAGCTAGTGAGAAAAAAGCAAAAGATCACGCCAGCGAAGCTTTCTTTACGGCTAAATCGTTCTTAAATTATTTGGCGGAAAAGATAGGGCAAGAATTTAGCTACAAACCAATAGAAGATGCTGATTCAACAGACTTTGATGATCAAACGGTTAAGCCATTTGAAAAGGGTCGTAGTGCATGGATAGTAAATAGCTCAGGTAAAACTATAGGTGTAGTCGGCGAATTTAGATCGGAAGTGGCAAAATCATTTAAGTTGCCTGCTTATACCGCAGGCTTTGAACTTGATCTGAATGGCTTAGGGAACACTATGTATTCATCTGCCTATAAAGAACAACCTAAATACCCTAAAGTAGAACAAGACATTAGCTTAAAAGTAAATAAAGTAGTTAATTTTGCCACTATAAGTAAACTGTTAGTAAGTGAAATAGAAAGAAATCAACCTGCTAACTGCTTACTAGAAAATAGACTGATAGATATATATGAAGTCGATGACAGTAAAACGTATACTTTCAGAATTAAGTTGGCAAGTTACGAAAAAACTTTATCATCAAAACAAGTAAACACACTACTGGACACAGTGTCTCAGTTACTAAATAATAAAATAGGAGCAACTAGAATTTAGACTCAAGCTTAGTCAAAGCTGTATAAACTTCAAAACAAAGACTACCGAGCCATTAAAACTTGTGTATAATATGCTTAGGATTTATGTAAAAAGGAGGCTTTAGTAATATTTTACAATTCGAGTGGTTATTAGTAGCTACCCACTAGCAGTTGTATGGAACTAATGAAGATAATATGAAATTTTTTGGTTTATTAACTTTTATTGTTTTACCATTGTTTCTTTTTGTCTGTATTAGTATGTTAAGACAAAGTTCAATCAAAGATACTTGGCTAGCTAAGGTACTAGAAATAATTTTTTCAATTTTTATTGTTTTAGCAGTGCTTGGTATAGGCTTAATACTTTTTAATTTATAGGAGAAGTCAATAAATGAATGACGAATTAAATAAAGAAATCACAGTGCCTGCTTATTTAAAAATTAGTAAAGTAATTTCTTGGTTGCTTTATATTTGGGTAATTTACGGAGTGATAGTTCTATCGATTAGGGTTTTTCTGTTAGCATTTTCGGCTAACCCAGCAACTCCGTTCGTTCAGTTCATTTATAATACTAGCGCCGACTATCTAGCGCCATTTAGGGGCATTTTCCCAACCAAACCTGTCGGAGAAACTGGTTATCTCGATGTCGCCTCTCTGTTTGCAATAATAATGTACTTATTATTTGTATGGTTGGTGTCGGCGGCAATACACTACATCCAGTCTAAAATCGACATATTAAAGGAAGAAGAAAAAGAACGAAAAGAAAAACTAGAAGAAATTGAACTTACCAAATCACTTCAACCTAAAAAGTCGACAAAACAAAACCAGTAATGTCATTATCGGTTAAAAAAACCAATACCAAAAACCCTATATTTTTAAAAAAGCTTAACCAGCACCAGCAAGCCATTGATAAGTCTGTCGAGATGGTGCTTGAAGAATATACAAAAAATACAAGCCAGAAATTTGGAATATATTCTGAACTGGCAATGAATTCCTATAAGTCAGTTGCCACAAGAGGTGGAAAGCGGTTAAGGGGTAGTTTAGTTTTAGAGTCTTACCTTCTGCATGGTGGTACAAATGAACAAATAGCTCTTGAGCTGGCTACAGCTATTGAAATGGTTCATGCCTACTTGCTTGTTATAGATGATTTTTGCGATAAGTCAGAAACCCGTAGAGGACAGCTGACAGCTAATAAAGAAATTGAGCTATACCACAAGCAAAATACTTTTCGTGGCGATTCAGTCCATTTTGGCAATAGCATCGCAGTCAACGCAGGGCTTATCGCTATGCAAATTACGAATAATTACATAATTTCTCTTGAATTAGATAATGAAACTAAGCTTGAGTTACTTAAAACTTTGAATGAATGTTTAATAGTAACTGGCCATGGTCAAATTAATGATATTTTTAACGAAGCACTACCGACCGTTGAAGACGATATGATTTATAATGTTCTGGAATGGAAAACTGCTTATTATACTTTTTTAACCCAATTGAAATGGGAGCAATTCTAGCTGGTAAGCACATCAACGGTGATGGAAGATTAAGAAAATATGCTAGCTCACTAGGCAAAGCCTTTCAGCTTCAAGATGACATAATTGGAATTTTCGGCGATGATAAAATTACTGGAAAGTCTAACCTAGACGACATCCGTGAAGGCAAAATGACCTTGCTGTATAAAAAAGCAATCCAGCTTAGCTCACAACAAGACAAACTTATTTTAGTTTCTAGCCTGGGCAACGAACAGGCAGACTCAAAAGACCTTAAGCAAATTAGGTCCATCATCTACTCAAGCGGAGCACTTGAACAAGCCCAGAAAATAGTCGATCAGAACATTGAAGAAGCAATAAAATCGATAAAAAAACTTCCTAGCTCGAAACTAGAATCTAAACAATTTTTAATTGACCTTGCTTACTATATAAGCGAACGGAGATCGTAGTTAATTATGAAGATAGTTATAGTTGGTGCTGGTTTTGGTGGGCTGGCAGCAGCTAGCTTATTAGCTAAAGAGGGACACAAAGTAACCCTGGTTGAGAAAAATAATTATTTGGGTGGCCGCGCAAAAGTTACAAAATTGAAAGGTTTTACTTTTGACATGGGGCCGTCTTGGTACATGATGCCAGACTTATTTGAAAGATATTTTGCCTGGTTCGGTAAAAAACCGTCTGACTATTATAAAATAATTCGACTCAGACCATCTTATGAAGTAGTTGATAGCCAAAATGAAATTAAAATTTATGACCGGCAGTTTACTAAAAAAGTTTTTGATAGAATTGAGCCTGGAGCCGGCACATCTTTAGACAAATATCTAAACGAAGGACACCACAAGTACGATTTTGCTAAGAAATATTACCTGTTCAACAACTACTCTGGACTAAAAAAATTACCCTACTCTTCGATACCCTCTCTGGTTCGTTACAACCCCCTAGCTAGCTATGACCATAAAGTTAATAGTTACTTTAAAAACGAAACTATTAGAAAAACGCTCAAATTTATGACAGTATTTTTGGGTGGCTCACCGAAATCTATCTCTTCTTTATACAGTTTACTTGGATATGCCGACATAGACCTTGGTATTTGGTACCCGCTAGGTGGCTTTGGCCAAGTCGTAGCTGGATTTGAAAAACTAGCCCAAGAAAGTGGTGTTAAAATAATTAAGAATTTTGAAGTTAGCCGTATTCTATCTGAAGACGGTCAAGTAACCGGTATTGTTAGTAAGTCTGGTAAGGAAGTAAGGGCCGAAATTGTAATAAGCAATGCCGATTACCACCATACTGAACAAAAATTATTATCAAAGCCAGATCGTTATTACAGCAATAAATACTGGAAAAAGCTTGAAACTTCACCGTCATCAATTTTATATTTCATTGGGCTTGATAAAAAAATTAAAGGCCTGCTGCATCATACATTATTTTTTGATTCAAATTGGGACGAACACTTTAGTAGTATCAAAATTCACAAAATAATTACCAATCCCCTATTCTATGTTTCAGCGCCTTCTGTTACAGATCCAAGCGTTGCCCCAAAAGATAAAGAAAATATTTTTGTTCTTGTGCCAACTCCAAGCGGAGTAAAGCCTACTAAAAAAGATAAAGAAGCCATTTTCAATAATATTATTGAGCGTCTTGAGAAAAAATTTTATACTTCAATCAAAGACCATATTATAGTCAAAAATATCGAAGATAGTAGTTATTTTGAAACCGAGTTTAATAGTTACAGAGGCAGTTCTTTCGGTGCTAGTCACACCACCAGGCAGTCGAGCCTACTTAGACCAAGGTTAAAAAGTAAAAAGCTCGAGGGGTTATATTTTGTAGGCCAATACACCAACCCTGGAACTGGAGTGCCGCTAGTAACTTCATCTGCAGAACTAGTTAATAATTTTATCAAAGAAGACTATGGCAGTAAGCACAGAACAACAAATATTTAAAAAAGGAAGCAAGACTTACTATAATAGTAGCTTTTTTTTCCCAAAAAATATTAGGGAAGATATCTATCGATTGTATAGTTTTGTAAGAGTGGTTGATAATTTTGTCGACGAAGAGCCATACCGACCAGACTTATTAAAAGACATAAGCCTGGCTTATAAAAATAAAGATGGCTCAAATTTAGATAAGAGCAACTCCAAAATTCTGGAAAATATTTTATATCTAGAAAAAAAATACAAATTTGATAAAAAATGGATTCCAGCATTTTTGACTTCGATGGAAATGGACGCTCAGGGGTACAAGTATAAAACCATGAAAGAAACACTTAAGTATATATACGGTTCTGCTGAGGTAATAGGTTTAATGATGTCCACTATACTTGGCGTAAAAGACAAAAAAGGCTTAGAAGCTGCCAAGCTTCAGGGTCGGGCAATGCAATATATTAATTTTATTCGAGATATCGACGAAGACATTAAATTGGGAAGATGCTACTTTCCGAGCGAAGAAAGAAAAAAATATAATCTTACTCTTTGGGATAAAAAAATTGTAAAAAATAAAAACTTTAATCAGTTTGCGTTAGACCAACTAAGGCTATATGAAACCTGGCAAAAGGAAGCCCAAAATGGTTGGGCGAAAATTCCTTTTCGTTCCCGAATTGCAGTAATCACCGCATCTAATATGTACAACTGGACTGCAAGTCAAATAGCTAAAGATCCAAGGATTGTATTTCAAAAAAAGGTTAAACCGACGAAATTGAGAGTTTTATTCGAAGGAATCAAGGTAGCCATAACTGGGCGCTAAGTTAATTGTGTGTGTATAACTCACTAAAAATTGACAATTACTTTACCCTTTATTGAAGAACCTGGCAACCTACCCCAATTGCGACTATCACTACCAAAAAAGTTATCTGCACTTAAATAGACTCGGCCATCTGAGTCTATATTTTTGATTCGCTTTATAAACTCTTTAGGGCCTCTTTGAACTAATACTACATCACCAGATTTAGACTTCAAAAAAGATGCAACAATTGCAATAGAGCCGTTTTTAATATTAGGCTCCATGCTGTCACCGCAGACTCTTCTTATTTTAATCATTTTGAATCAACAAATATTTTATC
>JAGORN010000008.1 GCA_018062805.1 Candidatus Saccharimonadota bacterium | reverse complement strand
AGGTAAAACACCTATGTTTTAAGTATAAGCACAATGGAGGGCCATAGTAGACTCAGCCACAACTATTTTGAGTTATCGCCAAGCTTAGCAAATACTTTATCTGCAGTTTTGTGTATTACTGTTACTGCAAAAACCAATATTAACACCCCAAAAAATCCATTGATATTGATATAGTCTCCAAAAATTAAGTCAATTGACCAGATAAAAATGAATTTAGAAAGAAACATTATTAACCAAACACAGAAAAACATCATAATTCTATAAATAATGCCATTACGATCTACTAACCACTTAATGGCTTCATCTTTAAGTACTAACACTAGATATGTAAGAACCTCTAGAACTATGGCTGCGTAGAAAATGGTTGAGAAACTTTTGGCATAAACAATAGACGTATAATCGTTAAAAAAACCAAGTACAACTGCATATATTAGTGTTCCTACAAACAACTCCTTGAATAATAGCTGTCGGGAATTAAATATACTTGCCTTATGTTCCACTACTTAATAATAGCAAAAAACAGAGGCAAACTAACTCTGTTTTAAAGTATATATCTTTGAAGGGCCACGGTAGTCGCAATTACATCTATTTTTGAAGTGAATGCGAGTCGGGTACAGAATATCCAAATTTTCTTGCCAACGCATTAACGTCGCTTTTGTCTTTATCTTTAGGTTTGTAAGCAGTTTTGAATTTGAACATCCATTCAGGTGCTACGCATTGTACTCCTTGACCGTTTATGATGCCTTTTCCAGTTAGTGAACCATGCGGATACTCGATGCCGTAGACATTATTGCCATTTCCGTCGTATTCAAATACATGTATGTCAACCTGTAAACCATTTTTATTTTTTAAAATGTACATCCACTCAGCACTATCATTCCGCCTTTGCTCTTGGAAGCCTTTATTTTTAAGCAAATCTCGCAACTTTGCGTTATGTTTGCGGTTAACTGCGATGTCTAGATCTGGGTGTTCTCTTGTTTGCTGTCCCAATAGTGCATCGACGCACCAGCCACCATCAATCCAAGCATCAATATTATTTTCTTTTAGATAATTGTAGATATTAAGAACTTCACTTGCTTTCATGATTGCAGTATAACAAAAGACAGAGTTAGATAACTTGTGCCTAAACACAACTCAATTAGACCGAAACCGTACTACTAGTTACAAATATTTTCAATAAAAGTGAATCAATTTAGTGCTAATAAAACATAGGTACTGATATTGGAACTGTATTCGATAATAAAGCTCGACTAGTATTGATCTAGGTAGTCTAGAACTACTGTTTTTACTTTATTGTCCTCTATTTCTAGATTCTTTATATCTTCACTAGCGAACCAACCCAAATTACTATGCTCCGTACTAATTTGCAGGGTTGATACATTAGAACAAACTAGAGTAAAGTATGCACAATATTTTGTTTGGTAATCATCCTTTAGAATATTGACGGCAAATGGTTTTGGATTACTACATTCGAGACCGATTTCTTCTTTCATTTCACGCAATAATGCAACATCCCACTCCTCGTTTTCGTTTAACCTACCGCCTGGTAAACACCAAGTCCTAGATCTTACTCGTTCGAGAAGCAATACTTTATTTTCATTATTTTTTATAAGTGCATATTGTCCGATGTGTGCCAATAGATAATTTTCATTCATAAAAACATTGTAACAAATGTAAAATTCATCAAAAACAAAGACTAAACAGTACTGTTCTAAGCATGTTCTTTTGGAGGGATATAGTAGGTGCAGTCGTAACTAAAATATGTCGGAATTATTTTCGGTCCATCTAACTTGTTCATCGGCTTTATCAAGATCACCACGAGCCATCCAGTCAGCTTGTGGCTGAATACCTCGTTTAGCCAAAGACTTTGCGTACTTATTCACTTCACGTTGCATATTAGCCACTTTTGAAGCGACATCATCTATCATTGGCGCTCCATATGCTTCTAGAAAAATTTCGATACGTCGTTTTCTATCGGGCACAGAATCAAAATGATGCCACTCTATAGTTGTTTTATCATCTCGAAACGGAGCCGAGTACTCTAGGGCATATAAGATGTCATATTCAGGAGTGTTAGGGTGAGCAAGATCCCAGTCAACTATACCTACAGGTTTTCCATATTTCCAGACGATATTCCAAGGACCAAAATCACCGTGACATATTATTTGACCTGATTTTAATCCTACTTGACCGTTTGCCCATTCAAGGTTTTCTGGCGGTTTATATTTTGAAACAGCATAGTGATATGCTCTAAGTAGCTTTGCATAACTTCTTAGTCCATCATCGCTTGTAATATTATTCCAGCCTTCTTTACCGGATTCACCATCAATAAAACTAAGAATCTCTCTACCTTTACTATCTAGACCAAAGTGCCTAGGTGAATAGGGGAAATCGACTGAATCAAGATAGTTTAATAGGTCTTGTACTGCAGGTTGCCAGAATTCGGTCGGACGATGTACTTTATCGCCAATACGAACCACAGGATGTTGTTCATTGCCTTTGAGTAATTCTTCATCCATAAACTAACTATAGCAAAAAACAGAATTAACACTCTCTGCTTAAGCATAAGGGTGTTGGGGGACGCCGTAGCTATTATTGCAACAGTAATTAGGCCATTATATTTTTGATAATGTAAGAGCGAGCCATGATTTACCTCGTTCGGTATTGTAACTTTTTTCTATTATATTCCACTCATCACCTAATGCTTCGAGTAATTCAGTCTCTGTCCATTTTTTACGAAAACGCACAGGACTCTTTTCGTAGTCGGTCTTTTCTTCATACCCTTCTTTAGGCTCATCATGAATTGTCGTTGCCAAAAATAGTGCGCCCTTAGGTGCAAGGAGTGCGTAAATCTTGCCGAGTATTTCAATTGCATCATTCTTTGGGAACAAATGAATAAAAGCCTTCGCAAATATACCCGAATATTGATTATCAGCAAAATTATGGGCAAGAAAGTCTGCTTTAATAAACTCAGTATGAGGAGCATTCGTACGAGCAATGTTTATTATATTTGCCGATATATCAATTGCAGTACTAGAAAAGCCTTCATCTTCAAACATCCTAAGGGCTAAGCCTGATCCTGGCCCAAGCTCAAGCACATGGACATTACTAAATTCACTTCTAAGGTAGTTAATAAATGGCGCTATGAGCACGACATCACTATCCTGATATTCTTCCACTCGATCGGCGTACTCTGAAGCTGCTATGTCGTAGGCGGCCTCGTTGATGGTCAAGTAGTCTTTCATATGCATCAGTATATCAATAATATAAATAGACTTACGAGTAAGCCAATTCAAATAATTATATTTGAGGGCCAGTGTAGATGCTGTTGCAACAAAAATTAGAACGAAAGCTCTTCAATTAACCAAGGTTTCTTGCTAACGTCCGAATATCTAATCCAGTTCGGCTTGAAAACAAAGTATGCAATTTCAGGCATTTTTCCCCATTTCTTTGCTCGTTTATTTTTTTTGAAATATGCTTTTTTAGCTTTATTTAATTCATCACTCGAAAGCTCGTAAGCAATTGCATTGATTTGAACAGTAATATCGTCGTCCCATCCAATTACGATCGATACATTTTTATTTGTTTCTAAATTCTTGTATTTTCTAGAACTTTTTAAGGTATCAATAATTATTGTTAAATCTTCAAGTTCACCAAATTCAACGACAGCAGATTGAGGGATGCCTTCTTTATCCACAGTTGATACGACAGCTAGTTTATTTGTCTTAATAAAATCCAATATATCTGCTTTTTTCATATACCTATTATATCAAAAAACAGAGGCAAATCACCTCTGTTTTAAGCATAACCAAATTGGAGGGTCTGGAGGGGCTTATATAAAGCTCTTTCTTTGGAGGGTCTGGAGGGGCTTTCGATTCACAAGTCAAAATGCTCCCGCATTTTGCTCGCGAACCCGTCTCGCGGTTTGCCTGAACTGACAAACATCGCTCCGACTGTTCGAGCCCCACGCAACTGAAGCAGTTCAGTTACTTCCTGCTTTCCAAAAACAAAACCGCCCTAATTAGACGGTTCTATTTTTGGAGGGCCAGGAGGGGCTCGAACCCTCGACACCCTGCTTAAGAGGCAGGTGCTCTAACCAGCTGAGCTACTGGCCCGGCTTCCCTACGGGAGGCCGGGCTGGCCCGCTCCCATTTGGGTTAACACTAATTCTTGCGTGTAAAGCTTTACGAATACTACCACTATTTTTGACTTGTTTTTCACGCAGTCTTGCTTGCTCTGTTAGCTCGTATGCTTCGTAGTAAACTACTTTTAGTGGTCTGTGATATTTTGTTGAAGCGACTGCTCCATTTTTATGTTCCTGAAATCGCTTTTTTAAGTCAGCAGTTGAACCGTAATAGTAGAAACTGCTGCTTACTGACTTAAGAACATAAAAATATTTCATAAAAACAATTATTGATATTATCAATAACACCTGCAAATATTAACAAATTACCTCTGTTTTGACAAGTAGCTAGAGTATAATAAGTAACCATGAAGTTTTTAAATGGCCTAGAACTAGCCAGTTATATTAAAGAACGACAAGCTCACCAGGTTAGAGCTTTGAAGCAAGCTAAGCAAATTTATCCAAAACTTTTTATTGTTTCGGTGGGTGACGATAGGCCAAGCCAAGTTTACATGAATTTGAAAAAAAACTATGGGCTAGACATAGGGGTAGAAGTTGAAATAGTTAAAACTAAGCTAGATAACGCTCTTACAACCGTTCAAAAACTTAACCACGAACCTAAGGGGAGTGGCATAATTGTGCAACTTCCATTACCGGACAAGTCATTAACCGACCAAATAGTTAACGCTATTGAACCCCAAAAAGATGTCGACGGCTTAGGCGAAAATAGTTTGCTAGACCCAGCGACGCCGATAGCTATTATGTGGTTGCTAGCCGGTTATAACATCGATTTACTCGGTAAAAATATAGTAATAGTTGGTCAAGGCAGGTTAGTAGGCAGACCACTTTCTCAAATGCTACAAAAATCTGGTCTTGAGCCAATTGTTATAGATGAGTTTACAGACAACAAAGAAGAAATAATTAGCACTGCCGATATTTTAATAAGTGCTGCAGGTAGCATAGGAATAATTTCTTCGGAGCTCTTAAAACATAAAGCAGTCGTCGTAGATGCAGGCGTAACTAGCGACAGTGGCTCTTTAAAAGGCGATTTTCAAGATGCAGTTTATGAGCGAGATGACCTAACAATAACCCCAAAAAAGGGCGGAGTCGGCCCGCTAACCGTCGCAGCACTCTTCGATAATTTAATTAAAAGCGCTAGCGACTAAAATTTAATTTCGATTTAACGTCGTTAGGAATTGAGTCAGTCGCAGAAGTATCTAAATGGTTATTTACATTTTCGTTAAACATAAAACTGTTTTGCAGCTCAGGGTAAATACCTTTAATTTGGCTGAAGGCCCAACGGCTTTCGCTGACCGTGCCAACACAATCAAATGGCTTAGCCTTGGTTAGGCCAAGTAAATCTTTGTATATTTGAATATTTTTACTGTTTATTAGTGGGTTGCTTGAAAACACAGTTTCTAGTTGGTTTTTGTCAACAAAAGGGCTAAAAGCTAAAAATACAAAACAACACTTAGCACATTCTCCGCACCAACTTATTTTATTCTCATTTTGCCTAAAAGCTTTATTACAGGAACAAAAAACATCTTTATATTTATCGAAACCATTTTTAGCAAACAGTTCGGCAATTTGTACTTCATTTAATGACCTGAGTAAAGAGTAGTAACGCGTGCTATTGTCAAAATTTTGACTTAGAAGCTGTTGATATTTGTTTTCAAACTGAATAGATTTTGAGTACTGGTGGTTTATGGGCTCACCATTTTCAAATAGTGTTGGTTCGCTAGCCGACCACTCATTAGACACAACTACATCTTTTTTGTTAGTTAAAATACTCAGTACCGTGCCAACCGAAGCCAGTATGGCAGAAAGGGGTATGTGTCCTTTATAAGCGTCTTCAAGCGTAACAATTTGCTCATCTATTTTTCGGTCAATGAAATAATGCTTTAAGCCAATTGTTTCCACCAAAGGCTTAAGTTGGCTCTTGTGTCCCATGCTCCAGGTGGCAATATTATTGAAGCCAGCTTCTTTGATGAGCTCTATACTAACCAGCGAGTCTTTACCGCCCCCAACACCAACTAGAAAACCAGTATCAAGTTTACTTGTTAATGGTCCGTCTTTTTCACTTTCATGATAAGGGAAGTTAACAGGCTTAGTAATTGGTAATTGGTTAATGTAAAAAAGTTCTCTCAGCCCCTGTTGATATGTCTCCGAAAAAAACTGAGCAGAATTCTTGCTTAATTTAAATGGTTCAATAATTATATTGGGCGTTAAATATGCCTTGTAATAAGAGACGCCAACCATTAAAAACAAGTTTCTAAGAGCTTTGTCAAGCTGACTACTATTGTAAGAATTAGACTTCGTGTTGAAGGTAATTGTTTCTGTAAAAATTATTTCGTTGTCGTAAGAAAAAGTAAATGTAGCCAATTGGTCTACAGGGTCAAACGAGTAACTTCTAAAAATAAAACTACTATATTTACTCATAACAATGAGACTTGCTCTCTGAACTGGTTGCCTCTATCTTCAAAGTCTTTGAACATATCGAAGCTAGCAAAAGCAGGTGAGAAAATTACTGCTTCGCCAGGTTTTGCTAAAGTTGCAGCGGTCTTAACAATGTCAGACATTTTCTTTGATTCAACCAATGTATAGTTTGTAATTTTATTTAGTTCTAATTCTTTTTTTAGTTGATTAGCCGTCGAACCTATTAGTATGTAGTGAGTAATATCTTTTTTATGTAGCTTAACTTCTTCTATTATTTCTCTTAAATCCATTCCACGGTCATAACCACCTAAAATAAGTACCTTATTAGCTTCAATAGCATTGATGGCTGCAATTGTCGCTCCTTGCGCGGTTGCAAAACTGTCATTGTAATAGCTCACCCCTCTGTAGTCACGAACAAACTCAATTCTATGTGGTAAGCCACTAAATGAGCCAATTGTTTGCTTTATAGCATCTGCATTTTGAGTGATTTGCCAAACAACAGTTATGGCAGCGCAAATATTCTGTAAGTTGTGTTTGCCTATCAATTTAACATCGCTAGTAGCACAGATTTTTTTATCCTCAATTTCAATAAAATCTCCATTCAAAAACGCTCCAGGTTTTTTCAAGTATGGAATTTTCGTACCTGCTGAAATAGATGCGATTTCAGTAGAGAAAGAGTTGGCGTCATAGTAAACAGCAATATCTTTCTGGTGTTGGTGGGAAAATAATTGAGCTTTAGACTTCATGTATTCTGCCGTGTCAGCGTGCCAGTCGAGATGTTCGGGCGTAAATGTTAAGCAAACGGCAATCTGTGGCGAGTGAGTTAGGTCAATAGCTTGGAAGTTGGCAATTTCGAGTACCACCCAGTCGCTAGGAAGAATATCTTCTTTTAAGAGCTGGAGTGGGTCGAGGCCAATGTTGCCACCCAAGTGAACTCTAAAACCAGCAGCTTCTAGCATTTTTGCTATTAAAGTACTGGTAGTGCCTTTTCCTTTAGTTCCGGTAACACCAATAATATTTTTAGTCGGGCAGACTTTAAAAAACTCATTGGTCGTTGAGGTTACTTTTTTTAAAATTTGCTCGGAGTTTGCTTCTACTATTTGCTTAGGATGGATCGACGGACTTCTAACTATTAAATCGAATTCGTCCAGGTTGTTTAAGTATTTTTCGCCCAATTGTGACCCATACTGGTCAGGTACTTCTATGCTTTTATTACTATCACAAATAGTTATCTGGTTTTCAGGGTCTAATTGTTGCCAGTACTCACTAGCACTTTGACCTTGGCGACCATAGCCTAAAATAGCGATCTTCATAAGTTAACCTTCAAGATATTTTTTTGCCAAATCGGCCACTTGTCTAGGAGTCATATTGGCTTTAACAATGAACGCCAGAACATTTAGGTCTTTAAGCTCTTTGGGTGCTTCTTGTTCACCCATGTTGGTAAGAATAATAACTTTTATGTTTTCGCCCCAGGCTTCAGAGCGTATCTTCCTTAAGCACTCATCGCCGTTCATTTCGGGCATCATTAGGTCAAGCAATATAAGGTCTGGCTTCATGTCTTCGGCTAGAGCAAAACCTAACTTACCATTTTCAGCAGTTTCAACTTCGTAGCCGTCTGCTTCAAACTTCATTCGATACATTTGAGATATTGCTTGGTCGTCTTCTATAATGGCGACTTTTTTGGCCATAAAAATCCTATCATTTTTAACTAACTTATCTAACTATGTAAATTATACCAATAACACATAGCTTAAGTAACTTTTTTACGTGTTGGTATAAATGACTCTACGCAAAATATAATCCAAAAATAGTCGGCTCAAACTTTCATATTAGAGCTATTTTTGTTAAAATAAAGCTTGCAAATGCATGAAGCAAAAGATACAAATATTTGTGTCCAAAGCTCGCAGAATACTCCTAAAAAAACTTTAAACATTGACAGCTTAGTTTATTTTGCGGCTATTTTTGGGCCTTTAGTAACTCTGCCTCAAGTTTATGACATATGGATACTTCGAAAAACCGAAATATCTGTCGTAACCTGGGTAGGCTATATTGTTGCCGCCTTAATTTGGCTGGTTTACGGTTTAAAGCACGGTTCAAAACCAATAGTCTTTACCCAGAGTGCCTGGATTGTAATTTCATCGCTTATTGTCATTGGTGTCTTTATTGCTTGAATATAAGCTAAAAAACTACTTTAATTTATTTTATTTTTAACGGACAATTCTAGTAGCCATTAACTTTGGCTGCTAGTTTGTAGTTCAAACTAGTTAGGGGCCACTTTTTACTACAATAAAAGGAGGTGAAAAAGGTGGCTAGAAAAGGGCTGAGTTTGAGCTATGCCCCCAAAAGGGTCAAAGCTAAGCGAACAAAACTATACCGAGCACTAGGCTCGGGCAGTAAAAGGAGGCGCAAGGGAAGTGACACGCCTCCAGGTAAATATGTTCGTTAGTCAACCAATATTCGGGCCTGAGCAGTCCTAAGTCTGGGCAAACCCGCCCGACCAAAAACCTGCTCCCTCAAACTATTGACAAAAATCATTAAATAATATATAATTAATTATTGATTACAAAGTTTTATATTTATATAGGAGTATAGAGTGGAGACTGAACAACAATTCAAAAAACCTGAAACCAAAAGCATATTGAGCAAGTTAGCCATCGGTGCATTAGTTGTTGGACTTGGTTTAGGTCTAGCAAAAGCCGGACAAGAATATGTTAAAGACGAAATCACTAAGCCTGGTAGCCAGATGTCTCAAAGCATTGAAGACCAGTTAGGCTTTTAGCTAAATTTTACTGATAACTCTGAAATAATATACATCTAGGCCTAACAGTGTCTTTAGAAGAAAATAATTTATTAAAATCAGAAACGTCTCTGTCTGATTCGTGGTTAGCCAATACTAAAAGAAGATTAAGTCTGGCTTTTACTATTGCTAAAAGCGAAGCCAAAGACTCTAGTTGGCGAGAAAAAATTATTCTAGGTGCTACTGTACTTGGAATATCTTTTGACCTAGGTCCTGGTAACGAGTGGCTTCTTGGGCTGACTGGTGTTGGTGCCCATAACAGTTTTGTACCAACAAATCTAGCTGAAGTGCTCGTAGCTAGTACGGCTACCGGTTTAGCAGCTGGGGCAGTCTCTGCCTCATCTCAAGCGTCGCTTGGCATGATGACTTCAGGATCTGTCAGGTCATTTCCTGAAACTTTTGATTATTGGAGGAAGAGTCAAGACGTGGTTCCTGTTAATAGTTTGAACCCTGAAAAAAATAGGCCAGATACTTTGACTAGCTTAACGCTAGGTACCGCAGCCACAGTCATTGCAAAAAATAGAGAGCCGGGTAGAAATTTTAGTAAAGACGCTAAACTGTCTTTAAAATCGGCAGGCTTAATTGGTGCAGTGAATACTGGCCTAGTAGGCACCTTGAGTGGTGCGGGTTATATTTTAGATAATAATGGAGGTGAGCAGGTAGCTAACAATTTAGAAAACATAGCTAAAAATCCACTCACCTACATCTCAATTTTTGGAATTATTAAAGCCTTTCAGCTTAGAAAAATGTCCAAAGAACGAAAACATTCTTTAATAGCACTTGAAAGTTTATACGAAACAGCATCTAAAGGCCCAGAGACTGAAGGGCTTTCATTGGAGCAGTTGGTAGTTTCATTGAAAGACCCGAGAACGGTGTCTATCCACAACGAAAAAGGAGTACGCCTGCCTCTTTTTGTTCCTATAGAATATAACCCTGAATTAAATAAAGAATATTTTAGTAAACACGAGAAGAGGGATAATGTTTTTTACTATACTGGTGTCGATGAACGTGTATCGATAGGTGAGCGAGATGTACAAGAAATTAAGCGAGAACTCGAAAGTTTAAAGAATAAATCTTTAGTAGTTACACAGTATATGGAAGGGCAAGACTATAAGCTAGAAAAATTAAAGTCATTGCTGGACAGAGTTGAAGTTGAATACGAATTAACAAACTTTATAGATTCCAGAAACTCATCTCCTGCTGGAACTACGCATTTTGCGGGTTATGGTGTTCAATTGTTTAAACCAGAACTGCAATATCCTTCTATTCAAGATTCATATAATGCACTAAAGGAACTTAATCCAGAAACTTATAATGATTTTGATGGTATGACCCTGGTAAAAGGAGACAAATTAAATGAGAAAGATATCGAGGCATTATGGCAAATGTATGATGTCCAATTCACAAATTTGATAAGTGAGAATCCATCAATGCAAAAACAAACAAAAGAGGACTTCACAAAAACTCTTTTAAATCCTGCTACCGTTGCAGGCATTAAATATAAAGATGGCCAGCCTATTTGTTTGGCATATTTTGTTAGCGATTTGAGTAATATTTACTGGCTAAGAAGTGAATATTATAAAGAACAATTTCCTGGTAAAAATATTTGGTATTTTCCTGGAATTGTCACTGATGAACGTCACTCAGGAGGTGCTCACTCCTTAAAAGTAGTCAAAATGCTAACTGATCTTGCTCATATGACAGGCATAAATACGATCATTACATTTCAAACTACTAACGTGTCAAAGGACTATATTCCTAAGATTGTTGAACAGGTAATAAATTCTACTGGGACAACTGAAATAAGTCTTTCTGAAATAGCTAACTATAATTACAGTGGGCTTAAGTTCTAATTGATCTCTATTTTATAGTGTTTAAGAAAGTTGATTGGCCTCAGGCCCATTTTTTGCTCTTTTAGTCCGGGTATATCCAAATCTTGCTCATAATTAATATAAGGGTAGCCTTCTTCGTGAAGGTGTTTTGCCATACTTAGAACTGTGAAGTTAAATAAGTATTTAAAACCAAGATTAGCTTTAGTGTGGTTGCCTATAACGTAACTGTGCTGAGGAAGAATTTGATACAGTGCAATAGCTTCCAGTTTACCGTCTATATACACTGAAATATTACTCATTTCTAAATGCTTGGCATGCTGGAGACTAGTGTTAATTGCTCTACTTTCATGCCTTTCTTGATCATTTTTGGTGTACAGCCTATCCCATGCATGTATACCATTCACCAATTCACAGGCATTACGATTGTCTCTGATGTCTAATGTTTTTATTTCATATCTTCCACAATATTCTCTTGTAAACCTACTATACTGTCTGCGTAATTTACCGTAGTGGGTACCTGGCAATATAGTTAACTTTTCAGTGTCTAAAATATAATTTGCATTACCGTGCTCTTCGGAAATTTTAAGACCTTTGATGTCTTGGACTTTAGTTTTTATGGTTTCTGGTACCATTGATATTTCGGGTGGATGCCCTATAGATATTTGGTACTCTAGTAGGTCTTTAAGAGTTTGGTCTATTTTAGTGTTTCCAAGAAGGCTTATCATTGGCTGTTCGTCCATGAAAAGGTTTGTGAATCGGTATACAATGTTGCCGTTCAAGTTGCTTATTTCTAAATCTCTAAACTGATTTAGCCAGATAATCAAATTTCCAAAACTGAAATCAGAATACGGGGGAAACTGAGCATAGAACTTATTGTAGTCATCTTTAAGTGCAATGCTGAATTTAGTGAATTTGGGAAAAGTTGGCATCACGTCGAATATGGAGTTAGGGTTTTTCATTTTGTAAAATAAAGTATATGCTTAAACTAATAGAAAATAATTAATTCTAATCATATCATATGCTGACAGCCATCTTAAGCTTTATCCCAGCCACTATTAGTGTAGTATTACTTGCTCTGATTGTTCTTTTAAGGAGAGGGGCTGCTTCAAATGTTTTATATTTTATACTGTCATTGATTATTGCTATTTTTATTACTTCGCAATTTATTGCATCTGTTTCTGGTGGCGAAACTGCTTTATTTTTTGTAAGGCTAGGCTCTATGCTTACAAATTTCATGGCTCTGGTAATGATTTTGTTCGCCGCCCAATTTACAGGCCTTAAGCTTTCTAGAGTCGTAAAGTTTACTATTGCATTACCTCCTTTAGTATTCTCACTCATATCTTATACAGACTTAATAATTCAGTCTGTCACCCAGAACAACTATAGTTTTTCTACAGAAGTGGGTGCTCTATACAATTTACAAACCTTGTTTTTAGTTTCATATTTTTCAGCTGCTATCGCAATCTTGGTGAGTGCATACAAGCGCTCGGTTGGCGACCAGAGAGAAGTACTCAGATTAATGATTGTAGGTTTTTCTGTTCCGATTGTAGTTAATTTTATTACAAATTTTATATTTATTGGTAACGCTTCTGTACAGTTCTTGGCACCGCTCTCTTTACTTTTTCTGTCTGGTACTATTTTTTACGCTATAGTACGACATGGTCTTTTCGAAATCAGACCTTTAATTGTTCGGTCTCTGGCTTATATTTTGTCCTTAGGTTTAGTTGGTTTAATTTTTACTGTACTGTCGTTTACCTTAACCAGTTTTGTAGTTAACTCTGAAGTTACTAGACAACAACAGGCAATATACGCACTACTAAGTGTTCTATTGGCAATATTGTTTCAGCCGCTTAAGATTTTTTTCGATAAAGCTACTAATAGGATCTTTTATAAAGATGCTTATAGCCCTCAAATGTTTCTCAATGAACTCAATGCAAGCCTAGTAAACAGTTCTCAACTCCAAGAGATATTAAGTTTATCTAGTGGAACTATAGCCAAATACCTCAAGCCTTCATATTGCGACATAATAATATTTTCAGCTGATAAAGCAATTTATTTATCTACTATAGAAGAGCCTCAAACTATGAAGCTAGATTTTATAACAGATTTTATTGAAAGAAGTGAAAGTAGTCAAACGAAATCGATACTCACCGACGACCTAGACCGCGAAGATCAAATATTTAAAAAAAAGTTAATCACCTATAAGGTTGCATTACTAGTTAAATTACCACTTGAAAACGGCCTGTCTGGTGTAATTATATTGGGCGACCGAAAAAGTGGGAATAGGTATAGTTCAAAAGACGTTCAATTAGTTGAAACTGCTGGTGACGCCATAGCAATCGCTTCTCAAAACTCACTACGATACGAAGAAATAAAAAGCTTTAACGCTACCCTACAAACAAAAATTAGCGAAGCTATCAAAAAGTTACAAAGAACTAATGAAAAGTTAACAGAACTAGACGAAGCCAAGGATGAGTTTATTAGCATGGCATCACACCAGCTTAGAACACCGCTAACTAGTGTTAAGGGTTATATAAGTATGATTTTAGAAGGTGACGCTGGCAACATTAATGACCTGCAGAAAAAGTTTTTAAACCAAGCCTTTATAAGTAGCCAGCGAATGGTTTACCTCATAAGCGACCTACTTAATGTTAGTCGCCTTAAAACAGGTAAGTTTGTCATTGAAAACTCCGAAACTTACCTGCCAGATACGGTTGAACAAGAGCTTAAACAGCTAGACGAAACAGTCAAAGCGCGTGGCCTCAAGTTAGAATACAAAAAACCTAAAAATTTCCCGACCGTAATGCTAGACGAAGAAAAAATCAGACAAGTCATTATGAACTTTGCCGATAATGCCATTTACTACACGCCTTCCGGCGGAAAAATTGTGGTTGAGTTAAAAGCAACTAATTCGACCATTGAATATGCCGTCAAAGACAGTGGTATTGGTGTCCCAAGGCATGAACAGCACCATTTGTTTACCAAGTTTTACCGCGCTGTGAATGCCCGTAAAGCTCGTCCAGATGGCACAGGTTTAGGGCTATTCATGGCTAAAAAAGTCATCACCGCTCAAGGTGGAGCTATAATTTTCAATAGCACCGAAGGCAAAGGCAGCACCTTTGGCTTCACCTTCCCCCGCCAAAAAATCGAAAAAAAAAACTAAGTCATGGAATTTTTTAAGAAACTCTCCCTCTTTTTTAGTCAGTACGCCAATACATCCGAAAAAAATGTAGGTAAATTTTTCGCCAGATTAAATGAAGGTGCAAACAGACATAAAATACATCAATACATAATTAACTACCTGCAAGAAGATATCATTTCATTTACCGTTTTTACAGAGTATAAATACAAAGGTTACAACTATTTAAAGAGTAAGAAAAAAAGACTTAATTTATATGAAAATGCACTTGCAATAGTCGACGATTTTAATAATTTTGAATTTAGCTATGACGCTAGTAATCTAGCAAATGAAATAGCTGGTTTGGCTGTAAAAAATAATTTCAGCGATAGCCAAATAGAAAGACTGATTTACCTGCGAAAGATTATGGCTTATTTTTCGCCAGAGCGAGGTGTTTATAATTACAAGCACTCGAGTACTTTCGGCGAACTCCTGAAAGATCCAGCAAAGTTTATGCTAGTAGGTGACTGTAACCAGATTGTGTCTTTATATTTGTATTTATATTCTCTTCGTTATTGTATAGATGACCTCAAGCTTATTTCGCCACCAAATCACGTTGCCATTTATTATTTAGGTATTCAAATTGAGGCAACCATGGGCAGGTTTACTAGCCCAGACCCAGATGGTGATATATTGCCAATACAGGAAATAGCTACCATTAATATACTGGATGTAACTGATAGTTACTTCAAGACACATAAAATTGAACCTAAGTCTATGCTTGATGCTTCCAGGCTAGCTTTCCTAGTGAGTAGTAACCGAGAAATAGTTAAAAAGAACCTCGATACCGCATATTTAAATATAATAATCGATAACATAAATAAGAATAACTATCCATTAGCTATAAATTTTGCAAAGCAAAGCAAGAAAATCAATTTGATTGAGTATGTAGCACATAAAGCAACTATCTATTTCGACAAAAAGCATAATTTTAAAGAAGCTAGAAAATATGCTTCTTATTCGATAGATAAAAAAGAGTTATTGAAACAAATAGTCCGGAGTGAGGCCAATTATTTATATAAGAATACAAAATATAGCGGTGCCATAAAACTTTACAATTCGTTAGGAGACGTTGCAATGGTTCAAAATTGCTACTTAGCGCTTTATGCATTCGAACAAAAAAAACTAGGAAAAATTATTTCGGTCGATGATATCAAGCGCCAGAGTGCAACAATTAATAGTATGTACAATTATGCAAAAAAAACAGGCAATAAAGATTTAATAAAATATAGTACAGATTTGAAAAAATACCTTAAAAAGTAATTCAAGATTTTTTGTCTGTAACTTTACTTAAACAATTCTTATGTTAAAATACAAACATAGTAGAACCAAAACATAATACTAAAAGTGAGAATTTATCATGTCAGATTCTGAAAAAAAAGACCCTTTGCAAGAGGTAGCAGAAAGCATAGTCAATCAACGTGTCGGTATTAACGAAACAGTTCGCAAAAAAATGATAGATGAGCTCGTGCTAAGTATGGAGAGAATGATTAATACCGAGTTACTATCAAGACTAGACAACAACCAGGCGCAACAGTTTTCTGATTTTTTAGACACTAACCCCTCTGACGAAGAAACAGTTCAATTTTTTAAAAATAAGAATATAGACATTAATGAGGCAGTTGCGGTTGCACTGCAATCTTTTAAAGATGCCTATATAGGATAAAAATATGTCCATAGACATTCAAACCGAACCTGTAGCCGAGACAAGAAGTGAAACTGATGTAACCGATACTGCCAAGCAAATTATTATCGACTTAAGAACTAAGCAGCCAGATGACGACGGGATAGCAAATTATATTGCCGGTCGTTTAGATGGCGGTGAAACTGAAAATCGTGAAGCTTTAGAAAAAGCCTTAGAATTATTAGCCATCGAAGTAGCCCCAACTACAGATCAAACTTCAGCCGGCCCTTTAGAAAATAATCCGATTGAAAGAGCTAAGTTGCAAATTAGACAAATAGAGAATCAAATAAAAAGTATTGACGAAAGACTATTAAGACCTGAAGTTCCAGATAATCAAAAGCAAGAGCTTGAAAAAAAGCGAAATGAGTTAAGCCAACACCTAGATTTTTTCAATAGACGAATCTCTGCATCTCAAGGAGACTCTGTCGTAGGCTCAGAAGCTCCTGATAAACTATCGGACAATATTCCTGATAGAGCTCAGATAATTGAGAACTTAGAAGAGCAAATGAGAAATCACCCAGTGGACAGCCCTGAGCGAAATGAATTGGCTTTGGAGCGTCAGAGACAGTTGCGACAACTTGAAAATGAGTCGCAAGAATCTATGGAGAGAGATGACGACGATTCTAGCAACCTCGATATCTCTGATGAATCTGCTGACCTGAGTGAGGCTAGTAGTAGCGACGTAGATGTAGTTGTCGAGCAAGATTCTGATGGTCGCGGAGAGCCGGAAAATGAAGATATGCCAAATGATATTAATTCTGTCGATCAGGACACTGAAGAAGAATCGCATGACGAAGCCGAACCTGAAAAGGAGCCAAAATATGGATATGCTCGAGCAAATCGTGATGATGATTTATTGAGCTATGAGCAGCTATACGCTGACCAGAAAATGGAAGCAGATCTTGAGGAAGGTGGTTTTTTCAAAAAACGTATGAAAAGATTCTTCAAAGGACGGTTGCTTAGAAGATTTTACGAAACTCGTTACAAACAAGAATATGACAGACTAAAGGAGGAAAACGGTGGCTATCTTGAGGTTCCGTTAGAAATATTAAGAGGCTACGAACCTGAAACTGCAAAAGACATGGCTCAAAGGGCTTCTATGGCTACAACTGAATGGTTGCTTAGCCAGGACCCACAGGTTACGGGGACAAGGCGTAGTGGCGAAGAAAGAACTGAAATATCGGGTGATCCACAGGTGGACGGACAACTTAGAAGCGTTCTTAAGGACCTTGCCTTAAGGTATGCTAGAGGAGATTTAGATGATGACTCAATTATTGAAGAAAGAGATAGGTTACTTGAGCAGATTGATGGTTTAAATGATGATCTGTTTGGTAAAGGCGTAGGTTTTTCAGACAGTATTATTGAATTGGCACGTAGCGTTAAAGCTGATATAGAGCATGGAGTTGCATTAGACCGCGTAGAAAGTGCACTTAATGCCATAGAACTTCGTGGTGGGTACTCTAGATCAAGCGCCGAAGCAAAAGTAAGGCGTACTATTTTAGATAAAATATCAAAAAAAATTGGTACCAGTAGAATTGGTGGCACTGCTATTGCTACTGGTCTCATAACGGCAACATCTCTGGTATTTTGTGCTACCGATAGAGGAGCTACTTCATCAGCGGCTACAGCACTTAGGATGACTGGCATAGGTTCGGCGGCTGCAGGTGTTATTGCTGGGGCAACTGAGTACGGCGTAGTCAAGCGGGAAGCTGCGCTAGTTAGACAAGAGTCTGTATATGGTTACGAAAAAGATGATTCTGATAATCCTCACAGGAGGAAAATGGAAGAAGCTGTGGTTTATATGGCCGAATCTGTCCCTGAAAATATAGAGGACCTTCAGTGTTTTCTAGACGAGAACGGGGAATTGAGAGAAGATATTTCTGATCAAGAAATTATTTTTGTTGCTAGAACTACGTCTCGTCTAAAAACATTACTTAGAGAAAGTGATACAAGAAGGATTGATTTACTGAAGTTTAGTAGCGTTTCATCGGCTGCTGTCGAGAGACTTGAGTTAATTATGTCATTAGCTGCTGTTGAAACTGCTTTAGATAACAGAGTTGCTAGGGGTGGAGAAGTTACAATAATCGGCCCAAACAATACTCCTCAGCAAATAGATTTAGCTACTGCGGTAAACCAAACTTTAGCTACAGCCGAAAGGTCTAGCGAAGCGGATGTTGAAGAGAATGAAGTAACTCATAATAGAGCTTATAAAAAAATGATGGCTAAGCGAGTAGCAATTGCTGCGGCCGCAGGTACGGTTGTTGGTTTTGGTACTGGAGTGCTTATATCTGAAGGGGCTGCAATCCTAAATCCTAACGTTACGGGGTTATTTGAGCAACAACAGCCTGGTGCGCCTAATACACTGCTAACGACACTTATTCAAGGTAGACATAATGGATTTGCAACATATAAAGGTAGCCCAGATCTTGTGGATGCGCTCAAAGGTTCAAAAGGCACTAATCTTATAGAGCACAAAGGCACTGGATTACACATGAAAGTTCCTGATGGTCTCGAAGTTAAGTTCGATAAGGGCTCTCGTAGTTTTGATTTAATTTCGTCTAAAAACGGGGCTCATATTATGGATAATGTAGAGTTCGGTAAAAATGGACGTATTAGTCCAGCTTCGGCTGACCAATTCCGCCAACTTGGTCTCGATTTTGATCAGCACCCAGTAAGAGTTCAAGGTTCTCCAAAAATAGTTGATTCTCATAGATTTATTAATTGGCACGAGAGAAGAGGAGATATAGAAACTACCAGGATAATTGACAATGCCGTCAATAGTAGGCCTGGCTTAATTGGCGATCATAATGAACTTGATTTGCACGCCAGTGGTGACAACGGAAATTGGCAACAAAGTAATGGATCTATAAAAATTGGGATAAGTGGCATTACTGAAGATGGATCTTGGAACGGTAGTAGATCCTACAATGTTCCGCAAGCTTTGGAGCAGGGCAGAGGTAAGATAATGGTCACTGTAAATGATCATTTCAAGAAAAGCGGTCAATATAAAACATTCCTTTTCGATGTATCCAAAGATAAAGATGGTGATGGCTGGCATGCAGTTATACCTAAGAATCATCCTGTGGCAAGTTGGTTTGGTAAGGGTGGTTCTATTGACGATTTTCATGGTCCTAGCTTAGAGCAATTACAGAACCCTCAGTCTAGTGTTCTGGATTCTAGGAACTCTTTAGCTTTTGTTATAGACGATGATCATAGTCCTCGTACGGGTGATTTTGTGTCAATCGCTAGTATTCCTGGTTCTGGAGAAGCACCATATGAAATCCCATCTCCTGATATTGAATATAGATCAGTCATTACTGGAATAGCAATAGATGGACCCGGTGAAACATTACCAGCTTTTGGGCCACCCATTTACCAACGACGTGGGGTCGGTGCACCTAATAAAAGACCTGAAGGACCACCACCACCAGTTACACCTTATGATCGATATATGGGTGGTGAAGGCAGATATGGCAGAAGGCAACAAGAAGCTGAAGAAATTTTAAGAGAAGTATCGCCTCGAATAAAGGACGATGCTCGACTAGATTTAGCTACAGAAGGCGATTGGTATCGGGATCATATTGATGAACTACAAGGAGAAGATTATAAAAGGGAGGTTATCGATTTATATGAAAGTAGCCCAGAACTTCAAAATCTTCCGGCTGAGACTAAAGCGTTAGTTTTGTTGCCTGTTGGCGCAACTGGCGAGTCTGAAAATATATATGGCACACTATCAATGTGGGCAAAGCAAGCTCGAGTTAAAAAAGGCGATTTTAGTATAGTTTTGGCCGTTAACCATTTAGAGGGTCAGCAAAACGATCCGGAACTTGCGAAGAAGATACAAAAAACAAAAGATGAAATAGCTAGAGCACAAAATGACTTTCCTGATTTAAAAATTATTAGCGTTGAATTTGAAATTAGCCAAGATTTAGTTAATCAAAGAAATTCCCAGCAAGAAGGACCTGGCATAATAGGAGATATAACCAGAAGGTTATACGACATATCGTTATTAGCAGCGACTGATCACGTTAAGAAAGGTACCTCTGAGAAGGATGACATATTGCTTATCAGGAGCGACGCAGATATAAAAGGACTTTCGCCAGTTTATGTGGATAGGATGCTCAAAGGTGCAGAAGTTATGCAGTCTGCCGATGCTTTCAGGGGAGAAAAAGTATTTGGCGTAAATGATCCAAGTCTAAGAAAGAACCTGCCTGGTTTAATGATAGCTGGAGCTTTTGCAGCTTTTAGATACAGAGGAGATGGTTCTAGAAACCCGTCACGCTCACTATGGCTTGATGGTACAAATTTTTCTGTTAGAGCTTCAACTTTAGCAGCTATTGGAGGTATGGGTAGTTCCCAATACTCTGGTGCGGGTTCAGACGACTTGTGGATTGGAACAAGAATTAACGTAGCAAGAGGAAAGCCAGCCGATAGTGGTGTTGGTTATGGCGGGTATCAGAATGAACCAGGAAAAGAAGATACTGATCCTCAAGATTCTCCAATTAGGTTTGTTGGGGCAGCGATTGACTCTGACCCTTCAAGATTAATCGGTGTTTATTTGGCAGGTGGTAATCCTCTAGACGGTAGTGCATGGCGTACTTTTAGTGATGGACCAAGTGGATATACATCTAGAGATAAAGATGTTCCAGAAAAACTCAAACCTGAGTCAAATGCAGAAACCTGCTCGCGAGTAGAATCGTTAATAACTCAGTCAATACAAGGAATGTCTTTAGCAGAAGCAACATTAGTAGTACAGCGCTTCTTCGGTAGAAGTGATGTATGTAAAGTTAGTGGAGGATCTGCAGGCAAAGATTTGACGGTGACTTTTACGTCTGTGGGTAAAAAGTACATTAAACAAGTTGTGGCTAGGAGCCAAAAAGCAATGGTTAGAAATAGAGGTTTCTTAGTATCTAGGAGCAGGCATTTAATGCGCGGTGGACATTCTCCTATGAAGCGCTGGTTAACAAAATAAAATATAAAAGGGGTAATTATGGATAAAGATCAATTAGTTAAGCTAAAGCAGGATATTGTAACCGAATTAACTAAATTAATAGATGATGGTATGACGCCTGAGGAGAGGTTTAGAACTTACTTCTCAGTTAGTGAGGCACTGGGAGATCCAGTAACAATGAAAAAGGCATATGAAGCTGCTATGGATATTGAAGACTCCACAATAAAATCGAGCTCTCTCATGGATTTACTTGACCTTGTTTCAAGTTATGAAAATATAACTTTTGAAGATGAACACGATAACAATTAAACAGAGCTCTTTAAGCTAAGTATTATTTATATAGATAATCTAAACTTTAGTAGTATATTTGTGATCATAGCATAAATAGCCGACAACTATAGTAATTTTTTAAATGTACATAATTTTAATAAGTAGTAAATTTAAATAATTGAAAAAATATAACGAACTGTTATATTACAGAGCTTAGAAACTACCTTTATCAAGGTGGTTTTTTTAATGTCTAATTCTAAAAAGTAGGTTTAATTGCACAAAAAGAAGACATATAATAAAGAAAAGTAAAAACATAATAATATTGACAAATAAGCATAAAAAGTGTAAAATAAAGCAATAACGAAAGTTTAAAGGAGTAATTTTTATGGCATATAGTGAAATGGTTAAATCCAAAATAACTGACAGATTGAGTACTTATAGTAAGAAAAATAAAGTAATTGCTAGCGTAGGAGCTTTAATTGTAGGTTCTTTAGCACTGGTTGGTTGTACGACTGATAACAATTCAGAAGTTTCAGCTAGTGGTTTGGCTTACGAAGGACAAGGTTGTGGTCCTAATTTCGCAGTAAATACTGCAAAGAAAATATTACACACTCAAGGCTTTGATAAAAATGACTACACAATAATAATGAACAATAAAAAAGAAGTAGATGTTAATGAAGCGGGTCAAGGAGCTTTCGCTAACCCTGCTAATAGTCGAGCAGAATACTTCAAATGGTTGCAGAGCAACAGTCAATCAGCGAACATTTATGCTAAACATTTATCTGATGCTTCGGGAGACTCTGTAGAAGATGTTATGACGGAAGAAGGTAGAACTGTTTTTATCAGATTCAATGAACCCACGGTACTACCGAAGAATACGATTCTTGCCAATGGTGAGGTTGTAGAGGCTGGCGAGCGATCAAATAAAGCTGGTGATGCAGTATTTATGTACATCGGTTCGGGCGCTTGTAATGCTGCTATAGACAGCAAAAATCCGAACGCCAAAAAAACTGTTATCAAGTTCAAAAAAAATTCAGCTCTAGGTCGAGCTGGTTGTTTGAACCCTCAATATGAATGGCCTATACCATTTACTCCTCCAAAAGAGACCCCTAAACACGACAACCCTAAGCCTAAAACAACACCTACTCCAACACCAACTCAACCAACACTTACGCCGAAGGACCCATCTAAAGATGTTTTGAAAAATCCTAATGTGCCTGACCAAGTAAAAGGTCCCGGGACTGGCGTACATGAACCGGCAAAAAAGCCAGTAGATAGTGGTAATGGTGGCGCTCCTAAGAAAGAACAAGCTCCACAGCCTGTTAATCCACCTAGTGGTCCAGGTACAGGTGATGTTTTGCCACCTGCTACTACAGCACCCCAGCCTGCCGAAAATGCTCCAAGCCCTAGCAATCCTGCTCAGGGTAACCCAGATGATTTCTAATAAATATTGACAAAAAAGCATAAAAGTGTTAAAATAGAGCTATAAATATAGACAATAGCTACAGTTAAAAGATTTAAAGAGTGAGGTGGGACTTCTCTTTAAAAGTTAAGTCAAATTATAAGGAGAGATAAAATGTTCAAGACATTAAAGAGTTTAGCCCAATATGTACCCAAAAAATTATTGGTTCTACCAATTTTCTTGGTTGCCTTACTTGGCATTACATTTGCTGCCGGTGCTTGGTGGCCCGAAAGACCAACATTTACGATAAAAAATCCTGCGCCATACGTTACTTTTAATTCAATAACAGATAACCCAAATTATGGTGATGAGCGTGCATTTTTTGATGCCAAACCTGCAACCAACACCAGTGAAGGTGGTTTTAGCGATCAGAATCAGGTCTCAGATGGTCAAGAAATGCTACTAAGAATTTACGTTCATAACAACGCAGCCGATAACTTGAATGCAAGTGGAAAAGGTATTGCTAAAGACACTAAAGCGCGGATATGGTTACCAGCCGTTACTGAGAACACTATGCGAGCCAATGCTTACATAAGTGCCTCTAATGCAAAACCCGAGGAAGTTTCTGACACGACCGATTTTGTTGGTGGCAACAACTTCAAGATGAACTATGTACCTGGCAGTGCCACAATGTACACAAATGCTGTGCCTGCTGGTTATAAACTAAATGATTCAATAGTTACCACAGGTGCACCCATAGGTTATGAAGGTGCTAATGGTACGATACCTGGCTGTTTCCAATACACAGGCATCATAACTATAAAAGTCAAAATTCAAATGGAAACTAAAGACTTTACAGTTGCTAAGACTGTCTCTAAGGACAAGGCAAGTGAGTCTGATAAATATAATTGGGTTGAGAGTATAGAGGCTAAGCCATCAGAAACTGTTGCCTACCAAATAAGGTTCTCGAACGTTGGTAACGCTCAAATTGACCATGCTGTCTTAAGAGACCAACTACCAAAAGGCTTTAGTATTGTACCTGGTACTACACTAGCAAAATATGGTAATGACCCCACTATTAAGCCAGTTGGCAACGATGGAATAGTGTCTAACGGTGGAATTGACATAGGTAGTTATTCTCCAAACTCAGGGGCTGTGGTAATGTTTAAAGCCAAAGCTCCAAGCGCAGACCAGCTAGATTGTGGCGTTAATACCTTGGTAAATATTGCAGAAGCAAGCGTTGGAAAACAATGGACAACTGACCGAGCTACTGTCACAATTAACAAAACTTGCGACAAACCTACCCCAAGCTTTAGCTGTGATATGTTACAGGTAGATGTTATTGGTACCAAGAAAATCAAGGCTACTGTTACTACTAGCCAAGCAGGTGGTGCAGAGTATAAAAATACGAAGTTTACTTTCGGTGACAATAGCGCCGCAGTTGTCTCTACTAGTAAAGTAGCTGAACACCAATATGCCGATAACGGAACATTCGTTATCACCGCCGTACCGAGTTTTATGGTTAATGGCAAACTAGAAACCGCTGAAAGCCAGAGTTGTATTAAGCAAGTTACTTTCAAGGAAGATAAGCCTGTAACTCCTGAAGTGCCAGTTACACCAACTACTCCAACTTTACCAAATACTGGTCCTGGTGAGATGATTGGGTTATTCGTAGGAGTAATGTCAATAAGTGCTCTTGCTTACCGTTACTTTGTTGGCCGAAGCCTTTAATAAGTGGGCAGTCATGGTAAAATAAAAAGGTTTAAAAAGAGTAAAAGACTGACCGCTCAAAACTTAATAAAACACCCTTCCACCCTCGGAAGGGTGTTTTTAATGTTTAATGTAGTTTATAACGAATGATTTAGCTAAGGGGGAATTTCGACCCACAAGTCAAAAAACTTTAGCTTTTTGCTCTCGGGCCCGGCTCGCGGTCTCGCTGAATTGCTCGACAACGCTCCGCCCGTTCGATTCCCACGCAAGCCAAGCAGTTGGCTTGCTCTCGGGGCCCATCACCAATCAAAAAAGCCCACATATAAAGTGGGCATCTTTGATTGGTGATCCCGCGGGGAATCGAACCCCGGTTGCCAGGATGAAAACCTGGTGTCCTAACCGTTAGACGACGGGACCATAATTTATTTACTGTTAAAGTATATTCTATCAGATGAGTTTAGTACAACCC
>JAGORN010000029.1 GCA_018062805.1 Candidatus Saccharimonadota bacterium | reverse complement strand
GCGGAGCTTGCCAAGGCACTAGCCCCTAAATATTTGTCCGAAATGACACAAAACTAGCACTTAACAATACCAATATTAGGGTGTCGCCAAGTGGTAAGGCACTAGGTTTTGGTCCTAGCATTCGGGGGTTCGAATCCCTCCACCCTAGCCATGATAATAGCCGGACTACATGTCCGGCTTTTTTCATGACGAGTGCTGGCTGGGATTCAAACGACAACAGCAAGTCTGCTGTTGGCCGCCTAAAACCCGAAGGGTTTACTTGGCAATTCTAAATTTTAATTGCCGTAAAGGTCGAATCCCTCCACCCTAGCCATGATAATAGCCGGACTACATGTCCGGCTTTTTTCATGACGAGTGCTGGCTGGGATTCAAACGATATTCACAATAAATATACTGCATGTACTAAATAGGCAGAAGAACGGTTAGCTCGCTTTATTGGTATAATTAAGATATGGAAAAAAGTAACAGCTTTGAACATGCAACAGATTTATTCGAAGATTCGACAGAGTCACGAGGGGGGTTTGATGCGCTTGCAGAAGAACTCGGTTATATCGAAACAGTCGAGCTGAGACAACTTCGTAGTGCGCTAATAGACGCATATAAATGTGGAGATGAAGAGGCGATTCGCATACTCACCGAACAGTACCAAAAGTTAGGCGAAACCGTTGTTGATCAGCAACAAGGCCCAGCATATGCAGAAGCGCAAATCGGATTAATAATCGCTACTGCAACTCTACGAAGAGATATAGGTAGGGCAGATCTAGCCCTAGAGGATCTCAAAAATGCAGCAGAGTACGCCAAAAACATGGGTATGGACGAGGTTGCGACTGAACTGCTAGCTGGCTCTGAGATTGCCGATGTGCTCGCACCGTTCGAGGACGACGGTTTCGACCCTGAAACTCGGAATGAAATAGCAGTATTACCATTTGATGAAGCTTTTGAAACCGCCTACGGCTATTTAATGCAAGCTGGTCTCGATGCTGACGAGATACTGTCTCCTTTTATGGAGTAATAACCTTAAATAGTGTAACGAAGCCATTGGATTACCTAGTATATTTATAAGTAACCATTGAGAATAGAGTCAAATGACTGTTTTTTTGCGATAGAGCTTACAATGCCGTTTCTCGACCCACTAGTGGCGGTTGCGTTAACCGAAACAATACTTGCTTCTAGCCAGCTAATGCGGCCGACCGATGTGCGAAGCAAGTCTTGCCACAAGCACGGTACATCAATCTCGTCGTCTAGTTGACAGCGTAACTGCTCTTCTAGCCACTCTGCCCTGTTGCATTTTTCCAGGTGCATTGATTGAATCGTGTTTTGAAACCAGTACTTAAACCAGAGAATAATTAATCTTTACATTTTTTATTGTTCAATTTACAATGAGCTCATAAAGAAAAAAATAAAAATGAGTCCTAAAAACGAAAATAATACTAAGAGCAATTCCACTGAGACTATTAATGACAGTTTTTTAAACAAGGAACTGCAACCAATAATTGGCCAAATTGCTGACGAACAACAAACGACATACAGTAGTCAATTTTCTGACAGCAATATTCCCTTTTCTCGTTATTTTAATACTAGAAATAAAAGACGAGCATTGCTGTTCATTTTACTGCCTTTGTTTATAACTATAACTAGTAACTATATTCTTAAAAAAATTCCGTTTGGTTTTTATGGAATGATAATTTTTTATGGCTTACTACCGCTAGCCCTTGTTTCCATAATCTACGGTATATCTTTACTGTTCACCAAAGAGAAGCCTGCTAGCCTACAGTTAGTGCAAGATGATAATTTGAAAAAATCTAGACAGTATCGGAACATAATTATTTTAAGTATAGCTCAGCTAATAAGTGTTGGGTTATTCGTTCTTATTCTTTTCAGCTTGGCGGGTGTTACAGGTGGTGAGTTTGTGGCTATATTTTTATATATTACATTGGTGCCATTTTTGGTCGGGGCGTCTCTGATGAATTTAGTTTTCGTGCCGATGGCTTTAAAAAAATATAAGCCACGAGGAAAAGTATTGTTTCTTTTTATAGTATCTTTGGTTATTTCGGTGGCAATATTTATTTACGGTGCACTGATTGTTTCGAATGTTGTTTTAGGTTTTCGGAAAATTGAAAATATGAGTCGTCAAGATAAAAAAGATGATGAAGCTAGAAGGCAGCAAAACATAGAAGATAACAAAAAACCTGAAATCTCTAAAGAAGAGGCGGTTAGTTTAATAAACTCCTGCCAAATTAAAGTCTTCAACTACACGAACCAAACCAAGCCTCTTGCTAACGATGGATTTACTATACCGGCCGCAGAGTCAACTACTAGTGGTATAGTTATAACTCGTTATGACGGTAGCCCTTCGAATATGTTTATTGCCGATCGACATATAGCAGAGATGGTACCTATAGCTAGAGAAGCTCAGTTAAAATGTGGTAAGCCTCAATTTTGGCATGATGGTAATTACGAGCAATATAAAGATGGCAAATGGTATTTTAAAAATGAGGTTGTCAACGATGCTAGTGCTGGTAAGACCAACGAACAAGTAATTGAACTCATGAAACAATGCCAAGTAGATTATTTTTTTGGGACTAATGGAGATTTAAGTAGTTATGACCCAAATTCAAAAAGTTACCTTGAGCATGTTGCCCAAACAACGAACGGACTTGATGTATTATTAAATTCACCTAAAACCTACATTTTCGCCTCCAAGGCTAAGACCACGGAGCTATATGAGACGGTGAAGCAGATAAGACAAAGTTGTTACGGTAAAAGAACACTTTATATAAGAATAGATAAGCTCATAGAGGTGGAATATCCTAGAGGTTCGTGGACTAAGACAGATGCAAGGCAGTAGCCATGAAGGTATGAAGCTGAGTATTGGGCTGTACCTAAAGACATGATTATTGTATAATATAGTTGACTGCTGATAGTTTAGTTTAGATTTTTGGAGGTGGAAAATGTCCAGTAAAAAAGGACAACCTGGCTGGATTAGGTCGGCATACGTGGTACTGAAGTACCCGAGGGCTAGCCTGATGGTTAAGTCGGTGATGGTGGCGATAATGTTTTACATATTTTCACCCGTAGACATGATGCCTGAAGTGGTCTTTGGGCCATTCGGCATGGTCGACGACGCCGGCGCGCTAGCTGTTTTTGCTTGGTTAGCAAGAACAGCCTTTGCTTACTACGCCCGTGAGGCGGCAAAAAGTGAGCAATAAAAACCAGGGGGGCGAGCGTAAAAAACTCGCCCCCCTTTAAACTAGGTTTATGGCATTATTAGCCGTGGTATTCACTCCAACCGTCCCACTGATGGCTGTCATAAATTGAATTTTCATCGTTTAGGTCGACAATAACAAAGTTGTATCCAATATTACTAGCTGCTTTACCGTTACCTAAGTAAACGAATACATGTCCGGCACCAGGGTCGCCTGTTTTTCTTTTCGACCACATGATGGCCCCTACGGGGATTGGCCCCTTTTTATTTACCCAGCCGTTGCTTTTGTACCGCTTGTAAGCGTCAAGTGCCGTAGGGTCTTTAAGGCCATCTTCTAGCCCGACGGCATTCCATAATTTTCTGACAATGTTTAGACATCTGTTATGGCATGTCTTGTCATCTGTAAAGCCACATTTAGGGTCATTTTTTACCCACTCTCTGGCTTGCTCGGCTACTTGTCTGCCGTGCGGTACGGCTTCTTCTACTAGTTTGCCACTGTCTCTATTAGTCCGGTCTGCGTTAGCTTCTCTTTTTGCTTTAGCTTCTGCATATATTTTATCGGCATAGTTTCCTAGTCCGCCTTCTACAAATATTTGCTCTATATTGTTGCTAGTAATGATAGATTTAATTTTTGCTTCATAATTGTCGTCTGTAGCGTAGGCTAGTACTCCATCTACAAGAGTTCTACATTTTGGATCATTGCCAGTTTTACCTTGAAGGCTCCTTAAGTATGTATCTGGTGTAGATGCGCAACCTTTTTCAAAGTTCTCGTGGCCCGGACCGACTAACTTGAGCCTGTCTGCTACAGATTCTTGGGTTGAACCATATTCTCTGAATTTATCGGTGATGTTTATAAGATTACCGTTGACGGATTCTTGAGTGCCACTGTTAAATGTTGGGCCTGTCCAGTCAGAGCCAGCCTTAATGCCGAACAGGTTGTTGCCGTGAGCTGCCTCACCCCAGCCAGTTTCAACTATACCCTGGGCGGCAACTACTGCTAGGTTGACGTCGGCATGGCTTTTGGCAGCCTCTTTAGCAATGGCGACTACCAGCTTTTTGAAGTAGTTTAGTTTTTCGGGACTATTTTTGATGCTTGGCTCAGCATACTTATCGACGGCATCTATTAGTGCTTGTTCATTTGGGTGGAATTCTGCTTTTTGATAGTTACCTTCAGGCGATTGACCTGTTTCATACTCTAAGCTGTCGTCTAAACTAGGTAGTTTAGCCATAGCTTTATTGGAAGCAGTCGCTACGGCCGCGGTTGTTAGTAACTGAATGGCGTTGTCTGCATCGGTTGAACCTGTGGATTCGTAGTTTAAATAATTTTGGTCAGAAGCTACCTTTTCTTTACTATTGGCAAGCAAAACTGCATACAGTGCTGGGGAATCTTTGTAAGCAGCCGGAGTTTTGCGGAGCAAATAATCTATTTCGGCTTTGAAGTTTTCATCTTCTAGGGCGTCAGGGTGCTGGCTAATTATTTTGGCGTAAGCGACAAGTTTGTTGACATCTTTAGTGGCTTGCTTGGCGGTGTCTTGGTTATTTATTGAACCAAGCATTTTTGTGAGGTGTTTATTGTTGATGTCTTCAAGATAAGAACTTATGTTATTTAAGTTACTTGGTTGTTGTGATAAGTCAGGGCTTTCGGAGCTTATTTTGGCTGCTAGTTTATGAGCGTCGGATTTGTCGCCAACTGTTTCTTGGTATTGTAAATAATTCATTTGTTCGGTTGCTTTCGGAGCTTGAACCGGTGTTTCGCTTGATACTTGCTCGGGGTTTACACTGACAACAATGGCTTCTGTAGCTTCGGCTGTAGTGGGCTCGGCAGCATATACACTAACTGCTGGTTCGGTTGAAACTGGGATAGGTGGCTGGTCAGTTTCTGCTGGCGGAGTGGTTTCAACTGGCGTGGTTTCAGTTTCGTCAGTGAGCGTTGGTTCTTGTTGGTCAGTCGTATTAAAAATATCGCCAATTGTTACAGTTTGTTCTGAAGTTGTAGAGATAATGGTTTCGTCGGTTATGGGTTCTGTTGTTATTGGCTCAGTTGGTGCTGGAGTAATTTCTGGTTGAAATGTTGGCTCGGCCGAATCTGGCACTTCTGGTGTAGGGTTATTGTCTATGGTTTCAGTTGGCGTTGATTCTGGCTTAGTCTCAGTTGGGCTAGTTGCATTGCTTGGTGGCTCGTCTGACTGCTCATTTAATGAAACAGATGGGACACCAAGTTCGGTGCCCTCTAGAGGAGTAACTGCCGTTTTGGTGTTAGCAGTAGTTGGTTCGACGATATTTTGAAAATCTTGCGAACCTTGTTCGCCAGCATTAAGAGATGTTTGTTCACCTTCTGAAATACCTAAGGTCGGTTCAGCTTGATGTTCGGGTTTTTCTGGTGAATCATTATTAGCTGGTTGGCTTTCATCTTGAGCGGGAAAAGTAATAACTAAAGGAGCTTCAGAAAGTTGTGATGGCGTAAAATTGGATGCTGCTACGCTACCGGATCTAATTGGTGTAGCATTGGCCACACTAGGGTTTATGATTGAAGAAACGCCAGCTACTACAGCAGTAGCGGTGACGCCAATGTTTCTAGCAGTGTGGTTACTATTTTTAGGTTTGTCGTCTTGGTTTTCTTCAGATGTTTCAGTTTGCGCTTTTAAATCAATTTTTTGCGAAGTTTGCTCTTGCTTGGTAGGCACTTGGCTTACTAAAGCTTCATCTAGGCTTGGTCTAGTGACTTGCTCGCTATAAAACTTAACAAGCCGAGGCCAAGCGGTGGTTGGTTCAGTTTCAGCCAGTTTTTCTGTAGCATTATTTTTCAGAGCTGGTTGTTCTATTTGCGGTAATCCTTCGGTAATAATTAGCTTTATTTGCTCAGCTCTATTGCTAGTTGTTATAGTCTCAGCAGTGCTACCAGTTTGTTTGGCTGCCTCTTTAAGTGAAGCGTTAGCAACATTGAAGACATAGTTAAGTTCGCTTGCTTCTATAATTTTTTGGCTAACACCAGAGAAATTCTTAGCTTCTCGCGCCTCATAAATAGCTCGGTCAGTGGCAATAAAAGCCGCATTGGCTATAACAATTGGGTCGGTCGAGTCGAAAGCTTCTGTGGGCTCGGGTAGTAAGATTTTGGCGCAGTTTCGGACACTTTGGATTTTTCTATCTGATTCATGATCACCGCGGGCATAACTATTAACAATAGGTTCAATTAATGAACTAGCAATTTTAGCTCTAG
>JAGORN010000028.1 GCA_018062805.1 Candidatus Saccharimonadota bacterium | reverse complement strand
TATATGACATGGACAACGCTGGTGGTAGTGGAGCCCAACCTGATTGGGTAGGTAACGTCAGGGCAAATGTAAAAGACTTAAACACAGGTAACGATGTCTGGGGTAGCGACTGGGTGCCCGCAGGTGACAACAGAACTGTCGAAAACACTTTTAAGGCTAAGCCTAATCATAAATACAAGCTAAGACTCGAAAACGTCTACTACAACAATACTATTCAATATAGCGTGCCTTACGACGAAATATATGTCGAAGATTGTCCGTCTACAGCTACTTTACAGGCTAAAGCAACTGTTAGTGCTAGTATTATTCAAAAAGGCCAGTCGGTGACATTTAGTAACTGGGTAGATGTCAACGATGTTTACAACCCGGGTAATGCAACATATAAAGCTCAAATAACTGGCGAGAACCCAACTAGCGGTTGGAATACTCGTAACATAGCCGACGGTAATTATGGTTTTGGCAGTAAACGAAACTATACTTTTAACACTAACGCCTCAACAAGCGCTGGCTACCATTGCCGAACAACAAACCTAAGCTCAAAACCTAGCTGGGCTAGTTATAGCCCCCAAACGGCAACTGCTTGTGTTTTTGTTTATGACCCTAATGGTGTAGGAGCTAGTCCTGGCGTGCAAGTAAGCGACTACGAAAAAGGCACTGGGCCTAAAAAAGCCTTGCATGAAATAAAATTTAACCCGTGCTTGCCAGCTGGCTTTACGGTCAGCATTGGTTGGGTAGCTAGTGCCCAGGCCGACTCGCCTGAAAACAACTACCTTAGCAGCGGAACCTCAAGCTTAAGTGGTTGTGGTGGCACCGTTTACGAGGGTAATTTAAATGTCGACAATTTAAACACTAAAAATCCTGGTTATAAAATTAAGTTCATAACTAATGTTACTTCGCCAGTACCAAAAACAGGTAACGAAGTTACTGCTAGGGTTTATGAAGTGCCTTTTGTTCGTTTTTATGGTAACGATATTTATGCCAAAAACGGGGTAGTTCAGTTTAACGATACTTCTAACAATGACGGCTACTATGACGGTCGGGGTTCAGTGGCCCAGTATGCAGCTTTTGCCAGTGGGGCAACTAACTATTTAGATACAGCTGCTTTTAGAACGGTCGGTTTGCCAGTACCTAACGCACCGGGTGGTCTAGATTCGTTCATGTCGTACCTAGGTAACGTTAAAAACCCATACGACGAAATTCAATTACCAGAATACTGCGATAAGTCTAACACTACGCCAACAGTCTTTCATTATGACGACAAATGTTACGACTTAACAGGCGACAAGCAGCTAGCTGGAGGTAGCTACAACAAGAAACTGACCATCAAGACCGACGGTAAACTAACTATAACTGGCAACATTGTTAATAACTCAGCTAACTTTAGTGACCCTGCAAGCGTTGGTGTTGCACTAATAATGGCTCAGGGCGATGTTTATATAGATAAAAGTGTTACTAGGCTAGACGCCATAATTATATCTAAGGGCACTATTTATACTTGTACTAACTCTGGCCTACCAGTCATTAACACCCAGCTCAATAATTTATGTCGCACTAAACTGGTAGTTAATGGTAGTTTGCAAGCGAGCGATATTAAGTTCCAAAGGGTAGGCGGCAGTCGTTACTTAACACCAGGGGAAGGCAATAATGCTAATCAGGCTGGCGTTACAAACTTAGCTGGTGTGCCTAGTGGAACCGTCACCCCCAATACTGATTCTGGGGCCGCCGAAATCATCAATTTCCCAACTTATTTATATTGGGCTCAGCCGTTTTTGCAGTCTAGTAGTGATAGTGGTGGCACAGTAGAAGCAATATTTTTAGCACCACCGAGGTTATAATTATGAAAAAAAGTTTTTCAACAATTAACATGCTTATGGTACAATTACAAACATGAACGTCATAAGTGGCGTCAAGGACTTTTTTGGCCTAGATATTGGAACTTCAGCAATCCGCTTAGTCCAATTAAAAGGGAGTGGGCCCGTAAAAGCATTAGCAAAATACGCACTTGTCCCAGTAGAACAAAAACTAGTCTTATCTGACGCAAAAGCCGATCAACAAAAAGTTTCCCAAATAATAAAAGATTTGGTCTCTAAAAGCGGGGTTACGACCCGTAATGTTGCTGTTGGTCTGCCAAGTAATAGAATTTTTACAACTGTAGTAGACATTGAGCGTTTGAGTGGTTCTGAACTTGGTAAAACGATTCGCTACCAGGCAGATACACTTATACCAACACCGTTAGACGAAAGTAAGGTCGATTGGGCCCTGCTAGGTGACAGCCCAGTAGATACTAACAAGCTAGAAGTCTTACTGTCTAGTGTTCCAAACGAATATATCGAACAAAAATTAGACCTACTAGAAGGTATTGGCCTGAACGTTATTGCTTTTGAGCCAGATGCTTTGGCTATTTCTAGGGCTTTAATAGGCAACGGCCAAACAACTCCACAAATGGTCCTAGACATGGGTATTTTAGCTACCGACATAGTCATTGCTGTTAATGGTGGCCCAAGATTAACTCGTTCAATTCCAACTGGTAGTGACGCCATTTTGAAAGCGGCTTCGCAGAACTTAAATGTAGATGAAAAACAAGCCGAACAATTTGTAAATAAATTTGGCCTTAGTAAAGACAAGCTAGAGGGCCAAATATATAAAAGTATTATTGGTGTGGTTGATACGCTGGTTGCCGAAATAGAGAAATCAATTAAGTTTTATAGCACCCGTTACCCGAACGCACCGCTAGACCGAATTATTGTCACCGGTGCAGCTAGTACTTTGCCTGAGTTTCCTTTGTACTTAGCTAATAAGTTTGGAGTTAATATTGAAATTGGTAACGCCTGGCGTAATATCAGTTTTCCTGAAAATCGTCAGAACGATTTAATGGCTGTTTCCAACCATTTTGGTGTGGCGGCTGGACTAGCAGAGAGGGTTGGCTAAATGGCTATTCAACTAAACTTATTGCCAGACGTTAAAACGCAGTACATCAAGGCCGAGCAAAAACGCCGAACAGTGATCTTTATTTCAATAATTATCATTGCCGCTAGCGCAGGACTAGTTGCCATTATGCTGTCAGTTGTCGGTGCGCAGAAATATGCACTAAACGAAGCAGATAAACAAATAAACGAGTCAGCACAAAAATTAAAAAACATACAAGACATTGAAAAAATGTTAACCGTCCAAGCTCAGTTGGGTAGCCTAGATAAGCTTCATGGTGACAAAACAGTAAACTCAAGACTGTTTGGTTATTTATCTAAAATTGTTCCGTCAAATGTCCAAATATCTGACCTAGACATAAACTATGAAGACAACACAATGATCATTAAAGGAACTACCGACAGTTTGCAAAGTAATAATGTTTTTGTCGATACCCTGAAATTTACAAACTACAAAACAGCTGATAGTGACAATACTACGACAGCTTTCCCTAGTGTCGTACTTAGTTCTTTCTCTAGAGACGACAAAGGAACATCTTTCACCATTGACTTAACTTACGATCCAATTTTATTTAGTACAAGTGGTAGCGGTGTTGAACTTGTGCCAAAACAAGGCGTGACGACCCGCGAAACAGCCCCAAATGCACTTTTTAATAAGCAGGCGGAAACAGGAACACAAAATGGCCAAAATTAATACCAATAACTTCAAACTTTCGAGCAAAAGAATCCAAATAGAAAAGTCGAACACTAAAGTTCTAATATATCTTAGTGTTGCTGTTGTAGCTTTGGTTTTTTCTTTGGTAGCCACTCAAGCCCTTTGGAAACAGTTTCAGTACCAAGGAAAAGTTTTAAGTTTGAGAAACAAAGCTAATGATCAACTAGATAAGAACATTAAAACAGCAGCTCAATTGCAAGCTCAGTATGTGGTATTTGACACTTCTAGCGAGTCTATAATTGGCACCAACGAGCCAAATTCAAAGGTTGTCTTAAATGCTTTACCTAGCAAGTACGACTTTCCAGCTCTTGCAACTAGCCTAGAAAACCTCATGAACACCAGTGGTGTTGGAATTTCTTCAATAACAGGCACCGACGACCAGCTAAATGCTGAGCAAACTAGTACTAGCCCGGCGCCTAAAGAAATACCATTTACCATTGCCGGAAAAGGTTCGTATGCAAGTATTCAAACACTTATTAATAACATTGAAAAATCAACCAGGCCCATTAAAATTAATAAAATTACCTACAAAGGTACTGATGGCGCAATGGATGTCAATATAGAAGCAATAACTTACTATCAGCCACTTAAAAAGCTCGACCTAGAAAAGAAGGTCATCAAGCCAGAAGGTTCTAATACTAAGACGAAAACCGAAACAACAACTAGCGAGGCCAAAAACTAATGAAAAAGAACGATATAGCCATAATTGTAGCAGTAGCCATAGTAGCTGGCGTCTTTAGCTTTATAGTAGCTAAAATGATTTTTGGCGGTGACCAAAAATATAGCCTTACTGCGCCGACAGTAGATGTAATTTCTGCTGAATTTAATACAGATACGGTTTATTTAAATGATAAATCAATCGACCTAACCAAAGACATTACTGTTCAATCAAACGATAACAACCAACCTTTTAATAGCGCCCCAGGCAATTAACTGCAAAAAAGAGAGAGGTGAACCATGAGTGTTCTAATGGCCGACACCCAGAAGTTAGTTGAGAGTTTGCTAGTTAAAAACGGTCTGCTGTCTGAGGCTGATCTTGTAGAAGTACATAAGCTTGCAAATGCTAACGGAGAGCCTTTTATGGCGACTTTGGTTAGCCGCAACTACATTAACCAAGAAGACTTAACAAAAACAATTGCTCAAGCTACAAAAGTACCCTACGTTAACTTAACAGGAGCAAAAGTAAACCCTAAGGTTTTGTCGCTACTGCCTCAAGAAATAGCCGAAAGGTACATGGCCGTACCACTTGGTGAAATGGAAAAAAAGCTAGTTGTCGCTATGCTCGATGCCGACAATGTTCAGGCGGTTGACTTTTTGTCTAACAAAATTGGTCGCTCGCTAAAGGTATATTTGGCAAGCCAAGACGGTATAGAAAAAGTACTGCGCCAATATAAGCTAGATGTATCTAAAGACGTAAACGAAGCACTAGGTAGCAAAACTACAACTGGTAATGCCGACGATGACGCAGCCATTGCCGACGCTAAACTACGCGCCTCTAAAGAAAATAGAATAAAGAGTATTGTTCAAGATTCGCCTATTTCAAAAGCTCTATCGGCAATTTTAGAATATGCCGCTAAAAGTAGAGCTAGCGATATTCACATAGAGCCACTAGAAAAAGAGCTTAAAATTCGCTGCCGAATAGATGGCGTTTTACGCGAAATAATGAAACTACCAAAAGAAATTGAACCAGCGCTTATTTCTAGAATTAAAATTTTATCTAACCTTAAAATAGATGAACACCGTATACCACAAGACGGTCAGTTTACTGTTTTAGTTACGGGTAACCCCATTGACCTTCGTATTGCCATTAGCCCAGTGGTGTGGGGTGAACAATGCGTTATTCGTTTGCTAGACAAAACAGGTACTAGTTTAAAGCTCGAAGACATGGGTTATAGTGGTCGGGCTCTAAGAAAAATTCGCGAGGGCATTAAAAATCCTAACGGCATGATTTTAACCTCTGGTCCGACTGGTTCTGGTAAGTCGACTAGCCTTTATGCGCTAATTCAAGAAATTAAAAGTGACGATATTAATATTGTTACCCTTGAAGACCCTGTTGAGTATAAAATGGACGGAATTAATCAAATTCAAGTTAATGCAGACGTAGGACTAACTTTTGCCGCAGGTCTAAGAAGTATTTTAAGGCAAGACCCAGATGTTGTAATGGTTGGAGAAATTCGTGACAAAGAAACGGCTATGCTAGCAGTGCAAGCGGCTTTAACTGGTCACTTGGTACTGAGCACGCTTCACACTAACAGTGCGGCTGGTATTTTACCCCGTCTTCTAGACATGGACATTGAACCATTTTTAATAGCCAGTACGGTCAGAACAGTTATTGGCCAGCGCTTAGTTCGTAGAATTGGTGGTAAACCAGTTTCTTACGATGCATCGGCACCAGAAGTAGAAGCAATCAACTCTACACTGAAAGGTTTACTACCAGAAACAGATGAAAACAGCGAAGCCATTAAAGAAGATTTAGGTTTTAGTGGTGAAAAGTTGCCAATAATAGGCCAAAACGCTTATACTTTATTTAAGGGCGCAGATTCGCCGGATAATCCTGGTGGTTATAAAGGGCGAATGGGCTTGTACGAAGTCTTTAATATTACTGAAGATATTCAGGACTTAATTATACAAAGAGCTACCAGTGCCGAAATTCAGGAAAAGGCCAAAGAGCAGGGAATGATTACCATGCGCGAAGATGGCTACCTGAAGGCATTAGCCGGAAAAACAACACTAAACGAGGTTAACAGAGTCGCTTCATCGGAAAGCGCTTAAGAAAAAGGTGGATATGAGCACAAACGCAGCACAACCTAGAATAGAAATTTTACTAGAAGAAGTTTTAAAACAAAAAGCTAGTGACTTACACTTGCAGGTAGGACTACCTCCAATGCTTAGGGTAGACGGGGCACTTAAGGCTGTAAGTGGGGTAGATGC
>JAGORN010000007.1:11476-26754 GCA_018062805.1 Candidatus Saccharimonadota bacterium | reverse complement strand
GACGCTCTAGAATTCATAAAGGAAGCTAAACAAGCTCTACTAACAGCAGAAGACCTGCGAACAATCGCAAAAGCTAACCAAAAATTTATAACCCAAGCTACACAATTCAGCCTTAAAATACCAGTAATGCCAAGATTAAATAACCAGTTCGTCCCATATTTTCAAAAATTGCTCGAAGACCTAGCTACTATTAAAACAACGCCACCGTTGCCAAATTCCGTCCATAGCTTAAGAGAATTGATGATCTACGACCTCAACCAAGCTCTAGAAGAATTCGCACTACTGGGTAAAACACCTCCAATTACAAAATTCAAAGACAAATGGCTAAAAAAAGACTTAGCCAACAGGCTCGAAGTAAAAGGCTTAGCGGAAGTAGCCAAACTAAATAGTGCTGCCAATATTTACGAACTCTACCAAACTGAGCTTAAAAATAGAAAATTATATGACTACAGCGATATGATTAGCAGAGCAATAAATGGCCTTTCAACAAATGACGACTTACGATTCAACTTACACGAGCAATTCCAGTATGTTATGCTCGACGAATTTCAGGACACCAATAAGGCTCAACTTAGGCTTGTCGAGCTACTAACTAACAACCCTATTGTCGAGCGACGACCAAACGTTTTAGCTGTCGGCGATGACGACCAGGCAATTTATAGTTTTCAGGGTGCCGAAATCGAAGGAAGCATGGTCGAATTTACAAGGCTGTACAAAGACGTCGAAATAATTACTTTAACCGAGAACTACCGTTCACATAGCGATATCTTAACCACAGCCTACAACGTTGCGAATACTATTGAAGAAAGATTAACCAAGTTACTTCAGGCTGATGCTAAGGTTTTAACAGCCAGCAACCAAGCCATTACAACGTCTACTGTTGAACGACACCAATTTAAAAGTGATGCCGGCCAGTTCGATTGGGTTGCTAGTCAAATACATAAGATGATTAACCAGGGCGTGCCCCCTTCAGAAATTGCAGTTTTAGCACCCAAGCATAAACACATTGAACCTCTTGTTCCTTACTTACAAGCCAAAAATATACCAATTAAATACGAAAAAAGAGAGAACGTTTTTGATGATCCTCAAATAGTTGAACTTTTTACCGCCGCTAAACTAATAAAGTCACTAGCTGAAAACAACCAAGCTGAAGCATCAAGCTTATGGCCAGCAGTCTTAAGTGCTCCACACTGGGAACTTAGTACTAGTTCAATTTGGCAACTCAGCTGGCAGGCAAGCGACAATCAAAAAAAGGAAGGGCAGTCGAGCAACTGGCAGATATTAATGCTTGACAATAAAGCAACTAGACCAATTGCCTTGTTTTTCGCTCGCTTAGCTTTAATTGCCCAAACCGAGACTCTCGAAAATGTACTGGACTATCTGGTTGGTGTCCAGGCTTTAAGTCTCAATGAACCGGAGCTACCCGAATATAAATCTCCATTTTACGACTACTATTTTGGCTCTACTGCCAAAAATAATAAACCACAAAAGTTTGTTAATTTGCTTAGTAACTTAACGGTGCTCAGGCAAAACTTACGACAATATAAACTAGACCTCAACAGGCCTTTAAATGTCTTTGACCTACTAGAATTTGCCAACGACTACAACCGAGCCGGTGAGAAGCTTCTCAACACCAGTCCTTACCATAGCGGAGATAACGCAGTTCAGTTGCTAACTGCCTATGGAGCTAAAGGACTCGAGTTTGAAGCTGTCTTCGTCCTAGCAACTCATGACAATGTTTGGGGCATGAAAACTAGAAGCCCAAACAGCAACGTCTCTCTGCCCCTGAACCTCAAATTCATAAGAAGAGCAAGTTCCTCGAAAGATGAGCGTAAGAGATTGTTCTTCGTAGCTTTAACCCGGGCTAAACATACACTTTACCTACTCGGCTACGACCAAGATTATTCAGGCAAGACAACTGAGCCAGTTGAATTTTTGGCCGAAGCTGAGCAAGTTACTGCCATTTTACCCATTAACAACCAAGCAGTCCGCGTCAGCGATCAAGACATTGCTCCAGTCGAGAGCCTTAAGCTATACTGGACAGACAGACACGTCGAAGGTGCTTACTCGCCTCAGCTACTCGATTTCGTTAAGCCTCGGCTAGAATCATACCTACTCAGTGCAACTCATTTAAACTCATTTCTAGATGTCAGCCGAGGTGGCCCAGCCGATTTCTTTGTAAATAGTATTTTGAAGTTTCCAAAAGCACCGTCAAGCGATGGTCAGTTTGGTAGTGCAATACATGAGACGCTTGAGTCTGTCCAATATTATTTGAGCAAACACCATGAGTTGCCTGAGCTAAATACAATTAATGAAATGTTCGAAACTAAACTTAAACAAAAAAAACTGTCTGAAACGGAATATAACAGACTAAAAAACCGCGGAGCCGAAGCGCTCAAAAAATTTATGCCTCACTGGCAACACAACTTTATTCCAGGCGCCCAAAGCGAATTCCCGTTTTTACATGAAGGTGTTTTTGTTGGAGATGCACATTTAAACGGTAAAATTGACCAAATTTTAAGCGATAACGATACTAAACAGGTTAGGGTAGTTGACTTTAAAACAGGGAAGCCACTTGAAAAATGGAAAAAAGAGGTTCAAAGCCATAAATATCAGAACCAGCTCATCTTTTATAAACTATTAGTTGAAAACAGTCATAGCTTTAAAAATCATGAGGTCGATGAAGCAAAGCTAGTTTTTGTCGAACCCGACAGTCTGACTGAAAAAATGCATGAACTTGAGATTGAATACAAACCAGAAGAAGTAGTTAGACTAGAGAAAATAATTCAAGCCGTTTGGGCACGAATAATGAACTTGGACTTTCCTGACGTCAGCCAGTTCTCGCCCAACTACAAGGGCATGATAGATTTCGAAAACTGGCTAATAGCCAATCACCGCTAAAAGCCCGTATCTCTGTTATACTAGACAGCAATATGCTACTAATGTTATGGCACTCTGCACTAGACATGGAAAAGTATGACAAAGCCTGGCACGAGCAAGACATGAAAGACGAACTGCAAGAGCTAGTTGAAGCTCCAAACATTTTGTATAAATGGAGTGAACTCAGCGACGTATCATACACATATAGTAGAGGAAAGTGGAGCGGCCACAATCTAGACCTACCTATAAGTAAAATTGGTTACTACACAGGAATACTATATATGTACCCTAAGTACACTCTTAGGTATTTATTTTTCAGAAGAGCGGGTCGCAAATTGGACCGTGGCCTGAAAATAAAAGCGGTTCGTAACCCTAAAAAAACCCACAAGCTACATCACATAGCTACTAGTTATAAAATTGATGAGAATAAGTTCCAACAACAATGCCAAAAACAACTTAAATACTGGCTCTTAATACCCTAATAAGTAATAAAAAAGATCGGGCAAGCCGACCTTTTTTACAAAATAATTCAATTTATTTTTTGGTTGTCTTTTTTGCTGTAGATTTTTTAGCAGTACTTTTTTTAGCAGCTGGTTTCTTTGCTGATACGGTCGTTACTTTTTTAGCTACAACTTTATCTGTTTCAATCTTAGTAGTGCTAGTAGCAATCACTTTTGATGAAGTTACAACAGGGTTAATTACAAATGCAACTAGTCCAAAGCCAACAAGCGCACCAACTACTGGGCCAAAAATGTAATTAACGTCTGTTAGTTTTAGTCCGACCGCAACAGCAGGGTTAACAACACCAACTGAAACTAGGCTGGCCACTACAATGCCCAAGAAAAGACCAGCTCCAATAGCATAGGCAGCTTGGTAGCCTTCAATTTTCTGGGTTACTACAGCGGCAAAGGCGGCACCAAAAATTACTGCGCCCAATGCTTCGGCAACAAAAATACGCCAATCGAACTGACCTGAGCTTGAAGTCAACTTATTGTCGACTAACATTTCATAAACCCGAAGCGCCGCAAAAGCAGCAGCTACCTGAGCCAAAATGTAGGCTAAAGCTCTGACAGCACTAGTTTTTCGAATAGCTAGCATTGATACGCTGATGGCTGGGTTAAAGTGACCACCGCTGATTTTGCCAAACGCACTGGCCATAACCGTAATGGTGACTCCAGCTGCTATTGCCGTAAAAAACGGATACCCTAATCTACTAACACTTAATACTATTAACACCAAGGTAAATACACCCAGTGCTTCGGCTACAACAGCCGCAACATGTCGTTGCTTCATTTATTTAGACCCTCCTAATTTATATAGTCTTATGACTAAGCTTATGAACATATTAGTTAAAAATCAAGTATTAATTATTTTTTGGGGTATACAAACTAGCCTTTAAAGAAGTAATATTAATGTATGTTCGACGATTATAAAACCAAAAAAAGCGTGGTAGTTGTCTATACCGGAGAAGGTAAAGGAAAAACCAGTGCTAGTCTTGGGCTAATGGCCAGAGCACTTGGCGCTAACTGGAAGATTGCTTACATACAATTCATAAAAAGCTGGCAAGTCAACGAACACCACTTTATAAATGAAATTATGCCAATTTTTAAAGATAAACTGTTTTTCTATAAAGGTGGCGCTGGTTTTTACCACGCTGGTGAATTAAGCGCTAAAGGTGTTAGTGACCAAGAACATAAAAAACAAGCCCAAGAAACTTACAAAATGGCCCTGGCGTGCGCCCGGAGCGGAGAATACGACTTAGTTATTTGCGATGAAATAAATAATGCTGTTAACGACGGCCTGCTTAAAAAAAGTGCCTTTGCCGAGCTAACTAGCAGCAAACATGACAAAACTAGCCTTTGTTTAACTGGCAGGAATTACCCAGCTACAGCCGAAAAGTACGCCGATATTATTACTAACATGACTAAAGTAAAACATCATTTTGACAAAAAATATTTGGCAAATAATGGCATAGACTATTAAACTAAAGTTATAGTAATAACATTAAATCAAAAGAGGCTTACATGTCAGAAACATTTTTGCAACTCGCCATTCCAACCATGGAAGAACAACAATTAGAAATAACTTTTATAGAATCAACTGAACCTATTTATAGCCTCGAAGAAAGAATTGCAATTTGCGACGAGCTAGCCCAAATGGCTCTTTCCGATGAAATTGAAGAGTCTGAAAAAGTCATTTTTTCGCAAATTAGAAGTTATTTGCCAGAATTTTACGAAACTTATTAATTTTGTATATTGCTATTAAAAGCAAGCAGTATCATTATAGTAATGTAGCGTGTTTTCATAAGTCGCTACCAACGAAGGGCTATCTAAATCGCGAGCCTTTTCCGAGTGATTTGTTTACGGAAAATTAGTGCCTTTTAGCGACCAACGAGGCCCTTAAATAGAGCAGCCACCTGCGGAATCTTTATAGTTTCGACAGCGCGTAACTACCTCCTTTGTTACGGCTGTAACCACACCAAGAAATTATAATAACCCACGCAGACACAGGCTGCTCTTTCATATTTATAAATAAGCAGCAACTATTTTATTCAGTCCGTAATAAAATTAGAAAATATGTATTTCTTACAACATATAAGGTGTTTTGTAGTAAGATTTATAACAAAGCTTTGACAAATAGCTGAGCATGAGAGTATCGTATTAATTAGAACAAAAACGAGAGAAACAAAGGTCGAGGTCTACGCGGAACCTCGACTTTTTTTATGGCTTAGAAGCAATGTAAACCAGTCCTTTACCCAAGAAGAAGTCCTCGCTAAACCAGTCACTTAAGGGGTAAAACTGAACAATAGTATTATTCGGAATTTCAGCTGAAATATCACCCCCTTTAAGGTAAATAAGTCCGTTTCTAAGGTCATTGTAACTATTTGGGCTTATTTTACTTTTCGACCAGCTCCAAATTGTGTCTAGCCTAGTCACGGCTCTTGATACTACAAAGTCAAACTGCTCGTTGATATCTTCAGCTCGACCATGCTTAGTTTTAACGTTAGCTAGTTTAAGCTCGCTAGCCACCGCTTCCACTACTTTTAGTTTTTTACCTATGGAGTCAACTAGAATAAACTGACACTCCGGAAAGTAGATAGCCAGTGGCAGGCCAGGGAAACCGCCACCCGTACCTATGTCTAGAACTTTAGTTCCTGGCTTAAAATCTATGAACTTGGCAATTGACATGCTGTGGAGGACGTGACGTATATATAAGTTGTCTATGTCTTTTCTAGATATAACATTAATTTGGCTGTTCCAAGCTCTATACAGCGCCTCTAGCTGACCAAACTGTTCTAGTTGACGCTGACTTAAGTTCGGAAAATATTTTTGAATTTCATACATGGTTATTTATAGTAAAACACATAGTGAAATACAAAAAATTATTATTACCAGTCATGGGGGTGCTAATTTGGGCTTTACTGTATATTGTTTTACCGAAAGCCAACATAAATACTTCAAAGCTCATAAGCACTGAGGCTCAGCCAGGTTTTTACAAAGTTTCGACCGTTTACGACGGAGACACAATTGCGGTCGATATGGACGGGCGACAAGAAAAGGTTCGATTCATTGGTGTAGATACGCCAGAAACTCATAAGCCAAATAGCCCAGTCGAGTGTTTCGGCAAGCGGGCAAGCCAGTTCACAACCGACCTACTCAGCGGTAAGCAAGTTAGGCTCGAGCCCGACCCGATAAACCAAAATAGAGATCGTTACCAACGCTTACTAAGATACGTTTATACAGAAGATAACCAGCTAGTTAATGCTATGCTCATTCGTAATGGTTATGGCTTTGCCTACCTTAGTTTTCCATTTACAAAAGCCGATGAATTCCGCCAGTACCAAGTCGAGGCCAGAAGTCAAAATAAAGGTCTCTGGGCGGGCGAATGCCAAATAGAAGACCAAAACGGACGCTTTAAAACCAACCAGCTATAAAGCTTCTAGCTCGCGGATAAGTTTTTTGGTCATTTTAGCTTCACCAAATTTTTTGGCCTCTACTTTACTTCTAAGGCCAAATTTTCTACGCTTTTCATCATTAGTTATTAGCTCGTTAAGCGCCTTAGTAAAACTAGCCACGTTAGGCTCAGCGCAAATACCGTTTTTACCATGAACAGCCACTTTATTTAGATATTTATCGCACCAGACAATTGGTAGTCCGGCGTGAGCAGCTTCGTTAAGAACCAATGCCTGGGTGTCGGTTAGAGACGGGAAAGCAAAAATATCGGCCGCCATATATACTGAACCTAAACTAGCTCGTGGCATTCGGCCAGCAAAAATTATTCTATTATTAAAGCCCGAACTACGCGCCATTTTTTCAAGGACTGGTTTGTAACTAAAGTCACCTACAAACATCAACTTAACATGCTCATTTTGACTAGCTACTTCAAAAAAAGATTCTATTAATAGGTCAAGATTTTTTTCTGCACCCAGACGACCTGCATATAAAATTAATTTCTCTTCAGGTTTTACACCATTTTTGCGCCTAAAATTTGTCGCCTCGTTTTTAGAACCAGGAATTTTATCAACACCAGTTGGCAATACTTTTATAGCGGTTTTTACGCCGTCTTTTTTCATCTGCATAGCTAATTTATCAGATAACGCAATAACGAGGTCGGTGTTGTTGTGCATTATTGCTAGTGCTCGGCTTACCACGTCTTGGCTCCACTTCAGGTCACTAGTCCGTTTAACGCTCAGCATGGTTTTAGTCAGACTAGCAATGTCTTTAAGTTTCATTTTAAGAGCAAAAGGGGCCGACAACGACAATGCAAACATGCCAATTATAGTACTAGGGTAGCGACTAATATAACCCGAGAGGTCTGTCGAGTACTGTTCAATCAAGGGTATTTTGTTTCGTTTTGCAATGTAGGCACCTAGAAGCCCAACTTGGGCAGGGGTAAATATAATCACCACATCTAGTTCTTGACGCTCAATCTTACGAACAACTGCAGTTGGCGAAAACACACTGGTTAAATATTCGTCGAAAAATAAACCCTCTATAGCCGGGATCCATATAATATTTTTGCCTTCAATGGCTGGACCATGCTTAGACCTTAAACCCGGCCTAGGAGCAATAATGACTACCTCATGGCCAAGTTTGACTAAATTATCATGCAGAATATCAATAACCACCGCAATCCCATTAGTGGAAGGGTAGTAACTATCGGAAAACAAACCAATCTTCATTATTTTCATTATACCTTCATAATGCAATGAAAACCTTAAGTGTTATAATACTAACCATAATGGCACGAAAAAATAGTGGTGGAGCTAAAAATAAGAGGCACGCAAAAAAGCCTCAAAAAAAATTCTCATTAATGAATAAATGGTTGCTCATAGCCATTGCTATTCCGCTCGGCTTTTTTATTTTACTGGGTCTCAGTACCGCTAGTGACTACCTATGGTCAAAAGTTAAAAACCCAAATTACGGAGTTAGTTTTTCTGTCAAATATGCCAAAGAACTAGGAAACGACTGGCAAGCTAACTATAAAGCCTTACTAGATGACATGGGCTTTAAAAACTTTCGTCTAATGAGCTACTGGGATGAAGGCGAACCCCAAAAAGGACTATATAACTTTGCCGACCTCGACTGGCAAATGGATGAAGCCGCCAAAAGAGGTGCTAAGGTCAGTTTAGCCATAGGCTTCAGGCAACCGCGCTGGCCCGAGTGCCACCAACCCAACTGGGCCAAAGACTTTGGTTACGGGACAGATGAATGGCAAGCTGCCCTTAATAACTACATCACTGTCGTCCAAAACCGTTACAAAAACCACCCGGCTCTGGCTAGCTACCAGCTCGAGAACGAAGCCAAAAATGCTTGGTTTGGTGAATGTCCTGGTGCCGCTAGTACCGACAGGCTAATAGAAGAATTTAACCTTGCTAAGCAAAACGACCCCAACCACCCAGTTTTCATGAGTCTCAGCGACCAACACGGCTTTCCAGCCGGCCAACCCGTACCCGATAAATATGGTTTTAGTGTCTACCGAATAGTTTGGAACGACAAAACACCTATTCATTTTTACCTGACCTACCCAACACCAGTTTGGTATCACCGAGCAAGGGCAGCGGCTATAAAAATCATTAAAGATCGTGACATTTTCATTCATGAACTTCAAGTTGAACCCTGGGGGCCTAGTGCTACTAAAGATCTAACAATTGAAGAACAAAACAGGTCAATGAGCCCTATCCAAATAGAACGAAATTTTAACTTTGCCAAAAGAATCGGTCGACCCGACATTTATACCTGGGGAGGTGAGTGGTGGTATTGGCGTAAAAATACCCTGAATGACCCGAGCATATGGGATAGTGTCAAGCAAGAAGTTCAAGGTCATAGCTACTAGTTTTGCCCTAATTTAGCGACCCTTGTACAATAAAGCTCATGGCCACAAAAGCTAAAAAGCAACCTAGCGCTGCTTTAATTACCAATAAAACGGCTCGACGCGACTACGATATCCGGCAGACATATACGGCTGGAGTAGTCTTAACTGGTGCCGAAACCAAATCATTACGAACAGGCCATGGCCATTTAAAGGGAGCCTTTGTCAATATAAAAGACCATGAATTATGGCTGTTTAACGCCACAATTAATGCCACTAATGCGAACCGAAACGCGCTACCTGAAGATCAGCAAACCAGAGCTCGCAAACTTCTTGTTAACAAAAAACAACTGCGCGAATTAGTGCTTGCTAAAGAACAAGGCCTAACTATTGTGCCACTTAAAATTTTGACCAAAAGTCGCTACATAAAAGTCGAAATAGCCACTGCTAAAGGACTAAGAAAGTACGACAAACGGCAAAAAATTAAAAAAAGGGAATCGAAAATAGAAAGCCAAAGGGCCTTGAAGTTAAGCCAGCATTAGTATTTAATATGTTCATGGAAAAGCACCCAAAACGGCAGACAGACCAAGCACCTGAGCAACCCGTTGGTCGCCCAGTGGCCTACCTGAACGGTTATTTTAACTACATGCGTTATAATCCTGCAACCCAAAAAGCCTTAGAAATTGAGACTATCGAACTACCACAAGGAGAGGACCGACCCCTTTAAAACTATGAAAAAAACGCACGACGAACAACGGCTAAAATTTCACGTGCCCGAAATGTGGCAGAATGAGCCTGTTCTGGGTCTACCTAAAGAGGTTCGACTACCTAAAAATGTACTCTCAAATATAGAAATAGAAACAATTAACCAGCCACAACCAAAGTAGTAAGTACTAAATAATTTACTCTTTATTTACACTTTGCATAGCTGTCTACTATTGACAAATTAGTAGGTTTGTACTATAATGTTTCTCACGCTATTTATTTTAAGTAGCGCCCGAAACAAAAACATCAGGCTCTTTTCAAGTGATATTCCTGGCTCATATAGTGCGCACCGACCTCTAGACACTAAGGTGCTCAGTTAGCGAGTCAGGAACCAAAAAGAGAAACTAAACCAGGTACAAGGTAGACGCTTCAACAAATGAACGAAGGTCATTGGCTACTAGGTTAGTTTAATCTTAAAATGCTGTTGAACATTTCCCAGGTCACACCAGTGCTTATTGCTTGCCAAGAGTAAGCAGTGCGTGACCTGGGAAGCACAGTACCAGTCAGTGGTGTATTTTTATTTTTGGTTTATAACTTGCTAAAAAGCAGTATAATATTTTATAGAAGGAGTAATAAACATGTTTCACTCAAGAGAGTCAGCACCATTAGTTGCTGGTTCTATTTTTGCTAAAAAAATGAGCGACGAAGTAACGGCGTTGATCGCTCAACTGGATGAACAAAATATTATAGTCGGCTCTTGCACTATTGGAGATGAAGCATTTGGCAATGAGCCAGTATTAATAGCTCATGATGTTCGTCTTGTTGGAGCAGAGGCAATTGAAAAATATTTAAGCTCAAACTACCCTCAAGCGTTTAATAACAACAATTGAACCAGAGCGGTCGCAAGCTAAATAACATATAAAATTATATTTAAAGCTATAATGAATCTATGAAGATTTACAGTTGGAATGTTAACGGAATTAGGGCAGTTGTTAATAAAGGGGCTTTTCAAGCGTTTATCGCCCAAGAAAAACCCGATATTTTAGGCTTGCAAGAAACAAAAGCCATGCAAGGGCAAGCAGAAATTGATTTGCCTGAATATAGTGAATACTGGAACAGTGCCGAAAAAAAAGGTTATAGCGGCACGGCAATTTTTACCAAAATTGCTCCAAAAAGTGTTATTTACGGTGCACCAAGCGCTATTAGTGATGGCTTTGGTAGCTTTGAAGATGCCTATGGTGACGTCTTAAAGGAAGGGCGTATCACTACTATTGAGCTTGATGATTTTTATTTTGTAACCGTTTACACACCAAACACAAAAGGCGATTTAAGTAGGCTAGAGCTACGGCATCGTCTTTGGGACCCAGTCTTTTTTGAATATATTAGCCACTTAGAGCAAACCAAACCGGTCATTTTTTGTGGCGATTTAAATGTTGCGCATACTGAAAATGACCTAGCTAACCCCAAAGGCAATATTGGTAAGCACGGCTTTACCAACGAAGAGAGGGAAGGTTTTCAAAAATTCATTGATGCTGGTTACATAGATAGCTTCCGCCTATTTACGCCAGAAGGCAACGGTTATTACACATGGTGGACTCACTGGGCCAACGCTCGCGCCCGTAACGTCGGTTGGCGAATAGATTACATAATGGTCAGCCCAAAGCTAAAAAAACGGCTTAAAAGCGCTCAAATACACGCAAGCGTCATGGGAAGCGACCACTGCCCAGTAAGTATTGAACTTAGCTAATGATTTTTTAAATTTAACCTGCTAAGCTAGTTAACGTGAGCGAAGTAGAAAAAGAAGGAATCGACCAAAAAACAATTATCAACCTAGTTGGCCCGAGCGCAGTAGGCAAAACCAGCCTTATTGACTATATTGACGCCAATTTTAAAGATTTTTCCAAAGTCACCAGCTACACCACCAGACCACAAAGAACTGGCGAGCGAGCCGATAATTACCGATTTCTAGACTCGACCGCTATTAACTTAGATGAACTCAAAGCTCGCTCTTTACAATTTGACCAATTTCCCGGCACTGAAGTAATTTACGGTACCGAACCCGAGGACTATAAAAATAAATACAACTTGTTAGATACCCTTAGCTCTTCAGTGGACACTTTTCGCGGACTTGGCTTTGCTGCTTGCAGACAATTTATTATTGTCGCCTCGCCACTAGAGTGGGAAAACAGAATTAAACAAAGAGAGTTTAGCAAACCTGTGCTAAAAAATCGTCTTGAGGAAGCTAAGAATTCTCTAACCTGGGCCCAAGAACAACAAGACCGAGTCCAGTGGATATATAACCAAGACAGCAATCTAGAAAAAGTAGCTAGTTTAATAGTTGATCTTTCTACCGATGATGAAACCTGCAAGAAATTTGATGATTCTAACCCAAAAGAAATTGGCTCTGATCTACTACAATACATAAAGTACCTCATATACCGGCGAGGTAGTCTGTGAGCCAAAAAATTGCGGTTTTCGACATAGACGGCACACTTTTTAGGTGGCAACTTTTTCACGAACTTGTAGCTGAACTTGGTAACCAAGACTTATTTCCAAAAGATGTAGCCACTACAGTAGAAGAAAAGTTTTTCGAATGGCGAGCCCTAAAGGCAACCTGGGCCGATTACGAACGCGAAGTGGTCAAAGCCATCATTGACAACATAGCAGCCATACCACCGAATAAACTAAGTCAGTGTGCCGAAACGGTAGTTGAGCGTTCAGGGCACAAAGTTTACAACTTCACTTCAGACTTGGTGAAAAAACTGAAAAATGATGGATATTTTTTGCTTGCTCTGACTGGCTCACAACAAGAAATTGCCGAGCTATTCGCTAAAAAACACGGTTTCGATGACTGTATAGGCTCACTCATGAGGCGAGATTCAAACGGTAATTTTACCAGTGAGTTTGAAAGATTCGTAATTGGTAATAAATCAACAATTTTAAATAACTATTGCGATAGGCATGGTTTTGACCTAAATGATGATAGCTATGGAATAGGAGACAGCGAAGGCGACGCCCAAATGCTTGAATTAGTTACTAACCCAATTGCCTTTAACCCGGACGAAGGCCTACTAAAGCTTGCCGGCAACAATAACTGGACAGTAGTTATCGAAAGAAAGAATCTAGCCTACGTTATGAAAATTAACGACGAGACTTTAAGTGTCGTCGAGACAAAAGTTTTCTAAATGAGTGTTTTAACCCAACAGCCAGGAAAAGACCTTTTCGCCGAAATAGCCTGGTCTAAGCCAGAAAATAAAGCTTTGGCTGGCCATTTGTTAATTATTGGGGGCAATAAACATAGTATTCAGGCGCCAGTCGAAGCCTACAGCTACAGCGAGAAAGCCGGGGCAGGCACAATAACCGTCGCCCTACCAGACGCTACCAAAAAAATACTACCTGTCGGTGCTCCAAATCTTGAATTCGGCGAGTCTAACCCCAGTGGTAGTTTCAGCCAACAAGCACTAGACCTGCTTAGAGGCTTACACAGTGCAAGCGATGCTACTTTATTTTGTGGCGACCTTGGCCGAAACAGCGAGACAGCCATAGTGCTAGAAAGACTTTTAGAGCAACCTGGGCTAGCAATCTACACCAAAGACAGCGTCGATTATTTCGTAAACACCCCTGAGCTAATACTTAATAGAGAAAATACGGTTATTGTTGCCTCGTTTGCTCAGCTACAAAAATTAGCTAGAAGTAGCCAATTTATAGAACCGCTACTATTTAGTGATAGCACATTGGTGCTTGCCAATAAATTGGCCAAACTAACCGAACCACTCAGAGCGTACTTAATATGTGAGAAAAATGGAATTATTTTTTTAGCAAATGGCGGAGAAGTTATAATTACCGACTTAAAGACAACTCTATCAAAATGGCGGACTAAACTGGCTAGCGAAGTAGCAGTCTGGACCATGCAAAACAAAAATAATGTTTTTAAAGCCTCAGCTACGGCTATATCTCATCTAGCTATCTAAACTTTACTATTTAACTTTTTTATGTTTTAATATTTTAGCTAGTTATGGATTTAAAAGAATACTCACAAAATATATCGGAATTTTTACCTGAAACCAATTTTGAGCCATTTGAGCTGCAAATTTCAATGAAAGAAAGCAGACATTGGTCAGAAAAATTTGGCCAACTTTTATATGATTTTTCTATGGGTGAACTGCCACCTATTTATGAAAAAACAGAAATAGATGCTTACTTAGACTGGGCTAATGCAAGCCTACCTGTGCTAGAGCAACAGCTACTTGAAAAAATTGAAGACGACCACTACAGACGAGCTTACCAAGAAATTAATTTTCACTGGTTAAATAGCGCCATGATCAACAGCTGGCGACCCATTGTTAGTTTTCCTAATAAAAACCAGCACGAAAGAGCTATGGAAATAAAAACTGCCCAAGACCTGATTGCTATTTGGTGTTTACCTTATTTTGAAAAAAGAGAGAAATTAGCTTCTGAAAATAGTAATTTTGCCTACTTTAGTCCTGAAAATATAAATTTACGAAAGGCCACTGAAAGCCGTCTGAACGAAGCCGATACAGCCATTGCCTTGCTAGACATTATGCTACAAGAGCCAGATCTGACATTTGTTCCAGGACCAGCTCAATACGAGAAAGCCCCAAGCATAAACAACGGTGACTATAAGCCTGGTGAAAACATCAATTCAGATTTCTTAGCAATAGACAGCCAGAAACGACAAATTATAGGTATTCAAACTGCGACACAAGTCACCGACGAGAAATTTAAAAAGTATGACCCAAATAGAGTTGTGTTAATAGACGGAAGGGTTGACCTTGGTAATATAAAAGCTGTAAAAGTCAGGCCTAGAACGGCAGATAAAAAAATTGTCAGCTGGAGTGGCATGAGAGCCATGAGCCACATAAAGTCGATTAAAACAGCCGGAAAGCAACATAGCAGAGTAGCCGACTATATTGGACCACAAGAATTATTTAAGCTAAAAAATAAAGCACATTTTGCGCTCGGTAAAATAGCTGTCGACAAAGCAAAAATCCGTGATATTGTCTGGGAAAGAATTCAATCTAAAATGTACCAATAAAAAGTAAGTTATAAAAAACCGGCAGTACCGGTTATTTTATTTGGTGGGCGAGGAGGGACTTGCCTTGTTTTGGCGCAAAAGAAAAATACTTTTGCTAAGAACAACTTCAAACAGCAGACATGCTGTTTGAAGCAAGGGTGCCGGGGCAAGCTTCCGCTAGCTTGCCCGTTCAAGTCCCAGCTCAAGCATGCCAAATAAAAAAAACCGGCAGTACCGGTTATTTTATTTGGTGGGCGAGGAGGGACTTGCCTTGTTTTGGCGCAAAAGAAAAATACTTTTGCTAAGAACAACTTCAAACAGCAGACATGCTGTTTGAAGCAAGGGT